>DATAVA010000027.1:0-141842 GCA_036267975.1 Steroidobacteraceae bacterium | reverse complement strand
GGCCACGATTGTGCCGTTCGCCCAGCTCACGCTTGACTACCAGTGGATCAGAAATCCGGCCTACAACCTCGACCGCGGCCCGGTCTCGGTTTTTGCCCTCCGCATCCATATCGAGCATTGAGCCGCCGGCAATTTGACACTTGACCTGCGCCAGTCGGCGAATTCCGACGCCAAGCTGGGGCAGTGGCTTCTTAGCGCAACGCCGCGATCCCGCCACTGTTAGTCGCGTCCTTTTGGGAGAATTCAAATGTCGAAAGTTCTGTCCGTGTTACTTCTGTCGCTAGCGGCGACAAGCGCGGCCAACGCGTTTTCAACGCGGCATGCGGGCAACCATGAAGCACTCAACCGTGATTCGGGAACCAAGGTGACGACTGCAGCGGCGACCGGGTCGACCGATGTGGCCGCCGCCCCGGAGATCGATCCGGCCGGCGCGATGAGTGCCTTCACGCTCCTGGCAGGGGGCTTGGTCGTGTTGCGCGGCCGGCGTCCCGCCCGACAGCGCGCAAAGTAGAATGAGGAGTAGCTGCCATTCCGGTCTGCGGAAACGCAGACCGGAGTTCTTCGAAGTGGTGGGTGCTGACGGGATCGAACCGCCGACATTCGCCGTGTAAAGGCGACGCTCTACCAGCTGAGCTAAGCACCCGATAGTGGCAATTTAGCACGCGCCCCTAGGCGAGGAAATTGGTCGCGGCGACGATCGCGCCGGCGGCGGCTGCCAATATCCCGATGATCGGAAACAAGCGCTTGCGGGCCAGGAAGTACAGGGAAGTCAGTACCAGCCCGAGTTCCAGCAGCCCCTCGCCCAGATCCAGGCGCAGCCCCCGCGCCTCCTCGCGCGCACTTTGCGCCTCGCGTGCCTTGGCCTGCTCCTGGATAGGAGCGGCTTCGGCGGCATAGCGGTCGCGTTGCTTCGCGTACTGATCGGCCAATACCCGGGCCTTGTCCGCCTGCGTCGTCTGGACCACGCCGAGCAGGCCCGCGGCCACCTCCATCAGGTGCTCCCGCTCCTTCTTCGCCTCGTAGAACGACCACTGGTCGTTCGCCTCGGTGCGATGAATCACGGCGGCGGTGTGGGCGCGATGGGAGGCAATGGTGACGAAGGCGAGCACGATGCCGATGACGCCCACCATGACGCTGACCCCCTTGGTGAAGGCGTCCCCGCCGCCTTCGTGGGAGGTGTGAATCTCAACTTCAGCCATGGATGTCATCCGTCGCAAAGGGATAGCCGGCCACCTCGCGCAGCGAGGTCAGCACGATATGGCCGAGGGCGCGCAGATCCGCCGTCGGCTGGGTCATATCCGGGACCTGGATCACCGTCATGCCGGCGGCATGCGCCGCGCGCACCCCGTACTCGGAGTCCTCGACCGCCAGACAGGCGCGCGGCTCGACACCGAGCGAGCCGGCCGCCTTCAGGTAAACCTCAGGATCCGGCTTCGGGCGGCTGACCTGATCGGCGCCGATGACGGCCTTGAAGCGCTGCAGAAGGCCCGCGTGGCGCAGCTTTTCCAGCGCGTGGAGCGTGCCCGAGGAGGTCGCGATGGCCATCGGCAGGCCCAGCTCGGCCACGGCATCGAGCAGCGCCACGGCGCCCTCCTTCAGGGGCGCCGGGGTCACCTGGCTCACGCGCGCGAAGTGCCGACTCCAGGCCTCGAAGAACGCGTCGGAATCGAGCGCGGCGCCATAACCCTCCTGGATCACGGCGCGGGCGATCGGCTCCGCGGCACCGACGCAGCGCAGCAGCAGATCCATGCGCGGCGCAACGCCCCGCTCATCGCAGGCCGTAAAGAAGGCCTGCTGTGCGACACGCTCGGTATCGAGCAGCGTGCCATCCATGTCGAAAATGACGGCGTCGAAGTGCTTCATGCCCGCCGTCGCGCGACTGCCTTGCCTAGTGTGCCGATGAGGGCTTCAGGGCGCGCCGCGCCGCGCGGCGCGCGGGCTTGGCTTCCACCGGGGCCACCGGTACCGCCGCCACCAGCGGAACCGGCTGACTCACCAGCGCGATCTGCAATACCTCATCAATCCACTTCACGGGCCTGATGTTGAGATTGCCCTTGATGTTGTCCGGGATCTCGGTCAGATCCTTCACGTTCTCATCCGGGATGAGCACGGTCTTGATGCCCCCACGATGGGCCGCAAGCAGCTTTTCCTTCAGGCCGCCGATGGGCAGCACTTCCCCGCGCAGCGTGATCTCACCGGTCATCGCCACATCCGACTTCACCGCGATGCGCGTCAGCGCCGAAACCAGCGCGGTACACATGCCGACGCCCGCGCTCGGACCATCCTTCGGCGTCGCCCCTTCGGGCATGTGCAGGTGGATGTCGTTCTTCTGGTAGAAGTCCTGCTCCAGACCCAGCACCTGGCTGCGGCTGCGCACCACGGTCATCGCCGCCTGAATCGACTCCTGCATCACCTCGCCCAGATGGCCGGTGTGCTGCAGCTTGCCCTTGCCCGGCACGATGGCCGCTTCAATCGTCAGCAGCTCACCGCCGACTTCCGTCCAGGCAAGGCCCGTGACCTGACCGATGCGGTCGCTGTCCTCGGCCTTGCCGTAGCGGAAGCGCTTCACGCCCAGGAACTTCTCCAGGTTGCGCGGGGTCACCGAAATGGCCTTCTGCTCCTTGTCCTCGAGCAGCAGCTGCTTCACCGACTTGCGGCCGATCTTGGCGATTTCGCGCTCGAAGTTACGCACACCGGCCTCGCGCGTGTAGTGCCGCACGATGTCCAGCAGCGCCGGGTCGGACACCTTCAGCTCATCGTCCCTCAGCCCATTCGCCTTCATCTGCTTGGGCACGAGATAGCGCCGGCCGATGTTCATCTTCTCATCTTCGGTGTAGCCCGGCAGACGAATGACTTCCATGCGATCCAGCAGCGGACCGGGGATATTCAGCGTATTCGCCGTGCAGACGAACATCACCTCGGACAGATCCAGGTCGACCTCCAGGTAATGATCGTTGAAGGTCGCGTTCTGCTCGGGGTCGAGCACTTCGAGCAGCGCCGAGGAGGGATCGCCGCGAAAGTCCATCGACATCTTGTCGACTTCATCGAGCAGGAATAACGGGTTATGGACCCCGGCCTTGGCCATGTTCTGCACGATCTTGCCGGGCATCGAGCCGATGTAGGTGCGCCGATGGCCGCGGATCTCGGCCTCATCGCGTACCCCGCCCAGCGACATGCGCACGAACTTGCGGTTCGTCGCGCGCGCGATGCTCTGACCCAGCGAGGTCTTGCCGACCCCGGGGGGGCCGACCAGGCACAGGATCGGTCCGCGCAGCTTCTCGACGCGATGCTGCACGGCCAGGTACTCGACGATGCGCTCCTTGACCTTCTCCAGGCCGAAGTGGTCCTCGTCCAGCACGGATTCGGCCTTGGCGATGTCCTTGAGGATCTTGGTGCGCTTCTTCCACGGCACCTTCACCAGCCAGTCAATGTAGTTGCGGACGACCGTCGCCTCCGCCGACATCGGCGACATCATCTTCAGCTTGTTCAGTTCGGCGCCGGCCTTCTCGCGGGCCTCCTTGGGCATGCCGGCCTTGGCGATCTTCTGCTCCAGGTCCGTGAGCTCGTTGCCGCCCTCGTCCATTTCGCCGAGTTCCTTCTGAATGGCCTTCATCTGCTCATTCAGGTAGTACTCGCGCTGCGACTTCTCCATCTGCGCCTTGACGCGACCGCGGATGCGCTTCTCGATCTGCAGCACATCCATCTCGCCTTCGATGGCGACCAGGATATGTTCGAGGCGCTTGCGCACGTCCAGGATCTCCAGAACCTTCTGCTTCTCGCCGAGCTTCAGCGACATGTGCGCGGCGACGGTGTCGGCCAGCCGCCCCGCATGGTCGATACCCGCCAGCGCCGTCAGCACCTCCGGGGGCACCTTCTTGTTCAGTTTCACGTACTGCTCGAACTGCGAGATCACCGAGCGGCCGAGCACGTCCATTTCACGCTCATCGTAGGTTTCCCCGTCCGATTGCGTGGTGACGTCGGCACTGTAGTAGTCCCCGGCTTCGAGCTTGTCGATGCGCGCGCGATCGACGCCTTCGACCAGCACCTTGACCGTCCCGTCCGGCAGTTTCAGCAGCTGCAGAATGGTGGCGATGGTGCCGATGCGATAGAGGTCCTCGACCTTCGGATCATCCACATCGGCCTGCTTCTGCGCGATGAGCATGATGCGCTTGTCACCCCGCATGGCGACATCCAGCGCCTGGATGGATTTCTCCCGGCCGACGAACAGCGGGATGACCATGTGCGGGTAGACGACGACGTCCCGCAGCGGCAGCACGGGCACGCTCTGGGCGGTGGCTGCCGCGGGGATCGTGGAGACCGGTTCGGTCATGGTTCATTCCTCGCTGATGCAAAGGTTAAGGCATGCACGGGGGCGGCAGTGCCCGGCGTACCTGTCACGTGTCTAATATAACGGGGATTTGGGCCTGCGCCACGCCGTTTCAAGCGCGGTGCCCGAAAGTGTGGTCAGCGCACGGTTCAGTGTGCGCTGCCGGAGGCTCGCCGCGGTTCTTCTTCAGTTCGATATACCACGTATGGCTTGGACTGCCCCTCGATGACGGTCTCATCGACGACGACCTTCTGCACGTTACGCAGCGTCGGCAGGTCGTACATCATATCCAGCAGTGCCGTCTCCAGGATGGTGCGCAGGCCACGCGCGCCGGTCTTGCGCTGCATGGCTCGATGCGCCACCGCCCGCAACGCCTCTTCCCTGAACTCAAGCTCGGCGCCTTCCATCTCGAACAGGCGCCGATACTGCTTGGTCAGCGCATTGCGCGGCTCGGTGAGGATGGAGATCAGTGCGGCCTCATCGAGCTCATCGAGAGTCGCCACCACCGGCAGACGGCCCACGAACTCGGGGATCAGCCCGAACTTGATGAGATCTTCCGGTTCCACATCATGGAACAGATCGCTGCCGTGCGGGCGATCACGCACGTCGCGCACTTCAGAGGTGAAGCCGATGCCGCCCTTTTGGGTGCGGTTCTGGATGATTTTCTCCAGCCCGGCAAATGCGCCGCCCACAATGAACAGGATATTCGTCGTATCCACCTGCAGGAATTCCTGCTGCGGATGCTTGCGACCGCCCTGGGGCGGAACCGACGCCACCGTGCCCTCGATGAGCTTCAGCAGCGCCTGCTGTACGCCCTCGCCGGATACGTCGCGCGTGATCGAGGGGTTGTCGGACTTACGCGAGATCTTGTCGATTTCATCGATGTAGACGATACCCGTCTGCGCCTTCTCCACATCGTAATCGCATTTCTGCAGCAGCTTCTGGATGATGTTCTCCACATCCTCGCCCACATAACCCGCTTCGGTGAGCGTGGTCGCATCGGCGATCGTGAACGGAACATTCAGCAGCCGCGCGAGGGTCTCCGCCAGCAGCGTCTTGCCGCACCCGGTCGGACCGATCATCAAGATGTTGCTCTTGGTGATCTCGACTTCGTCCTTGCGGGGCGTGCCGGTGCGACTCTGCAGACGCTTGTAGTGGTTGTAGACCGATACGGACAGCACCTTCTTGGCGCGGTCCTGGCCGATGACGTACTCGTCAAGGACCTTCTTGATCTCATGGGGCTTGGGGAGCTTGTCGCGGGCACGTTCGGCCCGATCCTCGAGCTCCTCGCGGATGATGTCATTGCACAGCTCGACGCATTCGTCACAGACGAACACCGAGGGCCCAGCGATGAGCTTGCGCACCTCGTGCTGGCTCTTCCCGCAGAACGAGCAGTACAACAGTTTGCCGTCATCGTGACGGCCGCGGGAATCTTCAGTCATCTAACCCTCGTGCTGCAATGGCGCCGCAGGAGAAACCCCCACAGACAGGGGCAATTTCTTTATAGCACGCGCCTGAGGCCACAGGCAAAGCAGCGACGCCATGCCGGTACCGCGATGTGCTGTCGCTCTCAGTATTAGTGCTTAAAGGGGTGCTTAAAGTCACTTATTCGCACTGGAACCGGGCGCCGGCTCGCCCCGTTTCTCCAGAATCTTGTCGATCAAGCCATAATCCACGGCATCGGTGGCACTGAGGAAATTGTCCCGGTCGGTGTCGAGCTTGATCTTTTCCACGCTCTGGCCGGTGTGCTTGGCCAGGATCTTGTTCAGTCGGTCGCGAATACCCAGCGTCTCACGCACGTGGATCTCCATGTCGCTCGCCTGGCCTTGTACGCCGCCGAGCGGCTGGTGGATCATCACGCGCGCATGCGGCAGGCAGTAGCGCTTGCCCTTCGCGCCCGCGGCGAGCAGGACGGCGCCCATGCTGGCCGCCTGGCCGGTGCAGATGGTGCTGACATCCGGCTTGATGAACTGCATGGTGTCGTAGATCGCCAGACCCGATGTCACCACGCCACCCGGCGAGTTGATGTACAGGTTGATCTCTTTTTCCGGATTCTCCGACTCCAGGAACAGCAGCTGCGCCACCACGATGTTGGCCATGTAGTCATCGATAGGCCCGACCACGAAAATCAGTCGGTCCTTGAGCAGCCGGGAGTAGATGTCATAGGCACGTTCGCCACGAGCCGTCTGTTCGACGACCATCGGAACCAGATTCAAGCCACGCTCATTCATGTCGCAGAACTCCCGCTAATGTCTGCATTCTGGCCAAATCCCGTCAGCTCCCGGAACGAAGCCGGCTGCTCGGTGAGGTTGGCCTTTTCCACTATGGCATCAATTGCCTGATCTTCAAGGACCGCCGACTCAATCTGGCGCATCGCCTCCGGATTGGACAGGTACGAGCGGCGCGTCTCCTCGGGATTCGGGAACGAGGCCACGAGGTCGTCCACGCGGGTCTGCAGCCGCGCACGGTCGAGCGTCAGTGACAGACTGCGGACGATTTCGCCCATGACCATCCCCAAGGCCACGCGCTGGCGGGCGGCATCGAGGAACTGGGCACGCGGCGGCAGCTGGCTGGCCTCGCGCGCACCGGCACGCCGGCCGGCATCCATCTGCATCTGCTGGGCCGTGTCGTCGACCAGCGCCTTGGGCACTTCCAGGGGATTGTTGCGATACAGCGCTTCCATGACCTGGTTGCGGACCCGGCCGCGGATCACCGAGTTCATCTCGCGCTCCATGCTGGCACGCACTTCGGTGCGCAGCATGTCGATGCCGCCCTCTTCCACCCCGTAGGCGCGGCAGAACTCATCATCGACCGGCGGCAGCCGCTGTTCCTCGATCTTTTTGACCGTCAGCTTGAACTGGGCCGTTTTGCCGGCCAGCGCCTTCGAGCCGTGGTTCTCCGGGTAGCTGATCGTGACCTCGCGGGTTTCACCCGCGGCGGCTCCGAGGGCCGCCTGGTCGAACTGCGGCAACACCTGCCCGGCGCCGATGACGAAGGGCACATCGCGCCCCTGACCGGCCTCAAAGGCCTCTGCGCCCACCGTGCCGTCGTAATCCACCGTCACCCGATCCGTGCTCTGGGCGACGCGGGAGACCTCCTTGAACTCGGGGCGCTGCCGGCGCATCGACTCGATCATGGCGTCCACGTCGGCTTCGGTGACTGCGGCGCTTGGGCGCTGAATCTGGATGGCCGCAAAGGGCGCCACCTTCACCTCGGGCATCACCTCGAACACGGCCGCGTACTTGAGGTCCGAGCCGGGGTCCAGGGCGATCGGCTCGATGCGCGGACCTGCGGCCGGCGTCAGCTGTTCCTTCGAGACCGCCTCGGCGAACGACTTGCGCATGATGTCGCTGACGACCTCGGCGCGAACCTGGTCCCCGAATTGCTTGCGCACGACCGGCAACGGCGCCTTGCCGGGACGGAAGCCCTTCAGACGGGAAGTCCGGGCCAGCTGCTTGAGCCGGCTTTCGATTTCGCTGGTCACGTCGGCAGCGGGAACGGCAACTTCCAGGCGGCGTTCAAGTCCACCCATCGCGGTCAAAGATACCTGCATACCACTAAAATCCTGTTTTGAAACGAACCGGCCTGGTGCGAAAGGAGGGACTCGAACCCTCACGGGTTACCCCACTGGAACCTAAATCCAGCGCGTCTACCAATTCCGCCACATTCGCCTGCGGTTGTTAAGGCCAGCCGGGCCGCCAAGTATAACGGAAGCGCGCGCCGGATCACCCCAGGGTGCGGATGCGCGCCAGCGAATACTGCTGCAGGGTCGGTGTTCGCGGGTCGCGAGCCAAGGCCATTATGACAGCCGGATCGACGGGCTTGGTCAGATGCAGGTCAAAACCGGCCTGTGCCGCGCGCTCCCGATCCTGCTGCTGTCCCCAGCCGGTCAGCGCCACCAGGGTCGGTCGCGGTCGCGTCCCGTTGCCGTTGTCCTGGCGCATGCGCATGGCCGCCTCGTAGCCGTTCAGACCGGGCAGGCCGATATCCAGCAGCACGATGTCGGGGGCGAAACGCGCGCTCGCCGCCACCGCCTCCAGCCCGTCATGGGCCAGCTCGGTATGGTGGCCGTCGGCCTGCAGCAGCAGACTCAGGCTCTCGGCGGCGTCGACATTGTCATCCACGACCAGTACCCGGCGCGCCTGCGGCAGCACGGTGGCTGGCGGCACGAGCTGTGCCGTGCCGGTACTGGCGCCGCTCGCCAGGGGGATGCGTATTTCGAAGCGACTGCCGCGCCCGAGGCCCGCGCTGTGCGCCTCGAGCATCCCGCCGTGCATGCTCACGAGCTTCGCCGCCAGCGTCAGTCCGATGCCGAGCCCGCCTTGCGCGCGCGCGAGGTCGCGGTCCACCTGCGCGAACATCTCGAAGATCCGCGGCAGCATCGCCTCGGGAATGCCGACGCCCGTATCGGTCACGGCGATCACGACCGCATCGCCGGCCCGCGCGACGTTCAGCTCAATGCGCCCGCCCGCCGGAGTGTACTTGGCGGCATTGTTGAGCAGGTTGAGGACCGCCTGCGCCAGACGCATGAGGTCGGCATCCACCATCAGCGCCTCGGCGGGCAGCTGCACCTTGAAGTCGTGGCCCGAGGACTCTATGAGCGGGCGACTCGCCTCGACCGCATGGCTCACGACCTGCGCGACACTCACGCGCTCGCGCCGCAGGTTGATGCGGCCGAGCGTGATGCGCGACACATCCAGCAGATCATCCACCAGGCGTGCCATGTGCCGTACCTGCCGGTCGATGATGGCGCGGGCATTGGTTCGCGTCGCGGTATCGGCGCCCAGCAGCTGCACGGAGTTCATGATCGGCGCCAGCGGATTGCGCAGCTCGTGGGCCAGCGTCGCCAGAAATTCATCCTTGCGCCGATCGGCCTCACGCAGGGCGATTTCCGCCTCCACGCGCTCGGTGATATCGCTCAGCGCGAGCACCACGCCGCGCACCTGGCCTGACTCATCCCGATCCGGACGATAACTCGCCAGCAGGTGCCGTTCGCCCAGGTTCGCCAGACGCAAGGGCATTTCATCGCTGACCGCTTCGCCCGCAAAGCCATCATCCAGCGGTTGGCGGATGGCCTCATAGGCAGCCGCGCCACACAACTCGGTATGCGTCTTGCCCAACGCCGCATCGGCATCGAACCCAAAAGCGTCCGCGTAACCGCGATTCACAAACCGATAGCGCCGCTGCCCGTCCAGATAAGCAATGAGAACACTGACGGAATCGGCCACCACGCGCAGAAAATCGGCGTTGTGCTGGGCGGCATCCTGGGCCACGCGCCGCTGCGAGATATCCGTGAACACGACCATCAGGCTGGTTCCGGTGGGCACGGCGCGCACGTCCAGCCAGCGGTTCGTCAGCGGTCCCACCAGTTCGGTGCGGGCTGCCACCCCGCTCGCGGCGACGCCCCGGAACAAAGTATCGACCGACGTGCCGACGCCGCTGGGGAAAACCTCCCAGATGCTCCTGCCGAGCAGGTCCTGCGGCTGCTTGTCGAAGTATTTGAGGCCCGGACCGTTCATGTGCGTAAAGCGCCATTCCCGGTCCAGGACGAAAAAGCAGTCCGTGACCAGCTCCAGCATCTGCACGTCGCGCGCGTGGGCCTCGCGCTCACCGCGTGAGCGGCGCGCGTGCCATGACCCGAGGGCGATCATGACGGCGCACAAAATCGCGTACATCAGCGCCGTGACGTCGGAGCCGGTACGCCCCATCCCCGACAGCGAGCCCGGATCGCCGAACAGCGTGACGGCGCACACGAACGCCAGCACCGCGGTGAGAATCGCCGGCCCCGGACCGCCCGTCGCCAACGTCACGGCGACCGCGCAGATCATGAACGCGGTGTTGTGCGAGGGTCCCACCCAGGGCATGAGCAATGCATGCAGGGCGATCATCGCCATGACCGTCACTACTGCAGTGCCGTAGTCCTGAATCTTCCTGGTCCGCATGGGGTTGGTCTTTTTCCTGAGCGCGCACGATACGTCTATTGCGCGGCAGAGGCCAGCATCTACCCAACCGCCCAGCTTCGGACCGCGTCAGGCCCGCGCTTCAGACATCGGCGGGAATCGGCGGCTGCAGGAATCGCCACGGATCACTTTCGGAGTCGCGCGGCACGGGTATTTCGATCAGCCACGGGACACCCGAGTCCAGCGCGCGGGACAAGCTGATGCGCAGTGCATCCGGGGACGTGACCCGATCAGCCTGAACGCCAAAGGCATCGGCCAGCTTCAGGAAATCCGGATTGCGCAGGTCCGAACCGAGCATGCGGCCCGCGAAGCGCTCGCGCTGATCGCGACGCACGTTGCCAAAGGCATTGTTGTTGAATACCAGGGTCACGACGCCGATGCCGTGCTGCACGGCCGTCGCCAGTTCCTGCACCGCAAACATGAAGCCGCCATCGCCGCAGATGGCGACGACGGGCTGCTGCGGATGGGCAACCTTGACGCCCAGTGCAGTCGGAAAACCCGAACCCAGCGTGCCTTGGTATCCGGAACTGATGAAGGTCCGTGGCTTGTATACCGGGTAGCCGTACCAGGCCGTGAATCCCATCTGCGAGATTTCATCCGTGACGAGGCCCTGCTCCGGGAGCACCTCGCGAATGGCCCGCAGATAACTGACCTGCGGCTGTATCGACTCGATATCGGCGTGCGCGGCGAGGCGCGCCGCGCGGATCGCTGCACGGCGCGCGCCGCGATGTACGGTTTGCTTGCGCAAGGCATCCAGGAGCGCGCGCGTACCCGCGTGCGCATCCGCAAGCATGGCGATATCGGCGGGTGCCCGCCGCAGTTCCACCGGATCGATGTCCAGACGGATGCTCTTTTGTCCTGCGGGCTTCCAGGGCCAGCGCCACCCCGGCACTTCAAGCCGCGTGCCGATGCCGAGCACCAGATCGGTCTTCGGCCACAGGCGCCAGGCGGCCGCAATGTTCAAGCCCAGTTCATGTGCGTCGCTCACCACGCCGCGCCCGCTGCGAAATCCGACGACCGGCGCATCCAGCAACTCGGCCAGCTCGAGGATCGAATCCGCCGCCGCCTGCGCGCCGCCGCCCACGAAAATCATCGGGAAGCTGCTGGCAGCGATCAGCCGCGCGGCGGCGGCGGCGATTTCCGTATCCGGCGCCGGCGCGAGCGGCCCGGCGTACGGCGCGACCGGCACCACGGCGGCGCGCTGCGTAAACACATCCCAGGGCATTTCGAGGACCGCCGGACCGGGGCGCCCCTGGCGCATCTGTTTGAATGCTTCTTGGACCAATGCGGGCGCCTGCGCCGGGTGCTCGACCCGCGCCACCCACTTGCTGAAACCCGCCGCGGTGCCGAGCTGATCGGTCATTTCGTGCAGGTGGCCGCGACCCTGATCGAGAAACGCCCGCGGCACCTGCCCCGTCAGGCACAGCACCGGCTGGTTCGCGCCCCATGCCGTGAGCAGTCCGGCACTGGCGTTCAACAGGCCCGGGCCGGGTACCACGGTACAGACCGCCGCTCGACCGGTGGATCGCGCGTAGCCGAAGGCCATGTAGCTGCAGGCCTGCTCGTGACGCGCGCCGATGGTGCGCAGCTGCGGTTGTGCGCGATGCAGGGCATCGAACAGGCCATAGGTCTGGGCGCCGGGCAGGCCGAATACCGTGTCCACGCCGTGCACGATGAGCGAATCAACGAGGGCCTCGCCACCGGTGCGCTGGCTGCCGGGTGCGGATGTCACGCCCCGAGAATCCACAGCGCGCGAATGACCCCGTAGAGCGCGCCGACCAGCAGGATCGCCACCACCAGAAAGGACAGCATGGCACCGATCTCACGCTTTTCCGGTGCGCGTATGTAGCCGACGGCATAGAGCGCGCGGGCCACCACGAACACCGCGCCGAGAATGGCGCCCCAGCGCGGATTCAGATACATCCCGAACAGCCAGATCGAGGGGATGAAGACCACCAGCATCTCGAGGGTGTTGTAATGAACACGAAAGGTTCGTTCAAATACCGGGTGTCCGACCGTTGCCGGCGCGGCAATCTTGTAGCGCCCGCGGGCCGCGCCCACGAGGAAGCCGAACACCAGGTATTCCAGCACCGCGAGCAGCACTACCAGGGCGATCCACAGCATGGTCGTTTACTCCTAGAACATCGAAATGGGATTCGGCGAATCCGCCGGCACGTCCTGGACGCAATCCCAGTGTTCCACCACCATGCCGTTGCTGAGCCGGAAGATATCCATGACCACAAAGCCGCGGTCCTGCGGATCTTTCTTCACATGGTAGTGAATGATGACGTGATCAGCGTCCACGAACGCCCGCAGCAGCCTTTGGCTGGCGTTAGGACTTGCAGCATGCACCGTGCGCAGGAACGCCTTGAGGCTTTCGCGCCCGGGCGCCGCCATGGGACTGTGCTGGATGTAATCCGGCCCGATGTAGCGGTCGACCTGATCGGCGTCCAGGGGTGCCAGCACATCCCGGAACAGACCCAGCACATGGTCCAGGTTGCGTTGCGCTTCGGGGGTCCGCGAGCGGGCCGCGTGGTTCGTCATCGCCGTCAGGCCGGCAGTGCGCTGCGGGTGGCCTCGTAGACCTCTCGCAGCGAGCGTGCGGGGCGGCCCGTGAGCAGTTTGACGTGATGCGAAGCGACCGCGAAGTAGCCCTCACGGATGGCGCGCTCGTACGACATCATCTCCTCACTCCCCCAGGCGCCGGCCTGCTCGTGCAGCGTGCCTTCGATATGACGGCGCGGAACGCCGGCCGCATCAAAACGCGCCTGCATGACCTCGTGCGAGACATTCGCGAACCGGATCGGCTTGCCGCTCACTTCGGCGGCGATGCGCGCGCAGTCGCCGAAGGTCAGCAGTTCGGGTCCGGTGATCTCATACACCGCGCCCTCGTGCCCGGGCGTGGTCAGCACTGCCACCGCCGACTCCACGCAGTCCTGCTTCGAAATGAAGGCCATGCAGCCATCGGCCGCACTCGACAGCCACTCACCGCTGGCCACCGCCCCGGGCGCGATCATGGTGGTGATCACTTCGGCGTATTGCGCATCGCGCATGAAAGTGAACTGCAGGCCGCTGCGGCGCAGCGCCTCCTCGGTGAACCGATGGTCCTCGATCACGAAGGCCGGGCTGCGCGGGTGAATTCCGACACTGGAGGTGTAGATGACATGGCGTACGCCGGCTGCGACGGCGGCATCGATTGCAGTTTGGTGTTGCTGCCGGCGACGCGCGCCGACATCGAGCGTGCTGATCAGCAGCAGCCGGTCCGCTGCCGCGAAGGCCGCGGGCAGCGATTCGGGCTTGTCGAAATCACCGAACCGCACGCTCGCGCCGCGTGCGGCGAAATCCGCAAGGGCATCCGGGTGGCGGGTCACGAGCACCAGCTGCGAGGGTTCGACCGTGCTCAGCAGCCGTTCGGCCGCCATGCGGCCGAATGCGCCGGACGCACCCGTGACCACAATGCTCAAGCGCGCACCCGGCCGGCCAGTGCCTGCGCGGAGGCCCAGTTGCCATGCACGCCCGAGCGCAAACGCATCGGAATCTTGATGGTCGCGATGGGCCCCTTCTCGATGTGCTGCGCCTCGAGCACATGCACCTCGGCCTGGTTCTCATCATGACGATCGATGATGTGCATCAGGTAGCCCTCGTGACCCGGCGTGGCCGACGGCACGTGCACATGCTCCTGCATGGTGCGGTTCGGGCCCGGGAAATAGGTGGTCACCTTGCCGCTCTTCACTTCGAGCCGCGCCAGGGTGTTGAAGCCGGCGCCGACCGGTCCGGAAAGAATCGGCGGACCGAAGCGCACGTCGACCTGCCCGAAGTAGGCGACGTTGTAGTCGACCATCAAATCCTTGTCGGCCAGGCGCGGGAAATCCGCCGCCGGGCCGATCGATGTCTCCTCGGGCGTGTCCTGCTCACTCGACATGTCGAACGTCCAGCGCACCAGACCGCCGCCGACCTGGTACTGCGGAATGTGCAGGCCGCCCGCCTCGCGCATGAACTCGAAGGCCGGTACGTCACTGACGCACATGTCCACGTGCACCTTGTTGCCTTCGGTAAAGCCGTTGATGAAGTGAAATACCGAACAGGGGCGCGCGCGGAACCAGCGCATGTCGCTGACCTTGCCCTTGCGCGGCATGATGCCGATGAAGGACTCCTTGGTGGCATCCCAGGCCCAATGGTCACCACCGGCCTTCATGCGCTCGATATCCGCGACGATCGGAAAACCCGGGAACACCACGTGCTCCTTGGTCACGACGAAATCGTGCATCAGTGCGCAATAGGGGACCTTGAAGAAATCCTCGCGTATCAGCTCGCCCTTGGCATTGGTGACGAAGTACGACACTTCGTTGCTCGCAAGGCCCGTCGCCTCGTAACCGAAGTAATGCATCTCGCCGGTGGCCGGATCGAATCGCGGGTGCGCCGTGACGGTCTGGCTGCGCAGCTGCCCGCCGAAGGTCCACTCCCCCACGGTCGCGAGCGTCTGCGGATCCACTTCCCAGGGCGGTGAGTCCTCCTTGAACGCGAGCAGCCGGCCGCCGTGGAAGAACGGCGTAGTGTTGGCAGCGCCGCGGCGCTTGCCGGCCACGCTTGGATCATCGGTGAACGGATTGCGGTAGATGCCGAACAGCGCCTTGCGCGCCTGGTGCTCGAGCATCCAGCGCTCGGTGCGGATGTAGCGCTGCTTGAAATCGACATGTCCTTCGCCATCGAAGGCGAAGCTGCGCACCATGCCATCGCCGCTCAGGAAGGTGTCCTTGCCAAGCTTCGGGGGGTACTGCGGATCGGGCACGGACTGGTACCAGCAGCCGCGGATTTCCGGCGGCAGTGTGCCTTCGACCACCAGGTCGTAAATGTCGCATTCGATACGGCAGGGCAGGTTGTGCCCCGAGTAGTCCATGGTCTGCGGAAAAGGAGCGGTCATGAGCTAGATCTCCGGTCAGGAATGTCAGGTCACCACGAAATAACGCACGAAGTTGCCGTCCGTGCGGCGCTCGCCCAGGCCGACGAACACGTGCCGCATCAGCCAGTCATGCTTGCCGGCAGCCACTTCAAATGAGGGTGTGGAGCGCAGATAATACTCCGACGGATCCACGATCGGACCACCCTTGAAGGCCATGTCGCGCAGCTTCTGCATGGTGTCGGGGTGGCGTCCCCACAGATGCCCGCGGTTGCGCATCAGGATCAGGGCGCCATCGGCCGCCTCCAGCATGTAGCGTGCATCGAAGGAGACGACATCATCGGGGCGGAACAGCGCGTAATCACCGCCGCTGTTCGGCACCGCCTTGCCGTTCAGGCGCGGGCCCCGAATCTCGCCGCTGTCCACGTATACGGCACCGCGCATGGCGCCACTGGGCATGCCGGGGATCATCTGCACGCGGGTAAAGCGCAGGCGTATTTCAAAGGCAAATTCAAGTTGCGGTGCGGGGCCGGCCCCGGCGACGGTCAGCGGTTCAGACATGCTCAGGCACCCCGGCTCTTTCTCTTGATGATCAGTTCCGGTGGCCGCTTGCGCGCAATGCGTTCACCGCGACCCGGGAATCGCGCCAGCACCGGCCCGTCCCACAAACGGATGAATCGCTCGCGGAACAGCCACTCCCCCGCCACCTTCACCACCGAATCCTCGTAGTAGCCGGTGAAGCGTATCGTGTAGGGCGGCTCGCCGCGGCACTCCGTCACGAATGCGAACGAGCGCACCTGGCAGCGCTGCGCATCCCCGCTGACCTGGGTCTGGGTCACATGATGCTGACGCCCCGGAAATCCGGGCGAATTGGCGTAGTGCTCGATGAGCTCGCGAATGCCGTCATGGCCATTCCAGACATCGGGGTCCTCGAATACTTCCTCGACCAGCACCGCATCGGGCGTGAAGCAGGCGACGAAGGATTCGACATCTCCCGTGTCCAGCGCCCAGCAGTACTTTGCGATGAGGTCCTGGATGGCGATGCGGTCTTCAATGCCGGGCTGATTGGGTTTGGGCATTGCAAGCTCTCCTGCTAAAAACTGGCGGCCCCGCCGTCGACCAGGAAGTCGATGCCGGTGACGAAGGCCGCCTCAGCGCTGGCCAGAAACAGCACCGCGGCGGCGACTTCCTCCGGCATGCCCATGCGGTGCATCGGTGTGTTGCGGATCATCTGTTCACGGATCGCCGGAATGGCCTGGGGTGGCAGGCCGCCGGTGCGGCCGATGATGGGCGTATCGGTTGGACCGGGGCTGACCACGTTGACGCGGATCCCCTTACCCACCAGCTCCGCTGCGAAGCTGCGGCCCAACGCCCGCAGCCCAGCCTTGCTCGCCGCGTAGACCGAGCCGGTCGGAATCCCCTTCAGCGCACCGATGGAACCGGTGAGGACGATTGCCGCGCCGGTGCGCAACAGCGGCAGCGCCTGCTGCACGGTAAAGAAGACGCCCTTCAGATTGATGTCATGAAGGCTGTCCCAGTCCCGCTCGGTGACCTTTTCAATGGGCTGGAACGCGCCGATGCCCGCGTTGACGAACAGCACATCGATGTGGCCAAGCTGCGCACTCAACTGTGCGAACAGCGCGCTAATCTGGGCCACATCCCCGATGTCGGAGCGGATCGCGACCGCGCCGTGGCCGATTTCCTCGGCGGCGCCTTGCAGGGTCTGCGGCGAGCGCCCGGTGATGACGACCTTCGCGCCCTCCTGCGCAAAGGCGCGCGCGGCGGCCAGGCCGATACCGCTGTTGCCACCGATGACGACGACGTTCTTCGCGCTGAAACGATCACTCACCCACGTGCCCTCCATCCGCTGGCGGCGGCAGTATGAGCAATCCTCGCCCCGGCTTGCAGTGCGGCCCCTTATGCTAGTACTAATAATACCAGTTAGAGCTGCGGCCTCTACTCGACGGCGGGTGGCGTTTTGGCGGGCGGCGCAGTCTTGGTGCCGGGTGCGCGGTTGGCGGCCTGCGCGTCAAGCCCCGCCAGCGCCAACCCCAGGGTGGACGCGGACGGATTCAGACTGTCGACCATCGAACTGGGCATGAGGATCGTGGCCCCGCGCTCCTTCGTGGTTTCATAGATGATGTTCATGGCACGCAGCTGCAGTGCCCACGGGTGACCGTCATAGACGGCGGCGGCCTCGACGAACTTGCCGGCGATTTCAGCCTCAGCTGAACCGAGAATGACACGGGCCTGCTTCTCGCGCTCCGCCTGCGCCTGACGGGACATGGCGTTCTGCAGCGCCTCGGGGATGGCGACGTCGCGAATCTCCACCGAGTTCACCGCAATTCCCCACGGCGCAGTCTTCTGGGCGATCTCGGCTTGCAGTTGCGCATCGGCGTCCTTGCGGTCGGACAGCAGCGCGCCCAGCATCGATGAACCGATCATTTCGCGCAGCGATGTCTGGGCCACCCGATCGATGGCTTCACGGTAGTTGGTGATGGCCAGCGCCGCCTTCTCGGCATCCTGCACACGCCAGAAGATGATGGCATCGACATTGACCGGCACGGTGTCGCGCGTCAGCGCCTGCTCGGCGTTGAAAGCGGTGGTCTGGATGCGCTCGTCGATGATGGCGACCACCGTATCGAGGACCGGGATGATGACGAACAACCCCGCGCCGCGCACGCTTTGCAGTTTTCCCATCCGCAGAATCACGAATTTCTGCCAGACATTGGCCATCTTCAGCGATGAGGCAACGAGGGCCGCGAGCACAAACAGTGGGATCGCGACATAGAGTTCGTTGCGGTAGCCGGCCAGCACACCGCCGGCCGCCAGGACGAATACCAGAAAAGAGGTGACGGGATTCATGTAGGTCACTCCGAATATCAGATGGATTCTTATAACGCTGCGCGCGCCGGCAGGTCCTGTCCGTTCGCTGACGAACATCGCAAACTAGCATGCTAGTATCAGCAGTACCACTTGCGAGATGTACAACGACGCGTGAGTCAGACCCTGCAACGTGCGCAGCTGTCGGAGTTTCTGAAAAGCTGCCGAGCCCGCCGCGATCCCACCTCGGTCGGGTTGATACCGGCGGCGCGGCGCCGCAGCAAGGGACTGCGCCGCGAGGATGTGGCCGCCCTGGCCGGCCTGTCGGCCACCTGGTACACCTGGCTTGAGCAGGGGCGCAACGTGCACCCTTCCGAGCAGATCCTCGAGCGGCTCAGCGGCGCGCTGGGTCTGTCCGCGGCTGAGCGTGATTACCTGTTCATGCTCGCGCAGCGACGCCCTCCGCGGCAGGTGGCCAATCAAGGCGAGCCGCTGCGGCCGGCGGTACAACGAATGCTCGACACGGTCAATGTTCCGGCGCTGGTGCATACCCGACGCTGGGATGTGGTGGCGTGGAATGCGGTGTGGACCCGCTGCTTTCCGGACTTTGGCCAACGCCCGGTCGGTCACCGCAACCTGCTGCGTATCCTGCTGACCGAAGCGGACTTCCAGCGCAATCCGGATGAGCAGGAGGAGATCGCCCGCCGCATCCTGCCCACGGTGCGACTCGATTACACGCAGTCGGGCGAGGATCCCGCCTTCGACGCATTGATCGAAGAACTCTCCGCTGCCTGCCCGATCTTTGATCGGTTGTGGCACAGCCCGGAGATCAGCCATTTCCCGGAAGGGGTCTATACGGCGAGCTATCCCGGCATCGGCGCGATTGCCTTTGAACATACCGCTTACAGCGTCGCCTCCAGCCCGAATCTGCGGTTGCTGATGTTCAGCCCCGCCGAGGCGCGCAGCGCCGAGAAGTTCACGCAACTGATGGCGCAGCGGTGAGCCGTGATCCGCGCGATTGTCGTCATGGGCGTGACCGGCAGCGGCAAGTCGACGCTGGGTGCTGCCCTGGCGCGGGCACTCGGCTGGCAGTTTCTGGAAGGCGATAGCCTGCATCCGGCCGCAAACATCAAGAAGATGGCGGCCGGCATTGCGCTCGATGACGCGGATCGGCGCCCCTTTCTGGCCAGCATCGCGACCGCACTGGCCGAATCCCGACCGCACGGCATGGTCGTGTCCTGCTCGGCGCTGAAGCGCAGCTACCGTGAGCAGCTGCGCAGCGGTGACCCCGACGCCTGCTTCGTGCTGCCCCTTCTCACCCATGAGCAGCTTCTGGAACGCCTGCAGCGGCGCGCGGGACACTTCATGCCCGCCGCGTTGCTGGACAGCCAACTCGCGACGTTCGAGCCCTTGGCGGCCGATGAATGCGCAATCCGGATACCCGGTGACGAAACGCTCAATGCGCAGGTGCGTCGCACGCTGCTCGGCCTGCAGGCCTTGGGCACGGCGGGGCCTTCAGGGAATGCATGAAGGCATCGATATCCTTGAGGGTGGGCGAGCGAAAGCGCACCGCCCATGCCAAGGCCGCCACCGTGTCGCCGTGGCCACGATTCGGATAGATTTTCACCTCGACCGGAACACGCGCCCGGCGCAACGCCTGCGCCAGGTGCTGGGTGTTGCTGGCCCGCACAACGTTGTCATCCGCGCCTTGAATCAGCAGCGTCGGGGGTGCATCGGCCGAGACAAAGGGCAGCACCTGCCAGTCGCGCGCGGTGTAGGGGGCGGCAAAAATGGCATTCAGGGTGGGTGTGTCGGGCGCGAGCTCATACGGCCCGGACAGTCCGATCAGACCGACGATGTTGCGGGTATCAACCCCGGCACGACGCAGGTATGCATGATCAATGGCCAGCATCGCCGCCATATGTGCGCCAGCGGAATGCCCCATGAGGACGATGCGGTGCGCATCGCCACCGTACTGTGCCGCGTGGCTTTGCACCCAGGCGACGGCGGCAGCGCCATCCTCAAGAAAGGTGGGGAATTTCACTTGCGGATAGAGCCGATAATTGGGCAGTACCACCACGCAGCCCAAACTCGCCAGCGCCGTACCGACGAAGCGGTACTCCTCCTTGTTGCCCTCGACCCAGCTGCCGCCGTACCAGAACACGATCACTGGCAGTGGCCCTGCCGCGCGCGGCGGCCGATAGACATCGGCCTGCTGCCAGCGTTGCGGACCGAACGGCACGTTGGCGATGCGCTCGGCGTGCGCGAAACGGGCCGGAAGATTGGCAATGCCGAACGACAGGGCGCTGCACGCCGAGAGCAGCAAGGTGCAAAGCGGCAGCAGTTTCGAAAGTGTGCGTGATGACAGCATGTCAGTTGGTAACAATCCTACAGGCTCGATGGCTGCATTGCCGATGAACTGTGCGCTACACTTTACGATGGACTCTCGCGTTGCTGTCATAGGGATCTTGTGCGCAATCGAGGACTTCACGCATGAAGCGCTTATCGCTGCTCAGTGGCCTGACCGCTTGCCTGCTGTGCGTCGCGACCACCGCCGGCGCCCATCACTCATTCGCCATGTTTGACCGAAGCCGAACCGAAACGGTCGCGGGAACGGTCAAGCAGTTCGAACTCATCAACCCGCACGGATGGCTGCGCGTCATGGTTGCCGACGCCAACGGAGTGCAGAGCGAATGGCCGGTGGAATTGGGCGGCGCCGGCCAGCTGCAACGATTCGGGTGGACCCAGAATGCGGTTCATCCGGGCGACAAGGTCATGGTGCAACTTCATCCCTTGCGGGATGGCTCTTACGGCGGTCAGCTCGTCGCGGTGACCCTGCCGAATGGCAAGGTGCTCGGGCAGCGCCCGGGCCGCGCTCCATGACACCCGCACGAGATCGCCGATGAAGTTGATGGTTGCGATACTGATGGCCGCCTGGCTGACATCGGCTGCGGCTGCCACCGAGGAATGGAAGACCTACCCCTATCCGGAGGCCGGGTTCGCCATCCAGTTTCCGTTCCCCCCCACGGTGGCAAAGAGCACGTTCAAGATAGCCGCGGGTTTGTCGCTGCCCATGACGCGCTACTCGGTTCGGCAAGACCACATCGTCTATACGCTGAGCATTGTGGATTTCTCGAGCACCAGCGCCGATGCAATGACCACCATCGCCGACACCGAGAAGTCGTTTGGCGCTGCGGGCAAGGTGACCGTGGCGATCGACGCGCGGGTCAATCGGTCGTACGGACGTGAATTGAGCGTCCTCGGCAGCGAGGGCAGCCGCTCGACCGTCGCCATATTCTTCGTCAACAAACATCTCTTCACATTGGTTGGCGAGTCATTGCCACCCAACGCCATCCAGGAGTCCGGTAATGCGATTCGCTTCCAGGAGTCGCTGCAGTTTACGGGCGATAACGGTGGCGGGGGATTCGGTCGCTTCGGCGGCGCAGGGGGCGGCCGCTTCAGGGGCGGCCCCAATCCGCAGGCACTGACCGCTTGCACGGGCAAGTCCGCAGGCGATGCCGTACAGCTGGACACACCCGGCGGCGCGGTGGCCGCGACCTGCACCCTCATCGCACGGCCGAATGCGCCGCCCAACCCCGCGCCCTAGCCGGTTTCCCCTCGCCCTGAATAATTCCCTTTAATTGGTGGGCCGTGTAGGGATCGAACCTACGACCAATTGATTAAGAGTCAACTGCTCTACCAGCTGAGCTAACGGCCCTGATTGTCCTGCACTTGTGCGGGCGGCGATTCTATCCGAACTGGCGCGCTGCTGTGCAAGCCAAATTGGGACGGACGATGGGACTCCATCGGCCACCACTGAGCGTCAATAAATACAAGAACTTACATGACGCATTTATTGCCCCGTGATTGTCGTCACCATTCGATCGCGCATGTCGCCCTGCTCGAGATTCAGGTTCTTCTCAAGGTCCGCCGAATAAAGCGCTTTGAGGTACGCGGTGTCAGTCGCGGTGAGCGCCAGTGGCTTCGCCCTCCTTCCGCAACCGGATGAGAGCAGGTCGATGATGCTCGGCAGCTCGCTGCAGCCATCGAGAGACTCCGTCCGGGTGAGCGCGAGCATGGAAATGTAATCGGAAATCGACGACAGCGAGTCTGTGGCTATCTTGCGGGTGTCAACGACGACGAGCACCTGGAGGAACTCGCTTGTGAAGCCCTTCGTGAAGTAGCTAGCGGCGTTGCCAAAGCCCGCATATCCTCCGCCGTAGGCCGGATCGATCCGCGCGCCGTCGCCAGCGACGGCACCCGCAGGTGTCGACGCATCGACGCCCTGCTGAAGCGCCATCATCAGGTTGGGTCCCACAGCTTGCGCGCCGATGACTATCGACCCTCCGGGGCCAGTGATTGGCGGCGCGGGTGGAGTCCATCCGGTCATCACCCTCGTGCCGGTGGTATACCAAGATTGAATCGCGCGATGAGAGGTGGCGTCGCTGGGCGACCGGGACGACCCGAGAAGCGCGGGATACGCCTTGGCGATATGATTCAAAAGTAGCTGCGGCTGGGCCGTGAATACGATTTCGACGTTGACCGGACAGCCTTTGCCGATTCCACTGGGTGCGCCGACGCTATGCGCCACTTCTGTCACGTGGCGCGAGACAAACGCGTTGGCCGCCGGTTGCAGGCCGGTCACCCGTGGACACACCTTCGCTTGCCACCGGCCGATCTGGTGGATTACCGGGCTCACCGCCCCATGCGATTTAACGAACTGAATGGCGACACGCTTCAACTGCTCCCGGGGGAGCCTGGCAGCACTCACCACTACCTGCGCTAGCGGACCGGAGTTCTGTGGCGCCGGCGGATCCGTAGGCTGTGCCGCGGCGGCCAGGCCCGACATGAGCACGGCGCCCACGACGAGAGTCGTCCAACCGCGGGCACGATGTGCCGGAGCTAACAAGAGTCGTTCCATCGCCAACCCTCCCGATGCGCACGTCGCGCCGTCGTCGATCAGCTCAGATCGCTCGTGCCACTAACAAAAGGTGACTCGGTGCAAACGCCGACAGGCGAATCAGTGTCGTGGCACCACACGCAGTCTGGTCTCGACCGCCGCCAATTGCTCGAAATCCTTGTCATCGTGGAGAAGGGGCATGCGCGCCTCCACGGCCACCGCCGCGACCACGCAGTCGTTTGGGCTGCGCGGCGTAACACCTTGCCAGCGTGCGCTGGCATAAAGGCGACCGGCAGCGATATGCACTCCAACCGGGTCGGCGGCACCGAGAAGTTTCCTCAGTCGGATCACTGGCAGATGCTTATATGGCCTACAGCCTGAAATTGGGGTGGACGATGGGACTCGAACCCACGACGGCCGGGATCACAACCCGGGGCTCTACCAACTGAGCTACGTCCACCAGCGAAACCCACACGTCCGCGCGCGCGCGCGCCTGGTGGCGCGCCCGGCAGGACTCGAACCTGCGACCCTCGGCTTAGAAGGCCGATGCTCTATCCGCTGAGCTACGGGCGCACAGCAAATCTGCGACTTCGGCTTCAGTCCGTGCCGGATCCAGCTTCGTGACTGGTCGGGGCAGCAGGATTTGAACCTGCGACCCTCTGCTCCCAAAGCAGATGCGCTACCAGACTGCGCCATGCCCCGCCCCACCGCGACCGCGGATCCTGACGGACTATACCTTCAGACCTGGGCCGACGGGGGCCGGGATGATACGGAGGCCCCCGCAAACCGTCAATTCAGGCCCGGCGCCACTCGGTGCGGCCGTCCGGGCGATCCTCCAGGATCACGCCGTGGGCGGCCAGCAGGTCGCGGATCCGATCGGCTTCCTTGAAGTCTTTGTTCTTGCGAGCCTCCAGCCGCGTGGCGACCCACTCGTCAATGGCGGCGTCCGCGAGGCCGCCCGGGGTCGCCGAAGGCGTCGCCGCGGGGCCCGCAGCCACGGCGCCATCCCCTGCCACCGGCGGTGTGCGCAGGCGCGCCCATTGCTCGGCGGGTAACTGGGCGATGCCGAGGACGCCGGCCAGGACCCGCAGTTCGGCCGCGATCTGACCTGAAACCCCGGCCTTGCCCTCGCGCTTGGCGACGTTCAGATCGCGCGTCATGTTCTGCAGCACGGCCACCGCCTCGGGCGTATTGAAGTCATCGTCCATCGCGGCGCAGAAGGCCTGCGTGTACCGGGTCACCGGCGCAGGCTGTGCGGCCTCGACCTCGCGCAGGGCACTGTAGATGCGCTCCAGCGCCGCGGTCGCCTGGGTCAGTTGTTCGAAGTTGTAGTTGACCGGGCCGCGGTAATGGCTGGAGACGACAAAGTAACGGATCACCTCCGGATGCCGCACGCGCTGCAGCGCCGCGACGATCGTGTCGAAATTCCCCAAGGACTTCGACATCTTCGTATCGTCGATGTTGAGGAAGCCGTTGTGCATCCACACGCGCGCGAAGGTATCGTCGCTGGCGGCGCACGACTGCGCGATTTCGTTTTCATGGTGCGGGAATTTCAGGTCCATGCCGCCGCCATGAATGTCGAAGCGGGTGCCCAGCAGCGCCTCGGACATCACCGAGCATTCGATATGCCAACCCGGCCGGCCCGCACCCCAGGGCGAAGGCCAGGCGGGCTCGCCGGGCTTGGCCATTTTCCACAGCACGAAATCCAATGGATCACGCTTGGTGGCATCCACCGCCACCCGTTCCCCGGCGCTGAGTTCATCGACCTGCTCCCCGGAGAGCGCGCCGTACGCCGCGAACTTACGCACCGCGAACATGACATCGCCGCTGCCGGAAACATAGGCATAGCCGCGCTCGATGAGGCGCGAGGTCATCGCGATCATGCCCGGGACGTGCGCCGTCGCGCGCGGCTCATGATCGGGTCGCAGGATTCCCAGTGCATCGTAGTCGCGGTGCATGAATCCGATATAGCGCTCGGTGAAGGTGTCGATGTGCTCCGCATGTTCGGCCGCCCGCTTGATGATCTTGTCGTCGATATCGGTGATATTGCGGACGAAAGTGACGGCAAAGCCACTGAACATCAGGTAGCGGCGCACGACATCGAAGGCGATCTTGGAACGCGCGTGTCCCATGTGGCACAGGTCATAGACCGTATCGCCGCACAGGTACATGCCGATCCGACCGGGCTGCAGCGGCTGCAGGTCCTCCTTCGTCCCTGACATCGAATTGAAGATACGAATCATGCCGGTAGGTTACGCGAAACGCGCCAGCCGAGCCTGCGCTGAACCTTCAGGCATGGCACGCAATAGCGGCGCCAGCTCCGGCCCATGAGTCAGTCCGGTAAGGGCTACGCGCAGCGGCTGAAACAGTGCCTTGCCCTTGCGCCCGGTCGCGGTACCCGTTGCGGCGGCGATCGCCCGAAAATCGCCCGGCCCGGCGCCGGCCGCGCGCGCGGCAGCGGCAAAGAAATCTCGGCCCGCCTCATCGATCACGGCCTGCTCGGCCGCACCCATCACGGGCGGGTCACCGAATACGATTTCGCGCCACTGGCCGACATCCTCGGGCAGCACGATGTTGGGTCGCACGGCCTCGATGAAGGCGGTGCGCGTCGTGGCCGGCAGGCCGTCGGGCAGCTGTGCCCGCAGCCATTCGCCGACCTGTTCCGCCGTCATCTGTTTGACGGACTCTTTCTGCCAGGTGCGCAGCTGAGCCGCGTCAAAATGCGCCGGCGCGCGACCCAGATGCGCCGGCTCGAAGGCGCGGGCCATCGTGGCCAGATCCAGCAATGCGTTATCAGGACTGGAGTGCCCCAGGCGGAACAGCAGATTGCAAAGCGCGCGCGCGGTGAACCCCTGTTCGCGGTATTCACGCACCGTCGTTGCCCCATGGCGCTTCGACAGGGGGGTGCCATCGGGGCCGACCAGCAGCGCGACATGACCGAATGCGGGCACCGGCAGCTGCAGCGCCTGCAGGATCAGTATCTGCCGCGGCGAGTTGGTGAGATGGTCTTCACCGCGCAGCACGTGCGTGACGCCCATCGCCGCATCATCCACCGCATTGCTGAAGAAGAACGCGGCCGATCCATCGGCGCGGCGCACGACGAAATCACCGATGTCGTCGCTGAGGAAGCTTTGCGCGCCATGCACGAAATCGACGAACGCGACGCGCTCGCCCAGTGGCACACGGAAGCGCAGCGTCGCCGGCAGGCCCGCGGCGCGCCGGGCGGCCCGCTGCTGCGGGTCAAGATGACGGCAGGTGCCGGCGTAGCGCGGCGGCTTGCCGGCCGCGAGCTGGGATTTCCGGGACACTTCCAGTTCGAGCGCCGTGCAGTAGCAGTCGTAGACCAGCCGCGCGCGCTCGAGCGTGGCAAAGTGCTCGGCGTAGCGCGCCACTCGCTGCGACTGGCGATACGGGCCCCGGGCGTCCTCGCGGCCCGGACCCGCATCCCAGTTCAGCCCCAGCCACGCCAGGTCCTCTTGCTGGTTGCGACAGAACTCCTCGCTGCTGCGCCTCGCATCGGTGTCCTCGATGCGCAGGATGAAGCGGCCCCCGAGCCGCCGCGCGAGCAGGAAGCTGAAGAGGGCCGTCCGGGCATTCCCGAGGTGCAGATTGCCGCTCGGGCTGGGCGCGAAACGCGTTACGGTGGCCGCCTGGGCCGCCAGGGCAATCGCCGCACGTTCGGATGTCTCAGTCATGTGGCAGATTTTACGATGAATTCGACCGCGCCTTGAAACACCGTCAGGTCGAGGCGGTCCAATTGCTAGAATCCACCCTCCCAGTACCGGCCAGACGAAGTGAAAGATACATGATGATCGACAGACGCCTTGTTTCCTTCCTCGCGGTCGCGGCTTTGCTGGTCACGCGGGGAGGCACTTTCAGCCCTGCATTCGCCGCCGACGCGCCGGCCAAGGTCACCGCGCCCGCTCCGCAGGTGCGCGTCATCACCAGCGCGGGCACTTTCGTCATCGAACTGTATCCGGACCGCGCGCCCATCACCGTGGCTAACTTCCTGATTTACGTCAAAGAGGGCCAGTACACGCAGACGCTCGTGCATCGGGTTGTGCCGGGTTTCCTGGTGCAGGGCGGTGGCTATTCGGCGATCGATGAATCGCTCAAGCCCACCCATACGCCCGTACCCAATGAGTCCGGCAACGGCCTGCAGAACAAGCGTGGCTGGGTGGGCCTGGCGCGCACCGAGATCGCCCACAGCGGCAATTGCCAGTTCTACATCAACCTGGCGGACAACCCGGAGCTCGATCCGCTGCCGGTGCGGTGGGGCTACGCGGTGTTCGGCAAGGTCATCGATGGCCTCGATGTAGTCGACCGGATCAGCGACCTGCCCACCGGGGCGGAGGGCAAGTTCAAGGCCGACGCGCCACTGACTCATGTCGTGATTGAGAAGATCGAGCTGGTGGGCCCCGGCGGCATCAAGCAGGATGGCCCCACGCAGCTGGCACCGGCCCCCAATGGCTCCGAGGTCCTCTCGCCGAACTGAGGGCGCATGGCTGAGCTGTTCGTCTCTGACCTGCATCTGGACGCACAGTCCGCCGCAGCCAATGAACGTTTCCTGACCTTTCTCACGCAGGAAGCCGCACAGGCGCGGGTGCTGTACATCCTCGGCGACCTGTTCGAGGCCTGGATCGGGGATGACGATCCGGACCCCGTCAAAGGCCACATCTGCAGCGGATTACGCCAGCTGACGCAGCGCGGGGTGCCGTGCTTCATTCTGCACGGCAATCGCGACTTCCTGCTGGGCGAGCGGTTTGCGGCACGCACTGGCTGCCGGCTGCTGCCGGATCCGGTGATTGCGACCTTCGATGAGGAGCGCGTGCTCCTGACACACGGCGATGCCCTGTGTGTCGATGATCACCCCTACCAGGAACTGCGCACCACGGTGCGTGCGCCCGTGTGGCAGCAGCGCTTTCTGAAACTCAACCTGGCAAGCCGTGAAATGCTCGCCGGCCAGGTCCGGCGCGGCAGCCAGGCACATACTTCACGCACCATTCCGTACGTGATGGATGTCAACGCGGCGGCCGTCGCGGCCGTGTGGCGCACCGGGGTCAGCCGCATCATCCACGGCCACACCCATCGTCCCGGGGTCCATGCGGCGATTGTCGACGGGCGCCCGGTCGAGCGCATCGTGCTCGGGGCCTGGTACGAACAGGGCAGCTATCTGCTGCGTGAGTCCGGACGCTACGAGCTGCGCACGCTCTAGTCAGTGCGTGGCAGGCGCGGCTGCGCCAGCCGCTTCACGGTGATGGCGGGCAGTGGCCTCGGCTTCGACGATGCCCTGGTACTTCTGGAACTGCTCATCGCTGAGGATGGGCTTCAATTTCGCCATCGCGGCATCTTCAATCTTCTGATGATTCTGGTGCGCGATCTGGACATCGGTGTGCTGTTCGCGCTCCTGCTTCATGGAGGCGCCCAGACTGGCGCGCTCCGCCGTGAGGATCTGTTCGAACTTCGGCTTCTGCGCATCGCTCAGCGACAGCTCCGTCGCAAGGTGCGCCATGCGGGCCTGCGGATCGGGGGCGCCGCCGGCAGGCGGGGCCTGCGCCAGCGCGAGCGTCGCGCCCAGACACAACGCGCTCAGCGCACCCATTGCTGCGAATGGTTTTTTCATAATCCTTCAGACCCCGGTGGTGTTGTTGAATGCCGGCCCTGCCGACGCCGCCGATGGTAGCCGCAGCAGATGCTTGATGACCAGCGTCATCGGTGTCAGATCGAGCGCGGCAGGGTAAGCGTGGCCTGCAGGCCGCGTTGCGGCAGGTTCGACAGCGTCAAGGCACCGCCGTGCGCCTGCGCGATGTCGCGTGCGATGCAAAGTCCTAATCCGGTGCCGCCCGTGTCGCGATTGCGCGAGGATTCGATGCGGTAGAAGGGCTCGAAGACCCGCGCCAGATGCTCGGCCGGAATCCCGGGACCCTGGTCGCGAACCGCGATGGTGACCGCCGCGCCATCCTGCACGTGCACGCTGACGCCGCCACCGAACTTGGTGGCATTGGAAATGAGGTTGGTGAGACAGCGCTTCAGTGCCATCGGCTTGCCGGCGTAGAGCACCCGCACCCGCCCGTGCACTTCGAACGGCGTGCCCATTTCGGCAAACTCCCCCTGCAGCGTTCCGAGCAGCTCGTTGATATCGACGGCCTCGGCAGGTTCGTCGTCATTGAGCCCGCGCAGCAGGGTCAGGGCCCCATGCACCATGTTCTCCATTTCGTCGAGATCGCGATCGACGCGGAACTGCATGTCGGGATCGTCGATCGTGGTCATGCGCAGGCGCAGCCGCGTCAGCGGCGTCTTCAGATCATGCGACATTGCGGCGAGCACCCGCGTGCGGCTGTCCACGTGGCGCTGCATGCGCTCCTGCATGGTATTGAACGCCCGGGCCGCGTCGCGCACCTCGCGCGAGCCGCGCTCGATGAGGGGCGGCTGGCGCAGGTCGCGACCCACGGCCTCCGCGGCGCGCGCCAGCTCGGACAGCGGCCGGGTGATGCCGCGGGTCACCACATACACCGCGATGGCCACCAGCAGTGCGAGCAGGATCAGGTTGAACAGCAAGGAGCGGGGGAGGGGTGCGCCCCGCTGCCCCTGGGCCAGCCGGAAGCGCAGATTATCGCCCCCCGGAATGCCGACGCTGACGTCGTACAGCTGCCCACCGCGCTCAAAGGATTCGGCGGCCGGACGCGCGAGGGTCATGGCAGGCTTGGCAGTATCGGTGGTGGGCACCACCGATACCTGGTAGGCAGGCCCGAGCACGAACTTCAGCTGCTGTTCCAGCGACCGCCTGAAATCCGGCAGCGGGGTCGGCAGACCGGGCGGGGCAAGCAGCGGTTCGAGCAGCGTCTGCGGTATGGGACGCTGCCTGCGAAATTGCGAACGCGGCCAGTTCTGCAGCAGCGAGCTGGCCTCGAGCCGTTCCCCCGGTTGCAGTAATTGCATCGAGGCGGTCATGTCGACCACGCGTCGCGACCACTCACGCACTGATGCCTGCACCAGTGTCCGGTCACGCTCGCGGGACACCAGGAACAGCGAAATGAGTGAAGCCGCCAGCACTCCGATGAGCACCGCGATGAACAGCTGGCCAAAGAGTGACCGCGGCCAAAAGGATACGCGCCAGGCGCGTGGCCGTACCTTTCCCTCAGGCGGTCTCGACCGCAACCCCAATAACGTACCCCTCTCCGTAGACCGTCTTTATAATCTGCGACGCACGCGCGTCATCACCCAACAACTGGCGCAGCCGGCTCACGCGCACGTCGATGCTGCGATCCTGCGGATCCGCTTCGCGCCCACGCAGCAGGGTGGCCAGCTGCGAGCGTGACAGAACCCGGCTCGGGGAGCCAAGCAATACCGTCAGCAGGCGGTATTCCGCGCCGCTCAGTGCCACGGAGCCGCCTTCAGTGTCGGTCAGGGTACGGGTAGTGGTGTTCAGCTGCCAGCCGCCGAAGCGGAAACTGCGCACCGCGCTCGAGTCCGGATCCTTGGGCGCATGGGCGGCCCGGCGCAGCACCGCCTTGATCCGCACCAGCAGCTCGCGCGGGTTGAAGGGCTTGGCCAGATAATCATCCGCGCCAACCTCCAGGCCAACGATGCGATCCACATCCTCGCCGCGTGCCGTGAGCATGATGATCGGCACCTGTGAGTGCCGGCGCAGTTCGCGGCACAGCGCCAGCCCATCATCGCCGGGCAGCATCAGGTCCAGCACGATCAGATCGAAATGTGTGTGTTGCATTGCCGCAGCCATGGCTTTGCCGTCCGCAACGGGAGTTGTGCGAAAGCCATTGGTCTCGAGATACTTGGCTAACAATGCGCGGATTTCGCGATCATCATCGACAATCAGGATATGCGGTTGGTCAGTCATGGCTTGAAGCGTCCTGCCCCGGCACGTGACCGAAGCTGAGTATTTGTAAGAGATTGTTCAAAGCAGCCCATCCAGCGAACAGCACAGGGATTCGCATTGGTACCCAACGCGCGACCCGTCCAAACGGAGACAACAATTGTCACGACTGAGTTGCATCCTGTCAGCATTTTTCATCATCGGTACCGCAGCGGGGCTGGGTGGCTGCTCGACGACCCTCGCGATGCGGGCGCCCCGCGGCGTGGACCTGAGCGGCGAGTGGCAGATTGATCTTGCCTTGAGCGACTTCCCACAGGAAGCGGTTTCGAGCCAATCCGCCGTTGTCCCACCGGATCTGTCAGGTGGCTCGGGCGGATCGGGCAGCCGCGGTGGTCGCGGCCGCGGCGGTCGTGGCATGGGCCGCGGGGGTGGCGGGCCGGCGCAGGCCGGCGGCCCCGGCCGCGCGGGATCGCCCGAACACCACTTCGCCATGCCGCCACATCTGTCGATCAGCCAGAGCACGACCGGGCTGAGCGTGAACATCACCATGCCCGACGGCAAACACGTCACCAACGTGTACGTGTCGGGTGAAAAGAGCTCGGTCACCACCACGCGCGGTGCGGCCGATCGTACCTTGGGCTGGGACAGCGATTCTTATCTGATCCGCACCAAGGTTGGCGAGAAGGGTCCGCAGTCGGAGGTGCGCTACTCGCTGGACGATGATGGGACGCTCTCGGTCATCTCCACCATCAGCAACTCCGGCATCTATGACTTCCAGTACACCCTGGAATACGACCACGTAAAACCTTGAGCATCAGCCGCAAGGCGGTCCGGAATGAAAGCGGAACTGCGCATCGGGGGTCGTGGCCAGTTCCGCTTCCCGACCCGCCAGCGCTGCGAGCCGCTCACGCCAGTTGAGATTGCTGCTCTGCCCTGCCTGGACCGCCAGGCGCAGATAGAGCTGGAAGTGGCGCGCCTCGGAACGTTGCAGCTGTGCGTAGAACCGGTCCAGCGGCGCCGGCAACTGCGGCGCCAGCGCCGCGAAGCGTTCCGCGGAGCGCGCCTCGATCAGGGCACCGGTCAGCAGCAGATCGAGTTTGCGATGCGGTTCTGAAGTGCGCGCCAGCGCGCGCAGGCCGCCCGCGTAGCGGCCGGGCTTGGCCCGTGCGAAGGGCACGTTCAATTCCTTCATCAGTGCCTGCACCTGCTCGAAGTGCCGCAGTTCTTCGCGCGCCAGGGGCGACAACGCCATGGTCATGCCCTCATCTTCCGGGTACGCGAAGATCAGCGCCAAGGCCGTGGACGCGGCCTTCTTCTCGCATCCAAGGTGATCCACGAGCAGCTCCTGCCAGTGCTCACGCGCCGCGGCGACCCATGCCGCGGGCGTCGCCGCCAGCAGGATCTGCTGCGGCCACTCGGCGCCGGACGGGGAGCTCACGCGGCCAGCTCCCGCGCCCGCAATTGCTCGAGCGCCGCACCGATGGCAACGGCCGCGTCCTGCGCCGACTCGAACCGCTGCGCGGGCGATTTTGCGAGCAGGCGGTGCACGAGGGGTTGCAGCGCGATGTGCGCCTCGGGCAACGGCGGCAGCGGCGCCTTGCGATGCATGTAGATAATCGCCATCGGATTCTCAGCGATATACGGCTTACGGCCGGTGAGCATTTCAAACAGGATGACGCCCAGGCTGTACAGGTCGCTGCGCACGTCGATCGCTTCACCGTGTCCCTGCTCCGGACTCATGTAGTGCGGCGTACCGATGATCTGGCCGGTGTCGGTGATGTCCGCTTCGAGGGCCGCATCCTTGGCCAGGCCGAAATCAATGAGTGCAACGCCGCCATCCCGGCGCAACATGACATTGGCGGGTTTCAGATCGCGGTGCAGGACGCCGGTCGCGTGCACGGCAGCCAGCCCGCGGGCGATGGCCTGCGCAGTCAGCAGCGCCTCCGCCGCGCGCAGCGGCGCGCGCAGTCGGCGCCGCAGGTCACCCGCATCGAAGTACTCCATGATCATGTAGGCATGCTCATCGCTGATGCCCAGGTCGTACACCTTCACCACGAACTGCGGATCCACGCGTTGCGCCATATCATGCTCCTGCAGGAGCCGCCGGAACGCATGATCCAATTCCGAATCGGTCGTGACATCGCGCGCGACCTTGATGGCGACGAGCTCGCCGCGGCTGTCACTCTCGGCCACGTGCAGCTCGGCGAAGTGTCCGGTGGCCAGCGTGCGGATGTGTCGATAGCCCGGGATCCGCGCGCCGCTGAAGCGCTGTTCCTGAGCCAGCTGGCCGGAATGATGGCGCAGCGCCCGCGCATTCGACTGCAGCGCAGCGGCCCCCGAGATTGCGGCCAGCAGCGCCTCGGAGGAGCCCTCGTTGCGCCCCACGGCGGCGCAGGCACCGCTATTCAGTGCAGCTTCGCACAGGGCATCACCGGACTGCTCGCCCAGAAACACGACGGGAGCGAAACCGGCCCGCACGGTCAGCCGCGTCAGTTCATCGATGCTGCGTGCAGCGCCGTCGAGGTCGCACCAGGCATGATCGAGCAGCGCCGCATCGAAACCCTGGGCACGAATCTCCTCCGGCAGCGAGCCGCGGATCACCGGGTTGTATTCGACAACCTCGGACTGCAGCCAGCGGATGTCAACGCTGTTGCGCAGTCGTGCATGCAACGCGGAGTCATCGCCGATCACCAGGAGGCGCATACCGACAGCTTAGCGCACGCGCGCATGGACGCCCGGGTTACGCTCGTACCAGCTGCGCGCCTGGGCGGTCGAAAGTTTGAGACCCACCGCAAGGTCCCCGACATTGGTGCCGGTGGGACCGGTGTGCACCAGATCGCCCGCGGCCGCCAGGGCCGATTGGGAGTCCGCCGCCAACAAGCTGCGCTCCACATCAAGACCCGCGACGGTCACCCGGGCGCAGGTTTCGCCGTCCACGAGGGCCCCCGCATCTGCGGTGGGGCCATCGGTGCCGTCGGTGCCCGCCGCGAGGAACAGCAGATCCTCCTCCCCGGCGATCAGTCGCGCCGCGGCAAGCGCCAGGTGCTGGTTGCGGCCGCCCCGACCGGGATTTGGCGGCAACCGCACCACCGACTCACCGCCCCAGATGCAGACCTGGGCGCCACTCAGATAAAGCTCATGCGTCAGGCGCACCGCCAGCCGCTCGGCATCGCCCGCAAAGCGGGCATCGCTGATCCAGGTGCGCAGGTCCGCCGCGCGCGCGCTGACGGCCTGCATGGCATCTTCGATGCGCGCAATGATGCGGCGGGTTACCCGATCATCGGGCCCTGCGGCAGCCGCGGGCACCGGGCCGAGAATGCCGCTGCCGATGACGGCCGGATCATCCCCGGGCACGTCCGACACAAACAATGCCAGCGCCGCACGACCCTTCAGATGGGCCGTCAGACCGCCCCCCTTGAGGACCGAGATCGAGCGCCGGCGCGCATTCAAGGCGGCGATGTCCTCACCGCTGGCCAGTCCCGTCGCGTTGAGTGTGCGCAGGTCCTGCAGGGTAGCACCCGGCGCCAGCACCTCCACCAGGCTCGAGGCACCGCCGGAAATCAGCAATACCGGCATGACCTGCGCGGGCATCTGCGCCACGAATTCAACCAGCCGCTGCCCGGCGGCCAGCGATCGCTCATCTGGCATGGGATGGCTGCTTTCGATGACCTCGGCGCCGGGAAGATTCCGCACACCGGCCTCGAGATGACCGTCCTTGGCGATGACGAGCGTGCGCAGGATGCCGTCACCCAACGCATCATGTGCCCCGAGGGCCATTGCAGAGGCGGCTTTGCCCACGGCCGCCACGTGGTAGCGGACGGGCGTGGCGATGGGGATCAGGGCCTTGAGTGTGTCAGCGGTGCGACGGCGTCCGTCAACGGCCGCCAGACCCGCCTGCAGCAGTTCGAGTAACAGCTGGCGGCGCGGATCGCTGTCGGTCACGGTCAGCGCACGACGCGCAAGGGTCCGCGGCGCTCGTCGCGGCGCAGCGCCTTGGCGGCGTCGGAGCGCTCGGTCTGCAGGCGCTGCAGGTACTCGGGTGTCACATCGCCGGTGATATAGGAACCGGAGAAGCACGAGGTATCAAACTGCGTAATCTTTGCGTTGTCATGCAGACAGGCTGCGACCAGGTCCGGCAGGTCCTGGTAGATCAGCCAATCGGCGCCGATGACCGCCTCGATTTCCTCATCCGTGCGACCACTCGCCACCAGCTCGCTGGCCGCCGGCATGTCGATGCCATAGACGTTCGGGAAGCGCACCGGCGGTGCCGCCGATGCGAAGTACACCTTGCGCGCGCCGGCCTCGCGTGCCAGTTCGACGATCTGCGCGGAGGTGGTGCCACGCACGATCGAATCATCCACCAGCAGCACGGTCTTGCCGCGAAATTCCATGTCCACCGCGTTCAGCTTGCGGCGTACCGACTTTTCGCGCATTTCCTGTCCGGGCATGATGAAGGTGCGCCCGATGTAGCGGTTCTTGGTGAACCCCTCGCGATACTTCAGACCCAATCGCTGGGCCAATTGCAGCGCCGCGGTGCGGCTGGTGTCCGGGATCGGGATGACCACATCGATGTCATGGTCGGGTCGCGCCCGCAGAATCTTCTCGGCCAGCCGATCGCCCATGCGCATGCGGGCGCGATACACCGAGATATTATCCATGATCGAGTCCGGCCGCGCGAAGTACACGTACTCGAAAATGCACGGGGTGTGCTGGACACTCGCGACGAGCTGCTGGGAATGCAACCTCCCCTGCTCGTCGATGAACACGGCCTCGCCCGGCCCGATGTCGCGCACCAGCTGGAACGACAGCATGTCGAGGGCGACGCTCTCCGAGGCGAGCATCCACTCCGGACCCTTGGCGGTCTCGCGCCGACCCAGCACCAGCGGCCGTATGCCGTTGGGGTCGCGGAAGCCGAGGATGCCATGGCCGATCACCATGGCGACGACCGCGTAACCGCCGCGGCAGCGACGGTACACTGCATTCAGTGCGGCGAAAATATCACCCGGTGTGACGCGCGGCGTTCCCACGCGCTGCAGCTCCGAGGCAAACACATTCAGCAGCACTTCCGAATCAGAGGTCGTGTTCAGGTGTCGCCGGTCCTCGCGGATCAGTACATCCGCCAGTTCCAAGGCGTTGGTGAGATTGCCGTTATGGGCCAGGCAGATCCCGTACGGCGCATTCACGTAGAAGGGCTGCGCCTCGGTCGCGCCATCGGCGCCCGCGGTGGGATAGCGCACGTGTCCGACGCCCATATCGCCGCGCAACTCCAGCATGTCGTGCTGCTGGAAGGCGTCGCGCACCAAGCCGCTGCCCTTGCGGATTGACAGCGCGCCGCCGGCGGCCGTCGCGATACCGGCCGCATCCTGGCCGCGGTGTTGCAGCACCGTGAGCGCATCGTACAGACGCTGATTGACGGGACTGGTCCCGACGATCCCCACTAATCCGCACATGCCCGACCTCCTGCTTGAGTCTTAGCGCACCACGAGATTTGCCGCGGCAATCTCGCGATGCTTGAACCGGCTGCCGCCAAGTGACCACAGCACGGCCGCCGCATCCTGCCCGTAGGGCATCAATACCGACTCATGCCACCACGGCTCCGAGTCCATGCGCAGCACCTGGCACACGATCACCGCCGCACCGACGACCACCAGCCCACGGAACAGGCCGAATACCAGTCCCAGGAAGCGGTCGATGCCCGTGAACAGCGACAGGCGCACGAAATAGCCGATGATCGCGCCGATCGCGTGCCCCAGCAGCAGCACCGCCAGGAACAAGATCAGCCTGGCGACCCAGGGGCGAACAGCGTCCTGTCTGAGCACACCGCCCAGGTGAGGCTCCAGTAGCCCCGCAAAGTGCCACGCCACGAAGGCGGCAACAATCCAGGTCATGAGGGCGATGACTTCGCGTAACAAGCCTCGCAACAGGCCTACGACGGCAGAAATGACTACGGTCGCGATAATCAGGTAGTCGGCGGTATTGAGATGGAATGAGGGGTGCATCAAGGCCTGCGAGCGGCTGGAATGGCGTGGGAGATTGTACTAGAGCTGCACTGCAAACGTGCAGGCGGCCTCACGTTTTTCATCGCTGAATGACTTCACCGCCCCTCTCCCCGGCCGCCCGCAGTCGGCCCTGCAGCTTCTGGGCAGCGGCGCGGTCCCGCTCAGTCCCCACCCGCACCCGGAACAGCTTATGACCGTTGCGCGGCGCTTCGGACACGGCGGCGCTGAATCCGTGCGCCTTCAGGGAGGCGACCAGGCGCGCGGCATTCTCGCGATTGCTGAAGGTGCCCAGCTGGACGGTCCACGCAGCCGCGCCGTGAGCCGGCGCGTGGAGCGGTGGGGGACGCGCCGCCTTCGCGGCGCGTGCGACCTCGGGAGGCGGTTTGATGGGCGCGCTGCTGAGGGCTGGCGGCTCGCTGGCTCGCGGGGGGGCGGCTGGCACCACGGCCGTCGATGCGGCGATCGGTGCGCTGTTCGCGTGCGCCGCCGGGCCAAGCTCCATCGTGTAGGAGCGCATCGGCGCGTGGTCGGGCTGCGCCGGCGCCGCCGGCACGACGGGCCGAGGTCCGGTCAGCAGTTCCGGCACCAGCAGTACCAGCAGTACGACGAGGATGACGCCGCCGGTGAGTCTCTCTTTGGCTTGCTGTTCCAAATGGGCCCCAGGATCGCTTATTGCAACTGCAGCCATTCCAGCGCCGCCGTGACGGTGCTGAAACTGCCGAACACGAGCACCCGATCACCCGGTCGCGCGAGCTCGCGCGCCATCGTACAGCCCGCGGCCACCGTCGGCGCCCGTTCCGCCACACGCACCTGTGGCGCCAACCGCGCCGCAAGTTCCGCCGCACTGGCGCCGCGCGGACCCGGCAGCGCACAGGCGATCCACACTTGCGCGCACCCCGCGAGCACGCGGGCAATCGCGCCGGCGTCCTTATCCTGGAGTATTCCGCACACCGCCAGCGTGCGACCCGTGACCGGCCGCTGCGCAAGATTATCCCGAAGAACCTGCGCGGCCGGCTCGTTATGCGATACATCGAGTATCCATTCCACCGGCCCGGCGATGATCTGAAAGCGTCCCGCGAGCTGCACTTTCGACAGCGCGGCGCCGACCAGCTCACGACTCAACGGCGCACAGCGCCACTCAGGCCCGGCAACGCCGGCAAGCGCTTCGATCGCAGCCAGCGCGGTGGCGGCATTGCGGTACTGAATGGCGCCGGCGAGTCGCGGCGCTGGCAGACCCGTAATCTCGCTGCGCACTCCGCGGTAGGTCCAGCTGTCGGCACCGATGTGCCAGTTGAAGTGGCGCTCCGCCACCACCGCGCGGGCGCCGAGCTGTTCGATGGCCGCGTACACGCTGGCCGGCATCTGCGGCGTGCCGAGCACGGCCGGCCGCTGCGCCCGGAATATGCCGGCCTTTTCCGCGCCGATGGCATCGAGCGTGTCACCCAGCCAGTCGCGATGATCAAGCCCCACCGAACACAGCACGCCCACGTCCGCGCTCACGAGATTGACGGCATCGAGCCGTCCGCCGAGTCCCACTTCCAGCACCGCCACGTCCATTTTCTGCTGCGCGAACAGCAGCAGCGCAGCCAGGGTGTTGTACTCAAAGAACGTCAGCGTCGTGCTGCCGCGCGCCGCCTCGATGCGCTCGAACACATCAACCAGCTCGGCGTCAGTGGCTTCGCGGCCGTCGACATGGATGCGTTCGTTGTAGCGCAGCAGATGCGGCGAGGTGAGGCTGCCGACCCGCAGACCGAGCGCCAGCAGCAATGCTTCAAGCGTCGCGACCGTGGAGCCTTTGCCGTTGGTGCCGCCGACGGTGATGACCCGGTAGGCCGGATGATTGACCTGCAGGGTGCGCGCCACCGACCCGACACGACCCAGCCCCAGATCGATGGCGCGGGCGTGCACCTGCTCCTGCAACGCCAGCCATTGCGCCAGCGTGCGCGTGCCTGGCTTCATCTATGCCGCGTGCGCGGGCAGCTTCATCAGCATGTTCAGCATGCCGCCGATTCGATCGCGCATGTCGCGCCGGTCGATGATCATGTCCACCGCGCCATGTTCGAGTTGGAACTCGCTGCGCTGAAAGCCTTCGGGCAAGGTCTCGCGCATGGTCTGCTGGATGATGCGCGGACCGGTAAATCCGATGAGTGCCCGCGGCTCGGCGACGTTCAGGTCACCCAGCATGGCCAGGCTCGCCGAGACACCTCCCATGGTCGGGTCGGTCATCACCGCCACGTACGGCAAGCGGGCCTGCGCCAGCTTCGCGAGTGCGGCGCTGGTCTTGGCCATCTGCTGCAAGGAGAACAGCGCCTCCTGCATGCGCGCCCCACCGCTGGAGGTGAAGCACACGAACGGCATGCGGTGGGCAATGCAGTGCTCCACCGCGCGTCGGAATCGCTCGCCCACCACTGAGCCCATCGAGCCGCCCAGGAACTGGAATTCGAACGCACTCGCGACCACCGGGTTGCCCAGCAGCCGGCCGGCCAGCACCACCAGGGCGTCCTTTTCCTCCGTCGCCTTCTGCGCCTGGGCCAGGCGATCCTTGTAGCGTTTGCTGTCCTTGAACTTCAGGACGTCCTCGGGTTGGACCCCGGCGCCGATTTCGACCTTCTCACCCTCATCCAGGAACCAGTTCAGGCGCTGCCGCGCGCCGATGCGGGTGTGGTGTGAGCACTTGGGACAGACGTAAAGGTTACGTTCAAGCTCGGCGCGATACAGCACCGCGTCACAGGCCGGGCACTTGCTCCACAGGCCTTCGGGGACCGAGCGCGTGCGGCGCTCGGTCTTGATGCGCGAGGGCATGATCTTTTCGAACCACGACATGGCTATTCCAGCTGCTCTACCCCAGGGGCGGTGCTTGGGATCATAGCCGATACCGGACCCGCCGCCTCCTCGGGCAGCCCGAAGGCTTGCGGGTAGCGCGCCTTCCAGAAATACAGGCCCTGCGCCGGGGCGGTGGCCGCGCTGCGAGTCCGGTCGCGGCAGGCCAATACCTCGGCAGCCCACTGCGGCGGCGCCTTGCCCGCGCCCACCTCCAGCAGCAGCCCCACGAGATTGCGCACCATGTGATGCACGAAGGCGTTGGCGGTGGCTTCGATGATGACCTGGTCGCCGACCCGCGCGACCTGCAGCCCGTACAGGCGGCGAACCGGCGAGCGCGCCTGACAGCCGGCGGCGCGAAAGGCGCTGAAGTCATGCTCGCCCAGCAGCAGCGCGGCGGCCGCGTTCATCGGTTCGACATCCAGTGGCCGGTGGACCAGCGCGACGCGCTGCGCCGCGAGCGCCGAACGACCGAGCCGATTGAGGATGAAGTAGCGGTAGGTGCGGCTTTCGGCGCTGTAGCGGGCATGGAAATGCGCGGGCACGGAGCGCGCCCAACGCACACTGATGCTGTCGGGCAGATACGAATTTGCGCCCAGTACCCAGCCGCGCTCACCGCGCACGGCCTGAGTGTCAAAGTGCGCAATCTGACCGAGGGCATGCACGCCGGCATCGGTGCGGCCGGCGCAAACCAGGCTTACGGCCTCAGCGGCAATGCGGCTGAAGGCCGTTTCAGTCGTTTCCTGTACGCTGCGGACGCCGGCCTGCTGGGTCTGCCAGCCGGCGAACGGCGCGCCGTCGTACTCCAAGGCGACGGCAATCCGTGGCAAGGCCTGAAGGCTCAGCCGGGCAGCGACTCAATGAGACGCTGTGCTTCCTGCTTCTGGGCCACCGAACCCTCGGTGACAACTTCCTCGAGAATGTTGCGCGCACCCTCGGGGTCGCCCATGTCCATGTAGGCCCGCGCGAGATCGAGCTTCGTGCCCACTTCGCTCATGGTCACGGGCTCCAGGTCCGGCAAGGCCAGATCCTCGGTGCCCAGCCGCTGGGTCTGCGCGAACGCCGCATCCGGGATCGTGGCCGTGCCGACATCCAGGTCCAGGCCCTGATGCCCGTTCGCCTGCGGGGCGGGCTGCGCCTCCGCCGTGCCTAAATTGAAATCCAGATCGCTCGACAGCGCAGCCAGCGTGGCCGTCGCGCCGATATCGTGCTCGGCGTGCTCGGCGCCCTCGATGCTCATCGGCGCATCGGTTGCGGCGCCATCGAACTGCCACGAGCCGGTCGGCGTTTCCGCCGGATCGGCGCCGTGTGCGGGGCCGCGGTGTTCGGCAGTTTCCAGCAGACGGCGCGAACGTTCATCCAGGCCCGCGACCATGGTCGGGGCATCTGCGGCCGAGCCCAGGGCGGGCTGATCCACGGTGTCCAGTGAATTCAGATCCAGACCCAGATCATCGATGGCCAGCTCCGCGGTCTGATCGACGTGCGCAGTTTGCTGCAGCACTTTCTCAACCTTCTGACGGACCGTTGCGGCGCCATTGGCGCCGGCCAGCGGCTGCTCGATGGTGGGCGACTCCTGGGTAACCCCGTCATTCAATCCACCGAAGCGCGCTGCCGCCAGGCGGCCCGCCGTCATTTCCTGAGTCGAGCCGGTGCCATCGCTGCTGGTCACGGTGTCTGAGTGCAGCGCCAGATTCTTGTCGGTGGCCATGGCCGCGGCGGATTCAGCGGCCGCATCGCGCTCGCCGATGGCGGTGCCGATATCCAAATCGATGTCATCGGCGGCGCGGTTGACCGCCGAGGGCGAACCGAGGACGTCAAAGTCGATGCCACTGCCCTGCCCGCCTTCCAGGTCCAGATCCACGCCGGCCGCGGCCGCGCCGCTGACGGCGCCGCCCGCTGCGAACAGTGGATCCTCGGGTGCGAGCTGCTTGCCCATGATGAGGATCTTTTCCCACTCCCCCGGCGCCGCTTCAGCACGGGTCGTCGCCAGCTCGCGGGCGCTGTTCAGGAACTGCTCCTTGTTGCCCCAGACGAAGTACACCTCGAGCAATTTGAGCTTCAGGTCGCGGCGCGTGGGATCGCGCGCGATGGCGATGCGAACCAGGTCTGCGGCCTGATCGTACAGACCATAGGCCATGTGGAAATCCGCTTCGGCCAGTGGATCGCCCTGGTCGAGGTTCACCGCGGTTTCCGCGCTGATCGTCTGGTCGGCGGCGATATGCGGCGCACGGGTACTGGTCGTGCCGCCGTCAAAGCGCGGCTTCATGTGGCTGCCGGACTCCTCGACCAGCATCGCCTCATCACGCAGCGGCCTGAGCGGCTGGGTATCGAAGGTCGCCTCGCGCTCGCCGGTGGAATCGGCGCTGGAATTCAGATTTCCCAGCGAATCATCGAAGCTGGACTGGCGACGCTCGCGCCAGGCCCGCACACCGAACAGGGCGGCACCGGCAATGATCAATGCGGCCAACGCCCACCAGTACTTCGCCAGCGTGTCGACCATGGAGCTGTGCTGCTCGACCGGGACCGGCACGACATGCGGGCGGTGACGCACCGGCGGCGCCGATGCCGGCGCGGCGCTCTCGGTGGCGACCGGCGTGGAGGCCGGCGCTTCGCTGGCAGGGGCGGCCTGCTCCGCGGCGCTGGAAGGAGCCGGAGGCGCTGCAGCGACAGGAGCTGGGGCGATGGCTGGCGGTGGCACGGTGGCCGCGGCGCTCTTGCCGGCCTGCGCGGCCTGCAGTTGCTCCTGCAGTTTCGCCAGATCGGCATTGCGCACGGACAGCAGCCGCTGCGACTCATCCAGCTGGCTCTGCAGCTGCTGGATCTTGCCCTGCAGGGCGCGCGTATCCGCTGCGGCGGTCGCACCCGCCGCTGCCGTACCGGCCGCGGTGCCCGGGGTGACCAGGTGCAGGCGGCCCGCATCATTGTTGGCGGCAGGCGTGCCGGCGCCGGGCGCGGCGCTGGAATGCCAGGCCGCGTACTGGCGGCGCACTTCGGCCAGCGCATCACTGGTGCTGACCGCACCCAGTGCAGCCGCATCCGGCAGGCGCAGCACGGAGCCGGCCCGCAGGACGTTCATGTTCTTGTCGAAGGAGGCAGGATTGCCTTCGTAGGCCGCGACCATCCAGCGGCGGACATCGGACGGGGATGTCGTCGCAGCCTCGTGGGCAGCAATGCGCGACAGGGAGTCACCGCGCTGCACGCGGTAGGTCTGATCGGACGCACTCGCAGGTTGCGGGGCGGCCGGCGCGCTTGGCGGCGGTGCGGCCTGCTCACGCCGGATCGTGCCATCCCGGGTACCGGTACCGACCACGGGCGCGGCCACCGGCGCGGCGGCCTGACCCTGATCGGGCGTGTACACGGGTGGGTCGAGCAATACGGTGTATTCATGGGAAACCTGGCCGCGTGCCCAGTTGATTTCCACCAGCAGGGTCACGAAGGGCTCGGTAATCGCCACTCCGGAGTGCACCTTGAGGATGTCGCGCCCATCGCTGGTATGCATGGGCTTGAGGGTCACGCTCGACAGGAAGGCGGGCCAGTCCAGGCCGTTCTTCTGGAATGCCTCGCGCGGGGCCACCTGGGCCTTGAGGCTCGCGAGGTCATCCGGCGTTGCGCCGATCAGGTCAATATCAGCGTCAAGTGGCGCATTAAGTGACGAATGCAGATGGATGTCACCCAGGCCAAGCGCCATCGCGGCTGGCGAGCCAACGATCAACGCCGCCAGCGTCCACTTAAGGGATTTGGCAGTCATTCACGATACTCCGCGCCACAGCGGCCGAGAGAAATGTCCTAAAAAAACAAAAGCATGGACAGGATTGCGCAAATCCACACTACGGACGGCAATATAACTTATAAATAGTCGCGCACCAAAATCTCGGCGATCTGAATGCTGTTCGTAGCCGCTCCCTTACGAACATTGTCCGCGACGATCCATAAGTCGAGCCCACGCTCTGACGACATATCATCCCTTATGCGCCCGACATAAACTGTGTCGCGTTTCGCTGCCTCGACCGCTGCCGTGGGGTACCCCCCGGGTCGGCGCTCGTCCATGACCGTCACCCCGGGCGCCTTCTGCAAAATCTCCCGCGCTGCAACAGCGGTCAGTTTGCGCTGGGTCCTCAGGTGCACGGCCTCCGAATGCCCGAAGAACACCGGCACGCGCACGGCCGTCGGATTTACCTGGATCTGCGCATTGCCGAGAATCTTGCGCGTTTCCCACACCATCTTCATCTCTTCACGGGTGTACCCGTTCTCCTCGAAACGATCGATCTGCGGCACGACATTGAATGCGATCTGCGCCGGGATGATGCCTGCCTTGACCGGACCCTGGCCGCTCAGCAGTGCGGCCGATTGGGTGGCGAGCTCCGCGATGGCTTCGCGCCCCGCGCCGGACACGGACTGGTAGGTTGCCACATTGATGTGCTCGATGACCGCGACATCGTGCAGTGGTTTGAGCACCACCAGCATCTGGATGGTCGAGCAGTTGGGGTTGGCGATGATTCCGCGGTTGGTGTACTGCGCGATGGCCTCGGGATTGACCTCCGGCACCACCAGCGGCACATCATCCAGATAGCGAAACTCCGCAGTGTTGTCGATCACGACGCAGCCGGCCGCCGCCGCCTTCGGCGCGTACTCGCGCGAGACTTCGCCACCGGGTGAAAACAACGCGATATCGACCTGGCTGAAATCGAATTCGGCCAGGTTGCCGACCGAGTGGCGCTGGTCGCGAAAAGTCACCGACTTGCCAAGCGAACGCTCGCTGGCCAGCGCGAACAGCTGCCTGACCGGAAAGTTGCGCTCCTCGAGCACTTCGACCATGGTCTCCCCGACCAGGCCCGTGGCACCCACCACCGCCACATTGAAGCCCTCGCCCCCCGCCCTGGCACTCATGTTCGCCCCTGTTTCATTAATTCAGATGATCGGCGTTGCCGACTTTACATCCATGTTCTGCGCGCGATGGCGCAGGTAATGGTCCATCAACACGATGGCGAGCATGCCTTCCGCGATCGGCACCGCACGCAGGCCCACGCACGGATCGTGACGACCGGTGGTCGTGACCTCAACCGGCTCGCCGGCGAGATTGATGGTGCGGCCCGGAACCTGGATGCTCGAAGTCGGCTTCAGGGTGACATGCGCGACGATGTCCTGGCCGGAAGAAATACCGCCCAGTATCCCGCCCGCATGATTGCTTAAGAACCCATCGGGGGTGAGTTCATCGCGGTGCTCGCTGCCCTTCTGGCTGGCCGCGCGCGTGCCATCGCCAATCTCCACGGCTTTCACCGCGTTGATGCCCATCATGGCACTGGCGATATCCGCATCCAGCCGTTCGAATACCGGCTCACCCAGTCCCGGTGGCATGCCGGTGGCGATGACCGTGAGCTTCGCGCCGACGGAGTCACCGGCGCCACGCAAATCCCACAGCAGCGCCTCCAGCTGCGCGATCCGCGCCGGATCGGGACAGAAAAAGGGATTCTCGTACGCGAAGGGTGGATTCACCGGTTCGAGTATCAGTGAACCGACCTGCGACACGTAGCCATAGATGCGCGCGCCCAGGCGCTGGGCGAGGTATTTGCGGGCGATGGCACCGGCCGCCACACGCATGACTGTCTCGCGCGCCGAGGAGCGGCCACCGCCGCGATAGTCGCGAAAACCGTACTTCTGCTGATAAGTGTAGTCGGCGTGTCCCGGACGGAAGCGGTCCTTGATCTTCTCGTAGTCGCGCGAGCGGGCGTCCGTGTTCTCGATCAGCAGGCCGATCGGCGTGCCGGTGGTGCGGCCTTCGAATACGCCCGAGAGAATGCGCACCGCGTCGGCTTCATGCCGCTGGCTGACGAATTTCGAAGTCCCGGTGCGGCGTCGATCGATGTCAACCTGCAGATCGGCCGCGGTGAGTTCAAGCCCGGGCGGACAGCCATCGACGATGCAGCCGAGCGCGGGGCCGTGGCTTTCGCCAAAGCTGGTGACCGTGAAGAGTCTGCCAAAGGAGTTTCCGGACATGTTGCTAACTTACCCTTGCGATCCGAGCTGTGCGGCCGTGAGCATGAAGACCCCGCCGCCGCCGCGTTCGAATGTCAGCCAGGTGAACGGCAGACGGTTAAAGGCGCGTCGGACCGCAGCTTCGGTGTTGCCCACTTCCACGATGAGAATGCCTCCGGGAGTCAGATGCCGCCCGGCCTCCTTGAGGATTACCCGTACCGCATCCATGCCGTCCTTGCCGGAGGCCAGGGCCAGGCGCGGCTCGTGGCGATATTCGGCTGGCAACGAACGCATCTCGCGTGCCCCTACATAGGGCGGGTTGCTGATGATGATATCGTAGCGCTCGTCATTCAGGGCGCCGAAGTAATCCGATTCAAGCAGTCGGACCCGCCGCCCGAGGCGGTGCCGGCGCACATTTTCGGCGGCAAGCCCCAGGGCCGCGGCTGACACATCGAGTGCATCCACCCGGACCTTGGGGAACATTTTCGCGGTGGCGATCGCGATGCAGCCGCTGCCGGTGCCGATGTCCAGCACGCGGCCGACCCGACGAGCATCCACCCAGGGCGCGTAGCGGCGCTCGATCAGCTCGGCGAGCGGCGAGCGCGGAATCAACGCCCGGCCATCGATCTTGAACTGCAGACCCGCGAACCAGGTCATACCCGTCAGATACACGGCCGGCATGCGCTCGCGGATGCGGCGCGTGAGCAGTTCGCGCGCTCGGGCTTGCTGTCCCGGCGTGGTGGTGCGGCCATAGATGCCGGCGTGCGGCGTGGGCAGCCTCAGGGCGTGCCACACCAGCGCGGCGGATTCATCCCAGGCGTTATCGGTGCCGTGGCCGAAGAACACCCGGGCGCGCTGCAGACGGCGGGCGCCGCGCGCGATCAGTTGCTGAACCGTGACCGGCCGTTGCTTGTGGGATACTTTATTCATGAATCTGCGATTGACCCCTGTCCTGATGATCCTGGTGGTCGGCATTGCCGCCGTGACGGGCTTTTGGCTGGCGCACCGACTTGACCACTCGGCGCCGAAGCTGACCAGCGGTACCTGGCTGCCGCAGCCCCGCGACGTTGGCGAATTCTCGCTGATAGACCAGAACAACGCGCAATTTACCGCCGCGCGCCTGCGCGGCGCGCCGACGCTGGTGTACTTCGGCTACACCCACTGCCCGGATGTGTGCCCCGTGACCCTGCTGCAACTGGCACAGGTGGTGAAGACCGGCGTGGTGCCGGGGCTGCGGGTGGTGTTCATCACGGTGGATCCGGCACGCGACACGCCAACGCAGCTGGCGCAGTACGTTCACGCCTTTGATCCGGACTTCTTCGGCCTGACTGGCACCCCGGCGATGCTGCAGACCGTTGCGCACCGCTTCGGGGTGGCCTTCCTGCGCGTGGATCTGCCCGGCGGCGACTACTCTCTGGACCATTCCTCCACGATCTTTCTGATGGACGCGCGGGGCCGCAACGTCGCCGTCTTCACGCCTCCGTATGATGCGAATTCGCTGACGGCAGATCTGCGCCGGGCCGCCGGTGACCTGTAGCCATGATCCCGGGTAGTCCCGCGGCGCGCGGCTTCATCCTGCTGCAGCGCCTGCTGCCGCAACACACCCTGTCACGAGTCATCCATGCGGTCGCGCGTATTCGCCTCAAGGGCATCAAGAACGCCCTGATCGGCGGTTTCGTGCGCGGCTTCAGGCCGGTCATGGGCGAAGCACGGCAGCCCGATCCGTTCGCCTATGAAAGTTTCAACGCCTTTTTCACCCGCGAGCTGGCCGCGGGCGTGCGCCCGATGCCGCAGGATCCGCACAGCATCGCCTCACCGGTGGATGGCACCATCAGCCAGATCGGCTACCTGGATGGACAATCCATCTTGCAGGCCAAGGGGCGCCATTACTCCCTGGCCGCGCTGCTCGCCGGCAGCGCAGCCGAAACGGGTGAGTTCGCGGGCGGTGCCTTCGCGACGCTGTACCTGGCCCCCTACAACTATCACCGTATCCACATGCCCCTCGACGGCCAACTGCGCACCACACGCCATGTGCCCGGACACCTCTTCAGCGTGAATGGCGTGACTGCGGCGGGCGTGGACCGGCTGTTCGCGCGCAACGAGCGGGTGGTGTGCATCTGGGACAACAGCCCATCGTTCGCCATGGTACTGGTCGGGGCGTTGTTCGTCGGCAGCATCAGCACCGTATGGCACGGCGAGATCACGCCACCGACACGCCGGTCCACCCACGAACTGCCGCCCCTCGCGGCACCGCGCGCCCCGCTGGCGCGCGGCGCGCAGATGGGCTGGTTCAACATGGGGTCTACCGTGATCGCGCTGTTCCCGAAAGACCGGGTGCAATGGCGGGCGGGTCTGGCGGCCGGGATGTCGGTCCGCGTCGGCCAGCCGCTGGGCCAGCTGCAGCAGGCAAGATGAGCGCGCCACACGATGACTGGCGCCCCACCGCCTCGCGCGAACGGCTGGCGCTGCGTGCCAGCCTGCTGGCGCGCACCCGGGCTTTCTTTGCGGCGCGCCGGGTCATGGAAGTGGATACCCCGGTGCTGGTGAATGCCGCCGTCACGGACACGCACATTCATTCAGTATCGGTGGATACCAGCGGGGGGCTGCGCGTGCCGGGGGTGGCGGCGCCGACACTGTTCCTGCACACCTCCCCGGAGTACGCCATGAAGCGCCTGCTCGCCGCAGGGATGGGCGATATCTACCAGATCTGCCACGTGGTCCGTGGCTTCGAGCAAAGCCGGCTGCACAATACCGAATTCACACTCGTGGAGTGGTATCGGGGCGGCTTTGCCCTCAGCGCGCTCATGGATGAGGTCGAAGCCCTGGTGCGCGAACTGTGTCCCGCGCACCCGGCGCTGCGAGTCACCGCCCAGCGACTGTCATACCGCGAGGTCTTTCAGCGGCATACCGGACTGGATCCGCTGGAGGCCAGTGTCCCGCAGCTGCTGCAGGTGATCGCCCACCTGGGGTACCAGAGCCCGGCTGCGCGCGATGAGCTCTTGGACCTGATCATGGGCGCCATTATCGGACCGGCCCTGGGGCATGACTGCCTCACCTTCATACACGGCTATCCGGCCGCACAGGCCGCGCTGGCACGCCTGGATCCGGCTGATCCGCGCACGGCCCAGCGCTTCGAGCTTTACCTGGCAGGTCTCGAGCTCGCCAATGGCTTTCACGAACTGGCGGCGGCGGCCGAACAGCGCGCGCGCTTTGCCGAGGACCTGCGCGAGCGGCACCAGCGCGGCCTGCCGGTGCACCCGATGGACGAGCGCCTGCTCGCGGCGCTGGCCGCGGGTCTGCCCGACTGCGCGGGGGTTGCGGTGGGATTCGATCGGGTGTTGATGCTGGCGGCCGGCGCCGCCCGCATCGAGGAAGTGCTGCCGTTTCCTACGGCGACGGCATAGCCGGCTACTGCTTGGCGCGCGAGATGTACTCGCCGGTGCGCGTATCGACACGGATGACTTCGCCCTCATTGATGAACAGCGGCACCCGCACCACCGCGCCGGTCTCGAGCTTCGCCGGTTTCTGGCCACCGGTGGCGGTATCCCCGCGCAGGCCCGGATCGGTCTCGACAATCTTCAGTTCGATATGCGACGGCGGAGTCACCTGCAGCGGCTCGTTGTTCCACAGGGTCACGATGCACAGCGTGCCATCCTTGAGCCAGATCGCATTGTCGCCGACCGCGGCCTTGCCGGCCGTGTACTGCTCGAAATTCTCCGGCACCATGAAAATCCAGAACTCGCCGTCCTGATACAGGTACTGCATGTCCATGTCGACCACGTCGGCCGCATCCACGGAATCACCGGACTTGAAGGTGCGCTCGATCGTGCGCCCGCTCTTCAGATTGCGCACCTTGACGCGATTGAAGGCCTGGCCCTTGCCGGGCTTGACCATCTCATTCTCGACGATCGAAAACGGTTCGCCGTCCAGCAGGATCTTCATGCCGGACTTAAATTCGCTGGTGTTGTAGCTGGCCATTTCTTTCTCGCAGTGCCGGCCCCAAAATGGGTCGCGAATGATACCGGCAACCACTCTGGGCCGCCAGCCGGCCCCCCCGTCCACCTGGCAGCACGAGCTGGCGGGTGCCATAACCGATCCTGAGGCCCTGGCGCGGGCCCTGGACCTGGATCCGGGCCTGTTCCCCGCGGCCGGGCGGGCCAGCGCGCTGTTTGCGCTGCGGGTACCCTTGGGCTTCGTGAGCCGAATGCGCCGCGGTGACCCGACCGACCCGCTGCTGCTGCAGGTCATGCCGGTGGCGGCCGAACTGGTCGAGCAGCCCGGTTTCGGGGCCGACCCGCTGGCCGAGCGCGCGGCCGTCAAGGCGCCGGGACTGCTGCAGAAGTACCAGGGCCGCGCCTTGCTCATTGCCAGCGGTGCCTGCGCCGTGAACTGCCGTTTCTGCTTTCGGCGCGAATTCCCCTATGCGGAGCAGCTCGGTATTGGCGCGTTGAGCCAGGCACTGGATGCCATCGCGCTGGATCCGGGCATCGAAGAGGTGATTCTCAGCGGGGGCGATCCCTTGAGCCTCAGCAATGCGCGGCTGCGGGCCATCACCGATCGGCTGGCACGGATCCCCCATATCCGCCGCCTGCGACTGCACACGCGGCTGCCGGTGGTGCTGCCAGCGCGGGTTGATGCCGGCCTGATCGAGTGGCTGCGGCACCTGCCGTGGCCGGTCGCCGTGGTCCTGCATACCAACCATGGCAATGAAATCGATGACAGCCTGCGTGCGGCCTGTGCCCGGCTGCGGGCCGCGGGCGTCACGCTGCTGAACCAGACCGTGCTGCTGCGCGGGATCAACGACTCACTCGCCGCCTTGTCGGTCCTGTCGCAGCGCCTGTTCGCGGCTGGCGTGGTGCCCTACTACCTGCATCTGCTCGATCGGGTGCGCGGCGTGGCTCACTTCGAGGTGCCCGAAGCGACCGCGCAGCGCCTGATCGGTGAACTCGCCTCGACCCTCTCCGGCTATCTGGTGCCACGCTTGGTCCGCGAGGTGCCGGGCGGCCCTGCGAAGATGCCCCTGGGCGCGCTGTTTTCACCTGCGGAAAATGTGAGACCCGTCGCACGCGCACGGCCGTAATCGAAGCTGCCCGCAGGTCCGGTGCTACAGTGGCACCCAGAGCAGGAAGCCAAACATTGTCCGAGCAGAATGCAGTTCCATTGATCGTACTGTCCGCCACGCGTGATCCGGTCGAGGTGATCAATGGCGTGCTGCGGCGTGCCGGGCATGCCGCACACTGCACCTGGATTCCGTCGCTGCGCGATCTGGGTGATGCCATCACGCAGCTGAACCCTGAACTGATTCTGCACTTCGAGCCGACCAATGATGACCTGGTGGCCGCGGTGGCCGTGCGCGATCAGCTCGCCGCCTCCGTGCCGCTGCTGGTCATCGACGATACGGTGAGCGAGGCGCGCATCTGCGATGCCATGGCCAAGGGCGCCCGCGATGCGGTGTCCTCGGGCAGTCCGGAGCGCCTGCAGGCGGTGATGACGCGCGAGCTGCGCGTGCACCGCATGGAGCGCGCCCTGGAGAGCACGCTGCGCACGGCACGGGACGCGCGCCGGCAGCTGGCCTCGGTGCTGCAGCATTCGAACGATGCCATCGCCCAGGTGCAGGAAGGCATCCTGGTTGACGCCAATGCCTCGTGGCTGGAGCTGTTCGGCTACGAGCTCACCGGCATCGCCGGCCAGCCCGTCATGGATATGTTCGAGCAGACCACCCACGCGGCGTTGAAGGGCGCGCTGGCGGCGTGCCTGCAGGGGCGCTGGAGCAATCACCCCATCAGCGCCGCAATCCGCTTCGGCGATGGCTCGCATCGCCAGTTCGACCTGGTGCTGGCACTGGGCGAGCACGATGGCGATCCGTGCGTCCAGTTGATCATCGCCTCCCGCAAGGACGAATCGCACAAGCTCGTGGAGGATCTCGCCGATGCGGTGCGCCGCGACCCCACGACCGGCCTGCTGTATCGCATGCCGCTGCTGACGGCCGTCAAGGAACGCCTCGCCACGCCGCTGAGCGGCGGCGTGCGCTATTTCGCCGTGATCAAACCGGACAAGTTCGCAACGGTCGAGCGTGATGTGGGACCCTTTGCCAGCGAAGATGTGCTGTCGGCCTTCACCGCGCTGGTGCGCGAGGGGCTGCATCCCAACGAAATCATCGGCCGCCTCGGCGGCACGAGCGTGATGGTGCTGCTGGAGCGCGGCAACGATCACGATGTCGAAGCATGGGGCGCGCAACTGCTGGAGCGCGTGGCGCGCCAGGTGATCGCGGTGGGGGAAAAAACCCTCTCCATCACCTGCTCGCTGGGCCTCAGTTCGGCGCAGGCCGACGCCGATCCCGCCATTGCCGATGCACTCGAAGCGTGCGCCAAGGCCGCGGCACGCGGTGGCAACCAGGTGGCGCAGTCCGACAAGGCGGACAACGACAGTCGCGTCAAAGCGTATGACCAGGTGTGGGTCAAGCACATCAGGGCTGCCTTGATGGAGAATCGCTTCCGGCTGGTGCAACAGCCGATCGCGAGCCTGCAGGGCGGTGACCACAGCATGTTCGATGTGCTGCTGCGCATGCTGGATACGAACGGCAAGGAAGTATTGCCCGGTGAGTTCATGGCGGCCGCCGAGCGCAATGACCTGTTGAAGAACATCGATCGCTGGGTGGTCGGGGCATCACTGTCCTTCGCCGCACAGCGCAAGCCCGGCTGCCTGTTCGTGCGTCTCTCGCAGGACACGCTGAAGGACGGGTCCTTCCTCGGATGGGTCGACAACCAGGTTCGCGCCACGCGCGCGGATCCGCACCAGCTGTGTTTCCAGGCGCACGAGGAGATCGTCGCCACGCATCTCGAGCGGGTACAGAAGCTCACCGCGGAACTGCGCACGCGCGGGTTCCGTTTCGCGGTCGAGCGTTTCGGCTCAGGCCGCGATCCGCAGGGTCTGATGGAGTCCACGAGCATCGATTACGTCAAGATCGACGGCGCCCTGGTGCAGGGACTCACCAGCAACCAGGAGCTGCAGCAGCGCGTGCGGTTGCTGGTCGAACAGGCCAAGGCGCGCAATATCGAGACCATCGCGGAGCGTGTCGAGGACGCGAACACCATGGCCGTGCTGTGGCAGCTGGGCGTGCAGTACGTGCAGGGCTACCTGGTGCACGCGCCTGAAGAGATCGTGTTGCGCGGTTGAGCGCAACGGTACCGGCAGCCTCAGGCCTTGAGCTGCGGGGCGACTTCGAAGGCGAACAGGCGCGCCGAGTGCTGCGCAAATTCCAGCGGCATGTCGCCGAACATCATCTGACACAGAAAAAAATTGCCGCCCACGGCCTCATTCTGCGCGCGCACGAACTCGGTGACCTGGCGGGCAGTGCCCGCAATCGCCATGCCGTTGGCTTCCATCTCATCCCATTGCATCGGGATGGCGATCGGGAATGCGGTCCCGCGCCGATCCCACAGCGCCGCCAGCGACGCGCGCCAGCGCGGATAGGCTGCGCGCGCGGTATTGCGCGCCTCGCTTTCGGTCTCGCCGAGCACCACGTGGCGACACACGCCTATGAAGGGCAGCTCCGGTTCGGCATGACCCAAGGCGGCCCACTCATGGCGATAGCGCTGCAGGGCGCCGCGCGCCATGGCCGCGGGCCGCAGCGAAATCACATTGGCGGCAACCGAAGCCGCCCAGACCGCGGCGTCCGGATTCCCCAGCCCGTACCAGATCGGCGGCCGCGGCTGCTGCAGGCAGCGCAGCACCATCGGGAAGTCGTGTATCTGGAAGTACTGGCCGTCAAAATTGACTGACGCTGAGGTGAGCGCTGCAATGACGATATCCCGCGCTTCCTCATAACGTGCGTTGGTGGTTGCCGGATCGATGCCGTACAACTCCTGCTCCAGCGCCACCGCACCGCGACCCATGCCGAGCTGCAGCCGTCCGCCACTCAACTGGTCGAGCATGCAGATTTCCTCTGCCAGGCGCATCGGGTGATACAGCGCCGCCACATACACCATCGGTCCGAAGCGCAGCGTGCGCGTTCGCTGCGCTACCGCGGAGAGATACACATTGGGCGAAGGCGCGAAGCCCAGCGGCGTGCCGTGGTGTTCGGCGACGTGGTAGGAATAAAAACCGAGCTGATCGAGCGTTTCGGTGAAGCGCAGCCGCGCCTCAAAATGTGCCTGAGGCGTCAGGCCGCTGTCATCGACGTGGTCCATGACGCCGAATTTCATGACTGGCGCTTGAGCAACCACTCGGCGAGCAGACGCAGCGGATCAGCAGCGCCTTCGAAGGGCGCCAGTGCCGCCAGCGCCTCACCGTGCAGCTTCTGCATCCGCTGCTGTGAGGCCGCGACGCCGATCACGGCCGGAAAGGTCGGCTTGGCGCGGGCGCTGTCGGCGCCCGTGGCCTTGCCCAGCGTGGATGCATCGCCGAGCACATCCAGCAGGTCATCCTGGATCTGGAAGGCCAGGCCGATGGCCGTCGCAAAGCGCTCGAGATTCTCGGACAGCGGCGCACTCAGTGTCGGCACGCATGCGGCCGCCATCATCACGCTGACCTTGATCAAGGCACCGGTCTTGCGCGCATGCATCTGCTCCACTGCGTCGATACCGATGGCCTGACCCTGCACACCCAGGTCGATGGCCTGGCCACCGGCCATGCCGAACGTACCACTGGCTTCGGCGAGCAGATCGATGAGTTTCAGGCGGATCGCCGGCGCGGCCGGCAGTTTCGGATCGCGCGCCAGCAGCTGGAACGCCAGGGGCTGCAGAGCATCGCCGACCAGCACGGCGGTGGCCTCGTCATAGGCCTTGTGGCAGGTGGGACGACCACGGCGCAGATCATCATCGTCCATGGCCGGCAGATCGTCATGGACGAGCGAGTACACATGGACCAGTTCGATGGCGCAGGCCGCCGCCTCAACCTGGTCCTCATCAAGACCGAGGGTGCGGCCGGTCGCGAACACCAGCGCCGGTCGGATACGTTTGCCGCCGCCCAGAACGCTGTAGCGCATGGCTTCGTGCAGCCGTGCCGGAATCTCACCAGCGCCCGGCAGCCGGCTCGCGAGCGCCTCCTCCATGCGTGTCTGCCACTGGGTCAACTGCCGGCCGAAGGCGGCGAGTTCGCCGCGCGGCTGCGTCGTCAAAGCAAATCACCCTCGATCTTGCGATCGGGCCGCTTGATCGCGTCCACGGAAATCCTGATTTCGCTCGTCGGGGCGGTGCTGCCATTTTCGATATTCAGCGCCAGGTCCGGTGCCATCGGTCCGAACACCTTCGGGCCGCGCAATGAGGTCAGCAATGCCTTGAGCGGATGACGGAAGGCGTCGTTGACCGCCGTGCCCTCAAAGCCGCAGTGCGCCATGCAGTTGTTGCACTTCGGGTTGTTGCCAATGCCGTACTTGTCCCACTCGGTATCCTCGATCAAAGACTGGTAGGAACTCGCATAACCTTCATCCGACAGCAGATAGCAGGGTCGCTGCCAGCCGAAGACGTTGTAGGTGGGATTGCTCCATGGCGTACACGCGTAGGATTGGTTGCCGGCCAGGAAGTCCAGGAACAGGGAGGAGTGATTGAAGGTCCAGGTGCGCTTGCGGTCACCCTGCTTGCGGCGCTTGAACACTTCGCGAAACAGGCGCTTGCTGGCACTGCGACCGAGGAACACGTCCTGGCGCGGCGCATGTTCGTAGCTGAAGCCCGGCGATACGGTGATGCCCTCGATTCCGAGTTTCATCGAGGTATCGAAGAACTCTGCGACTTCATCCGGATTCTCGCCGCTGAACAGCGTGCAATTGATGGTGACGCGGAAGCCCTTGGAGCGCGCCAGCCGGATGGCCGCAACGGCCTTCTCGTACACTCCCTCCAGGCACACCGACTCATCGTGCCGTTCCTTATTGCCATCCAGGTGAACCGAGAACGTCAGATACTTCGAGGGCTGGTACTCGTCGATATGCTTCGAGAGCAGAATGGCATTGGTGCACAGGTAGACGAATTTCTTGCGCGCGACGATGCCGGCGACGATCTGCGGCATCTCCTTGTGGATGAGCGGCTCGCCGCCCGGAATCGAAACCATCGGGGCGCCGCATTCATCCACCGCCTTCAAGGCATCCTCCAGGCTGACCCGCTTTTGCAGAATCTCCTTCGGATAGTCGATCTTGCCGCAGCCGGCACAGGCCAAGTTGCATTGAAACAACGGTTCCAGCATCAGCACCAGCGGATAATGGCGGTCACGGCGCAGCTTCCGCCCGGCGATGTACGTGGCGACCTTAAGCTGCTGAATCAACGGTATGCCCATGCGGACTCCTAACTTGGTAGGTCCTATTATGAACGGGTTGCGAGCACTGCGGGGCGGTGATCGCTCCAGATGCGCTCCCATTCCATAATGAACCAGGGCGTGAACTGGCCCGGACGGCGCTGCGCCATTTCGGCCTGCAGCTGCAGCGGACTAAGCCAGCGCAGCCCGGCGATCTCATCCGGATCGGCCTGGATGGTGCCTTGGGTTCGACCGATATAAACGGAGCAAAGTTCGTTTTCGGCCCCCTGGGCGTCCCACTGGGCGTGGTACTGGAATTTGAACAGGAACTCCAGCGGACAGCGTACCCCCAGTTCCTCGTGCAGCCGCCGCTGGATGGCCGTTTCCATGCTCTCCGCGCGGCGCGGGTGACTGCAGCAACTATTGGACCAGTACAATGGCCATAGCCGTTTGGCAGCGGAACGCTGCTGTAAGAGAAGTTCGCCCCGTGGGTTGAAAATGAGTAGTGAGAAAGCCCGGTGTAAGATGCCTCGGCCATCATGGCACTGCGCCTTGCTCATGTGTCCGACCTCGCGGTCCGCTTCATCGACGAGGATGAGCGTATCGGCACTGTCCACTCGATCATCATCCATCAACAGGCACCTCCAAGCCCGCGCATGATACCTGCCCCGGAAACAGCCACGCCAGCCTTGAGCCCGATCCTCGGTGTCCTCGGCTGGGTCGGCCTCGTGCTGGCCGCGCTGGCGGCCCTTTACACCTTCGTGGCCCTTGCCGGCGCGCTGCTGCGCCCGCGGCGGCGGGCGCACTGGCCGCGGGCGGTCGCGCTGCCCGGCGTGACCATCCTCAAGCCGCTGTGTGGCGCCGAGCCGCGGCTGTACGAATGCCTGCACAGCTTCTGCAACCAGGCGTGGCCGCAGCTGCAGATCGTCTTTGGAGTCCGCGATCCGGCCGACCCGGCTGTTGCCGTGGTACGACGGCTGCAGCATGAGTTTCCGGCACTGGACCTCACGCTGGTGCTCGACGGCACCTACCATGGCAGCAACGGCAAGGTCAGCAACCTCATCAACATCGTGGCCGTCGCCAAGCATGACTATCTGATCATTGTCGACAGCGATATCCGGGTCGAACCCGGCTACGTGCAGCAGGTCGTGGCGCCCCTGCTGGATGCGAGCGTTGGGATCGTGACCTGCCCCTACGTGGGCCGGCCGCTCCCGGACATGTGGTCCCAGCTGGGTGCGCAGTTCATCAACGGCTGGTTCGTCCCCTCCGTGTTCGTGGCGGCTTTGTTCGGTTCGCGCGCCTTCGCTTTCGGGGCCACGATCGGCCTGCGTCGCCAGGTGCTGGAGGCCATCGGCGGGTTGCCCGCGATCGCCGATCAGCTGGCCGATGACTATCGGCTCGGGGAACTCACCCGCGAGCTGGGCCTGCGCACGGTGCTCTCGGAGGTCGTGGTGGAGACGGTCGTCGAGGAGCGCAGCCTGCAGGATCTGTTCGGCCACGAACTGCGCTGGCTGCGCACCATCAAGGCGGTTCGCCCCTGGGGTTACAGCCTGGCGTTCGTGAGTTTCGCGTTCCCGGTCGCATTGATCGGCGCCGCCCTGGCGCGCGGCACCCGACTGGCGCTGCTCTTGCTGGGCGCGACGGCGCTGCTGCGCCTGGTGATGCACTTTTACTGGAGCGCCGCCGGGGACCGCTCGACCTGGACCCGGTTGTGGGCAGTGCCATTGCATGACTGCTCGTTGCTGGGGGTGTGGTGCTGGGCATTCCTCGGACAGCGCGTGCATTGGGGCAAGAACAGCTTCCACCTCGCCGAGGATGGCTCGGTCTCACCCCTGGCTGCGCCGCTCGAGAACGAGTAGTGCCCGACACGCCGGGGCGCTTGTGCATCATCACCGCCGATGATTTCGGGTTGCATCCGGCCGTCAATGAAGCGGTGGAGCGCGCGCATCGGGAGGGTGTGCTCACCGCCACCAGCTTGATGGTGGGCGCACCTGCCGCGCAGGATGCGGCGCGGCGGGCGCGCGCACTGCCGCACTTGCGGGTCGGTTTGCACCTGACGCTTTGCGATGGCGCGACCGTGCTGCCAGCGCGCCAGATTCCTGACCTGGTCGATGGCGAGGGGCGTTTCCACGACAACATGGTGAGTGCGGGATGGCGTTTCTTCGCGAGCCCCAGGGTGCGCACGCAACTGGCCGCGGAGATTCGCGCCCAGTTCGCGGCGTTCGCGCGGTTCGGCCTGCTCCTCGATCACCTGGATGCGCACAAGCACTTTCACCTGCACCCGACCGTGCTGGGGCTCGCGCTGCGCATCGGTCGTGACTTCGGATTGCGTGCGGTGCGGGTGCCGGCCGAACCCGGGACGGCCATGGCGGGGCTGCTCACGCCGTGGTTCGCGCTGATGCGCTACCGCCTGCGACGGTCGGGCATGGATTGCAACGACCGCATCGTCGGCGTCACGGACAGTGGCGGCATGGATGAGACGCGGCTGCTGCAGCACCTGGCGGCACTGCCCCCGGGCGTCACGGAAATCTACCTGCATCCGGCCACCGCCTCGGGCACCGCCATCGCGCCGGCCATGAGCGGCTATCGCCACCGCGATGAGCTGCAGGCCCTGCTCAGCCCGGCGGTACGCACGGCGCTGTCCGACCCGACCATCCGCTGCGGCGGTTATGCGGATATCGCGCATTTCCGACGGAGCTCGCGGGGCACCGCGACGCCATGAAGTGGGTGGTCCGTGTGGCGCTGATTCTCGGCACGCTGCTGAGCGTCGCGTTGGTGCTGCGCGAAGGTCTCGGTCCCATCCTGAGCCTGCTGCGCGCGGCGGGGTGGATGCTGCTGTGGCTGGTGCCGCTGCACACCCTGCCCTTGCTGCTCGACGTGGCCGGCTGGCGCACCCTGCTGCGCGCCCTGGGCGTCGCGGCGCCGCTGCGCGCCCCCGCCCGCCTGCTGCTCATCGCCAGCGTCCGCGAGGCGGTGAACAGATTGCTGCCGGTAGCCAACATCGGCGGGGAGATCGTCGGCATTCGCATGCTGTGTCAGGCCGGCGGCGAGGCGGCGTCGGTTGCGGCCAGCGTGGTCGTGGAGGTGTTGCTGACCATCATCAGTCAGCTGCTGTTCGCAGCTTTGGGTGTGCTGCTGCTGCTGCGTCTCACCGGCAAGGTGGCCGCGGCTACCGATCTTTTCATCGGTCTGGCATTGTGCCTGCCGCTGATCGCCGCGCTGTACATGCTCGTGCGCCGCGGGTCGATTTTTGCGCGCCTGCTGCGCGCAGTCGAGGGCATGCTCGATCTGCCGGCACACCTGCGTGTCCTGCGCGACCAGGCCGTCGCCCTGGACGCGCGCCTGCAGCAGCTGCTGGGGCATAGCGCCGCGTTGCTCGCCACGATCGGCTGGCAGCTGGCGGGCTTCGTGGCCGGCGCGCTCGAGACGTGGCTGGCGCTGCGCTGGTTGCAGCATCCGGTCGGATTCGGCACGGCACTCGCGCTGGAAAGCCTGACGCAGGCCATCCGCCATTTTATATTTGTGGTACCGGCGGGTCTGGGCGTCCAGGAGGCCGGGCTCGTCGGTTTTGGTTATCTTCTGGGCCTGGGCAATGACACCAGCATCGCGCTCTCGCTTGCCAAGCGCATGCGCGAGGTCCTGTTTGGTGTGCCAGCCCTCGTTTATTGGGGTACGCGCATGTCGGCAGCAGCACTTGAGATTGGGTCACTGGCACACCGTGAACTGCTCGCAGGCTTTTTCATGGACAGCTACGTCGACTATGTTCCGGAGCAGGTTCAATGGCCGCGCTTGAGCCCGGAGTCACAGCAGCGCCTGGTGACGCTGCCGTTCTGGCAGGAGGCCGTGGCCACCGAGAATGTAACCTCCAATACCGTCGCCGCCGCGGCCGCTCTGGAGCCCGATCCGGGCTTGCGCAAAGCGATCGAGCTGCAGGGATTTGAAGAAGGCCGCCATGCACGGCTGCTGCGCGCACTGACCACGCATTACAACATCCCGGTCGACCATCCGCCGCGCTACGAACCTCACGACCTCGAACATGACTTCCTGTTTGCCGGCTTCGGCGAATGCTTCGACTCATTCTTTGCCTTCGGCCTGTTCGCGCTGGCGCGCGAGTCCGGTTTCTTCGAACCCAAACTGATCGAAGTGTTTGAACCGGTGGTCCAGGAGGAGGCGCGGCACATCCTGTTCTTCGTGAACTGGGTCAAATACCGCCGCTCGCAGCTGCCGTGGTGGCGCCGCCCGGCGTTCTCGGTGCGCTGCGGCGGGATCATTCTCAAACAGGTGTGGAGCCGGGCGAAAACGGCGCGCACGCTCGGCGGATCGCCGCAGGCAGCGCCCGCGACGCCGAAGCGCCCGGTCACCGGTGGGGCGGATGACGACAACTTCACGCTCAGTGCGCACCATGAGCTGGGCGAGGACGTGACGCTGCACAAACTCCTCGGCCGGTGCCTGCGCGAGAACGCGGCGCGACTGGCGCCCTATGACGCGCGTTTGCTGCGGCCGCGGCTGGTGCCGGCGCTGGCCGGCTTCATGTACCGGGTGCTGCCCAAGCGCATTTGAGCCGCGCTCAACCCTTCAGGTAGCCCGCATCGCGAAACCAGCGTACCGCGTCCTGAAAGGCGCTGGCCGGATCGCGCCAGGAATAGCCCAGCTCGCGCACCGCCTTGGCACTGGAGAAGTACATGCGCTTCCGCGCCATGCGCACGCCCTCCACGGTGATGCGGGTGCTGCCGCCGGTGAGCCGCGCGACCGCCTGCGCGACGTGAGCGATGGGCAGCACCACGCCATGGGGGAGCCGGATCCGCGGCGGCCGACGGTTGGCAATGCCGGCGACCTGGGTCAGGATCTGCTTCAGGGTCAGATCGGTGCCGCCCAGGATGTAGCGCTCGGCGTGCCGGCCGCGCTCCAGCGCCAGCAGATGGCCGCGGGCAATGTCATCCACATGCGCGATGTTCAGTCCCGTGTCGACATATGCCGGCGTGCGGCCCGCGGCCGCGTCCAGCACGATCTGGCCGGTGGGGGTTGGCTTCACATCGCAAGGACCGACGGGCGTCGAGGGATTGACGATCACCACCCAGCGGTTCGCGGGCCCTGACCCGGCCCACTGCTGCACCACCTGCTCGCCCAGGAATTTGGAGCGCTTGTAGTGGCCGATCATGTCGGCCAGGGTCGCGATGCTGTTTTCGTCGGCGATCGTGCCGTCGCCCACCAGGCGCAGCGTGGCGACACTGCTGGTGTAGACGATCCTCTCGACGCCCGCGCGCTCGGCAGCCAGCAGCAGGCCGCGCGTGCCCTCGACATTGATGGCGTAGAGATCATCCGGATGCGGCGCCCACAGCCGATAGTCCGCGGCCACGTGAAACAAGGCCTCGCACCCCTTGAGTGCCGCGGCATAGGAACTCGGATCGCGCAGATCGCCCGTCACCATTTCAATCGGCAGGCCGGACAGATTGCGACGGTCCGCGCTGGGCCGCGCCAGCCCGCGCAGTTGCCAGCCCGAGGCCACCAGCGTCCGCGCGACCGCGGCGCCGACGAAGCCCGTCGCACCGGTGATGAAGGCGCGCCTCATGGCGCACCCAGGCCCTGGCGGCCTAACTTCCGCAGCGTGCCCATGGCCATACGGTAACGGCTTGCCAGCCGCAGCAATGCAAACAATTCCAGCGGACTGCGCAGCAACCCTGAAACGAGCCGCGGGTAGTTCACCACACCCTGTGCGTCGGTCGCGCGCAGGACGCTTGCCGGCAGGCTATCCACCGCCGTATCCACCACCACGCGCGCGACCGCGAAGTTGACCTGCGCCTGCGTGGCGACACTGCCGATGGCGAAACTTTCCATATCCACGGCATACGCCTGGGTGCGGGTCCGGGCCGCGGATTTGGCGAGCGGCGTGAGCAAGGGCTGGGCGAGGCTCAACAAGGTGCCGCCGGACTCGGCGCCCGCGCGCGCTGCGAGCCGTTCGCGCCATACCGCGCAGGTGCGGTGTACCGCGCCGGTGCCATCCGTGACGGCATCCGGCAGCAGCATGGCGCCGGCGGGCAGCTGCGGGTCAAGCGCTCCGGCGAGGCCAAAGCTCAGCAGACCGTCGGCGCCGGCGGCGACGAGCGCCGCGGCGGCACGCGCCGCGGCCTGCGGGCCCATGCCACTGATGATGAGCAGATTGCCGTCGCGCAGGGTGCTGATGGCGAGTGCGTGCGTGCGGTCCGGAGTCGAGCGTAGCGGCCCCAGGGTGCGCGCCTCGGCCGTCAGGGCCGCGACGATCCCGGTGACACTCACTTCGGGTGGCGGGACCCTGCGCGATTGCGATAGGCGGCCAGCGCCCACAGCGGAAAGTAAGCGCAGTAGCCGTGATACTTCAGGTAGAACACACGCGGAAAACCCGGGGCCGTGAAGCGCGGATCGCTCCACAGGCCACTTTTCTGCTGCGCGCGCTGCAGGTACCGGACTGCATTGCGGACCATCGTCGATTCCACTTCGCCCGCCGCCAGCAGCCCTAACAATGCCCAGGCGGTCTGAAACGGCGCACTGGCGGCCGGCCCGCCAGCCTGCTTGCGATCGTGGTAGCTGGCATTGAGTTCACCCCAGCCGCCATCAGCATTCTGCTGTGATGCCAGCCAGTTCACGGCGCGCCGCACGGCCGGATCATCGTGCGCAACCCCGGCCTGTTCCAGCGCGATCAACACCGACCAGGTGCCATAAATATAGTTGGTGCCCCAGCGGCCGAACCAGGCGCCATCCGGCTCCTGCTCGGCGCGCAGGTACGCCAGCGCCCGCTTCATCACTGCGGCATCCTGCGGCCGTCCCACCTTCGCCAGCGCGGTCACGACCCGCGCCGTCACATCACTGGTAGGGGGATCCAGCAGCGCGCCATGGTCTGCAAACGGAATTTCATTCAGCACATAGTGCGTATTGTCCGCATCGAAGGCGGCGAAGCCGCCGTTGCGACTTTGCAGGCCGACCAGCCAGTCGAGCGCCCGGGCGATGTTGGTCGAATACCGCTGCGGCTCGCGCGCCAGGTGCATGGACCAGGCGACCACCGCGGTGTCATCCAGATCCGGGTAGTGCGTATTCGTGAACTGGAAGGCCCAGCCACCGCCGCGCACGTGCGGCTTCTGCGCCTGCCAGTCCTGCGGATTGTCGAGCAACTGTTCGGGAACCAGCCAATCCAGGGCGCGTTCCGCAGCGGCATGCGCCTGGCTGTCACCGGCCTCCTGCATCGCCAGTGCGGCCAGCGCGGAATCCCACACCGGTGAGACACAGGGCTGGCAGTAAGCCTCGTGCGGTGAGACGACGAGCAGTTTCTCGATCGCACGCTTGGCCGTGGCGCGGCGCGGATCTTTCGCCGGCACGCCCATCAGCGCCAGTACTTCCAGGGCATTGACCATGGCCGGAAAGATCGCACCCAGTCCGCCCTCACCATTGAGGCGCTCGATCACCCACTCATGCGCCTTGCGCATGGCGCGCGCACGCATGGCGCGCGGAATGAAAGGGTCGATGGCCCGACCCATGCGGTCCAGCGCCATGAAGAAGCGGTTGGTAAAGCCTCCGCGCGCGAAGTAGTGACGCTCTTCCCACGGCGGCGTGGTGAACAGCTCCAGGATCTCGACGCCGTTGGGATTGCGCGCCAGCGGCTTCTTGGTACACAGGATGAACAAGGGCACCATGACCGTGCGCGACCAGTACGACACCTTGTCGAGGTGGAACGGAAACCACTTCGGCAGCAGCATGATCTCGACCGGAATGTAGGGCACGCCGCGCCAGGGCAGCTGCCCGAACAACGCCAGTGCAATACGCGTGAACACATTGGCCCGCGCCGCCCCGCCCCGCGCCAGGATGGCCGTGCGGGCGCGCGTCATGTGGGCAGCCGCGACATCATCGCCGGCGAGCTTGAGGGCGTAGTACACCTTCACCGTGCAACTGAGGTCGAGTTCACCGCCCGGGAACAGCGCCCAGCCGCCGTGCTCGGCCTGGTGACGGCGCAGGTAGACCGCCAGCTTCTCCTGCAGCACCGTGTCGATCTCATCGAGGAAGTGCATCATCATGATGTACTCCGCCGGAATCGTGCAGTCGGCCTCCAGCTCGAACAGCCAGAACCCCTGCGCGCTCTGCAGTCCGATGAGGGCGTCGCGTGCCGCCGCGATGGAACGCTCGAGCGCCTCGCCGCTGGCAAGGTCCGGCAACAGACTGACGCTGGCGGCCGCACCGGGGCGCGCGCCAAGCTCGCGCGCCAGGCGCGGATCACGAATGGAAGATGGGCCTGCGGTCACTGCACGGTACCCCGGTCAGGCTGGCGCAGCAGGCCGACATCCTCGGTAGCGTCGCGCACGTTGAACCGCCGCGCGCGGTGGTAGGCACTGGCGGCATGGTCGGCACCATCGCTGCCGTGCACTGGCAGTTTGCGCGGCTGCCAGTCGGTCGGGAGCATCGCCAGCGGCAGGCCCGAGGCGGCGCGATTGAACAGGAATCGCAGCAGATCATTGTGGCGCGTCGCGGCATTGCTGAGCGCGAGCGTCACAGCGACGGTGCGCCGCGACACCTTGACCTGTGCCCCGCGGGTGAAGCCGGGATTGGCAGCGATGCGTTTGAGTGTCAGCACCGCCAGGCCGATGGCCCACAGGCAGAAGCGCCGGATGCCGACTTCGCGCGCCGGAATCAACAGGGTGAATTCCAGGGCATTGCGCAGATGTGCGTGCGCGAGACCCACCAGCTCGTGCATGCCGGCGGCAAAGCCACGGCCGCCGGTTTCGGCCGTCAGGTGCGACAGGTCGACGCCGTGGCGTGAAAATACTTCCTGCGGCAGCCAGCAGGCGCCGCGACTGCGGTCCTCCCAGACATCCTTCAGGATGTTGGTCATCTGCAGGCCCTGTGCAAATGAGGGGGCGAGGCGCGACAGTTGCGCGCGATGCCGCTCAATGTCGGCCGAGTAGCTGCAGAACAGTTCGGTGAGCATTTCACCGACGACACCGGCCACGTAGTAGCAATAGCTGTCCAGCTCAGCGACGGTGTCGAGGCCGCGCACACTCGCGGTGCGCTGGAACTGGTGCATGCCATGGCACATCGTATCCACGCAGCGTCGGATAGCGGTCTGCTGGCGCAGCGGCAGCTGGCGGGTGACGCGGATCACGCGTGGCAGGTTGAGGATGAGCTCGCGTTCGGCCGGCAGTGTCCATTGCGATAACTTCGGTGCCAGCTCGGCCCCCAGCAGCTGCGCATCATCGACGCCTGCCACCGCATCCGAAAATCGCTCCATGTACAGCAGTGTGTCGGGCGGTGCGATCTGGGGCTCATCCTCGATGGTGTCGGCGACCCGACACAGCAGATAAGCATTGGTCACCGAGCGACTCAGATCCGGCGGCAGCTGCGGAATGGTCAATGCAAAAGTGCGCGAGACAGCGGGAAGGATCTGATCCTGATAAGCCTCATCGGAATGGCCCGGATTTGTGGGTTTAATCTGTCGGGCTAGCGTCATAACTGTGCAGTTCTTAAGCGAGGCGGTCGCCTGGGGGGCTGCGGTTTTTAGGGAGTCCGTCCGCTAGGCTACTGGTTTCATCTAACTTTGCCAAACAAGGGTCCCCTAGAGGGGTGGACGCGCCTCGAGCCGGTCGATTTTCCGCGGCCAGCCCCGGCGCAGAACGCTGCCGCGCTGCGCGCGTTGACCGCGGTAATCCTTGAGTTCTGACCACTCCAGTGTCTTGAACTGCGCGTCGGTCCACAGCAGCAGGGCACCGCCCTTGGGCACCACGGTAATCCCGGCGAGGAACTCCTCGCGGGCGGTCAGTTTCCGGGCAGTTATGTCGTACAGCTTGTTGCCCTTGCCCTTGGGCATTTCGGGGACGTCAGCCACCGGAAAGACCAGCAGCTTGCCCTCGTTGCTCACGGCCGCCACCAGGCTGTCCGCGGCCGGCACCGGGGCCGGCGGCAATACGAGCGCGCCGTCGGGGACATTGAGCACGGTCTTGCCGGCGCGCCGGTCGCTGACCAGGTCTTTGAAGCGCGCCGTGAAGCCGTAGCCGGCATCGCTGGCGAGCAACCACAGGTCATCCGCCTCGCCCAGCATGACGCCGGCGAAGCGCGCCCCATCCGGGGGATTGAGGCGACCCGACAGCGGCTCACCCTGACCCCGCGCCGAAGGCAGAGAGTGTGCCGGCAGCGTGTAGGTGCGGCCGGTGCTGTCAATGAACACGGCATTTTGCAGACTGCGGCCGCGCACCGCGCTATGGAACGCATCACCTGCCTTGTAGGACAGGGTCAGCGGGTCGATGTCGTGGCCCTTCGCGGAGCGCGCGAAACCGCCGGTCGACAACACCACCGTGACCGGTTCGTTGGCGATCAGTGTGGTCTCATCGATGGCCTGCGCCGCCTCGCGCTCCACGATTTTCGTGCGCCGGTCATCGCCGTGCTGATCCGCATCGGCGCGGATTTCGCTCGCGACCAGCCGGCGCAGCTTCGCCTTGCTGGCCAGCAGCGCTTCGATCTCGGCACGTTCCTGGGCCAGCGACTTCTGCTCCTCGCGGATCTTCATCTCCTCCAGCTTCGCCAGGTGGCGCAGACGCGTGTTGAGGATCTCCTCGGCCTGCTCCTCTGAAAGCTTGAAGCGCTTCATCAGCACCGGCTTCGGTTCATCCTCGCGGCGGATGATGCGGATCACCTCGTCCAGGTTCAGGAAGGCGATCAGCAGGCCTTCGAGGATGTGCAACCGGCGATTGACCTTATCGAGCCGGAATTGCAGTCGCCGGCTCACCGTCGTGGTGCGGAACTCGAGCCAGGCGGTGAGCACATCGCGCAATCCCGTGACGCGCGGGCGACCGTCCAGGCCGATGATGTTCAGGTTGACGCGGTAGTTGCGCTCCAGATCCGTGGTCGCGAACAGGTGCTGCATCACCTCATCGAGATCGATGCGATTCGAGCGCGGCACGATGACCAGACGCGTCGCATTTTCGTGGTCGGACTCATCGCGCAGGTCCTCGACCATCGGCAGCTTCTTCGCCCGCATCTGCTCGGCGATCTGTTCGATGACCTTGGTAGGCGAGACCTGCCAGGGGAAGGCATTGACGACGATGTTGCCGTCCTCGATCACAAAGGTGGCGCGCGCCCGGAAGCTGCCCAGTCCCGTTTCGTAAAATTCCTTCAGGTCCGCGCGCGGGGAAATGATCTCCGCGCCCGTCGGCAGGTCCGGCCCCTTGATGAACTTCATCAGCTGCGCGGTGGTGGCCTCCGGCTCCTCCAGCAAGTGGATGCAGGCGTTGGCGACCTCGCGCAGATTGTGCGGCGGAATGTCCGTGGCCATGCCGACGGCGATACCCGTGGTGCCATTGAGCAGCAGGTTCGGCAGCCGCGCCGGGAGAAACACCGGCTCCTCGAGCGTGCCGTCGAAATTCGGCGACCAGTCGACGGTGCCGCTGCCCAACTCACCCAACAGCACATCGGCGTAGCGGGTCAGCTTCGATTCGGTGTAGCGCATGGCCGCAAAGGATTTCGGATCATCCTGCGAACCCCAGTTGCCCTGCCCGTCCACGATGGGATACCGGTAGGCAAATGGCTGCGCCATCAGCACCATCGCCTCGTAACAGGCGCTGTCGCCATGGGGATGGAACTTGCCGATGACATCGCCCACGGTGCGGGCGGATTTCTTGTGCTTGTTGCCGGCCGCGAGTCCGAGCTCGCTCATGGCATAGATGATGCGACGCTGGACGGGCTTCAGGCCATCGCCGAGAAAGGGCAACGCACGATCGAGGATCACGTACATCGAGTAATCGAGGTAGGCCTTCTCGGTGAAGGTGCGCAGCGGCTGCCGCTCGACGCCTTCGAAATTCAGTTCCTGCTCCTGCATGGCTTAGACCTGTATCTCGGCCAGATTGCCTTTGGTTTCCAGCCATTCACGCCGGTCGCCCGCGCGCTTCTTGGCCAGCAGCATGTCCATGAGCTGATCGGTGTTGTCGCCCGCGTCCACCGTGAGCTGCACCAGGCGGCGGGTACGCGGGTCGATGGTCGTCTCGCGCAGCTGCGAGGGATTCATTTCGCCCAACCCCTTGAAGCGCGTCACCGACGGACGGGTGCGCGCGTTTTCTTTGGCGATGCGGGCGATGACCTGTTCGCGCTCGGCATCATCCAGCGCGTAATAGATCTGCTTGCCCGCATCGATACGGTACAAAGGCGGCATGGCCACGTAGATATGCCCGCCGCTCACCAGCGGGCGGAAGTGCCGCAGGAACAGCGCGCACAGCAAGGTTGCAATATGCAGCCCGTCGGAGTCCGCGTCGGCGAGAATGCACACCTTGTGGTAGCGCAGCTGCGACACATCCGCGGAGCCCGGTTCGACCCCCAGCGCAACGCTGATGTTGTGAACTTCTTCGGAGGACGCGATCGAGGCGGACTCCAGCTCCCAGGTGTTCAGGATTTTGCCGCGCAGCGGCATGATGGCCTGGAACTCGCGTTCACGCGCCTGTTTGGCGCTGCCGCCGGCCGAGTCGCCTTCGACCAGGAACAGTTCGCAGCGCCGCGGCTCCTGGCTGGTGCAGTCGGCGAGCTTTCCCGGCAGCGCCGGACCGCCCGAGACACGTTTGCGCACCACGCGCTGCGCCGCCCGTGCCCGCTCCTGTGCGTTGGCGATGGCGAACTGCGCGATGCGCTCGCCGGCATCGGCATGCCCGTTCAGCCACAGCGCCATCGAATCGCGGACGAACCCCTCGACCACGGCGGCAGCGTCACGCGAGGCCAGGCGCTCCTTCATCTGCCCGGCGAACTGTGGTTCGCGGATCTTCAAGGACAGCACGTAACAGCACTTGTCCCAGACATCCTCGGGCGTGAGCTTGATGCCGCGCGGCACGAGATTGCGGAACTCACAGAACTCGCGCACGGCCTGCGCCAGCCCGGAGCGCAGCCCATTGACGTGCGTGCCACCTTCCGCGGTCGGAATCAGGTTCACGTAGCTTTCGCCGAAGACGGCGGGCAGATTCGGTGCCCACAGCAACGCGTAGCCGAGCGCATCGGCCTCGCCCTCGCGCGCCGCCGTGATGGGTTCGGCGGGCAACCGCTCGGTCGACTCCAGCTCTTCGAGCAGGTAGGCGCCCAGGTCTCCGCTGTAGAACCACTCGTCCTTCTCGCCGGTGACTGCATTGGTGAAGGTGATGCGCAGGCCGGCACACAGCACCGCCTTCGCCTTGAGCATGTGCCGCAGCTGCGGCACGGAGAATTTGTCGGAATCAAAGAACTTCGGGTCCGGCCAGAAATGCACCGTCGTGCCGGTGTTGCGCTGACCCACGGTGCCGACCACCGCGAGCTTGGAGTGCGGTTTTCCGTCCTTGAACGTGATCAGGTATTCCTTGCCGCCGCGACGGATGGTGCAGTCGAGTCGACTGGACAGCGCGTTGACGACCGAAACACCCACCCCGTGCAGCCCACCGGAGAACTTGTAAGCCGCCTTTTCCGAAAACTTCCCGCCGGCATGCAGCCGCGTGAGAATCAGTTCGACGCCAGTCACCTTCTCCTGTGGATGGATGTCGACCGGCATGCCACGACCGTTGTCCGTGACTTCCAGCGAGCCGTCCTTGTGCAGCGTGACGTCGATCTGGGTGCAATACCCGGAGGTCGCCTCATCGACACTGTTGTCGACGACTTCGTGGGCCAGGTGGTTGGGCCGCTGCGTGTGGGTGTACATGCCCGGGCGGCGACGCACCGGCTCCAATCCGGAGAGAACTTCAATATCGGAGGCTGTGTAGCTTTGGCTCATCGCATTGATCAATGGAATTGAGGACAGCAGGGCGCCGCCCACGCGTGGCGCGATCTTAGCCGATTACGCGAGTGCCGGTCCGTCAGTTCAAGTCGCCCAGAAGCGACGCGCGGATGCGCTCGGCGACCGGTTCGACGGCGTGTCGATAGCTCTCGTGATCAACGCCGGCGCCAAGCGCGGCGCCGTCCTTGAGGGCGCCGCGCATCGCCGCGCCCAATTCAAAACGCAGAAAGTGCACCGCGGAAGTCTTCTCGTCATTTTCGCGCGGCAGGTCTTCGTCCGCGACGCCAAACACCTTCGCGAAGCCCGCGACCTGCACCCAGCAGCGCGCCTCGACGCCGCGCAGCCTGACGAGCTGATCGCGGCGCAGCTCGGTATCGGCGAATTCCAGCAGCAGTGTCACCTTCCAGTTGGTGCCGTCGGGGATCAGCGGGTTATACGCATCGAGCTCTTCTTGTATGCCCGCCGGCTCGAACACCTTCTCGGCGCGCAGCATCTCCTGGATCTGGTACTGGATGGTGAGGCGATCTTCAAAGCACCAGGTCATGTTCGGTCCGATGCCCAATCGCCGCTGGCTCTTGTGCTCCAGAACCTGCAGGCGGAACTCGTTGCGCCTGCGGGCGTACTGCTCAAGACTGAAGAGTTGTTCAACGGTCAGCTTTTCCATCCGGACGATCCTTTCAAATTCCATAGGCGAGCCGCAGCAGCTTCAGGGGATGCTCGGGGGCGAGGCCGCTCGGCAACAGGCTTTCGATCTGATGGCCCGCCATCGGGCAGTCACTGGTGTAATGCGCGGGTGCCGCATTCTGGACCCGCGTCGCCACCGGCGTGCCGATCTTCACCGCGGCGGCACGAAATTCCTGCTTCACCGCATAGGTGCCATCGTGGCCGGAACAGCGCTCGATGACATCCACCGTGGTGTCAGGGATGAGGCGCAGCACATCGCGGGTCTTCAGTCCGATGTTCTGCACGCGCAGGTGACAGGGAACATGGTAGCTGACCTTGCCCAAGGAGGTCTTGAACTGCGTCTTCAGCTTGCCGAGTTTGTGCTGCAGCATCAGGTACTCAAACGGGTCGTAGATGCGCGCCGCGACTGCCTTGACATCCGGATCCTCCGGAAACATCAGCGGCAGCTCCTGCTTGAACATGAGCACACAGCTGGGAATCGGCGCCACGATGTCATATCCGGCCGCCAGCAGCGCCAGCAGCTGCGGAATGTTCTCTTCCTTGTAGGTCGCCACGGTCTTCAGGTCCCCGAGTTCCAGGCGCGGCATGCCGCAGCAACGCTCCTGCGGGACCAGGCGCACGGGGATGTCGTTGTGGTTGAACACCGCGACCAGGTCGGTGGCGAGGTCCGGTTCATTGCGATTGCCGTAGCAGGTCGTGAACAAGGCCACCCGACCGCGCACATTTTCGCGCGTCGCGGGCAGCGCTTCGGCCGGTGCCGGTGTCAGCGGGCCGTTCAGCGCTGCGAGGCGCTCGCGGGCGGTGCGGGAGTGAAACTGCGGCAAGGGTGCATCGCGGGCGACACCGAGGGTCTTCTCCAGCAGCACCCGGGCCGGCTTGAAACGATTGGCCGCATTGACCACCTCGGCGATGACCGGAATTCCGGCGATGCGTCCGACGGCCTCGGTCGAGGCGAGCACGCGATCGCGCAGGCTGAAACCCTGGGTCGTGGCATGGGTGGCCTTGGCGCGCAGCATCAGGTGCGGGAAGTCGACGGCCCAGGGATGGGGCGGCACGTACGGACACTTGGTCATGAAGCACATGTCGCACAGGTAACAGTGGTCCACGACCTCCCAGTAGACCTTGCGGTCCACCGCCTCGAGTTCGCCGCTGGTGGTGGCGTCGATGGCATCGAACAGGGTCGGAAAGGATTGGCACAGACTGAAGCAGCGACGGCAGCCGTGACAGATATCAAAAACGCGGTTGAGCTCCTGGGTCAGCGCGGCTTCGTTGTAGAAGTCGGGATTGCGCCAGTCGATCGGGTGACGGGTGGGCGCCTCGAGGCTGCCTTCCCGGCCGCCGGTGGGAGCGTTGCTCATCGATTTCCTAAAGGGTTGCGGCCGGCATTGGGGGCGGAACCGGCCTGTGCAGCCGGTTCGCGCGGGTCCCTCGCAGGATCAGATTGAATCCAGCGCCTTCTGGAAACGATTCGCGTGGGAACGTTCGGCCTTGGCGAGCGTCTCGAACCAGTCCGCAATTTCAGCGAAGCCTTCTTCGCGTGCCGACTTGGCCATGCCCGGATACATGTCCGAATACTCATGCGTCTCGCCGGCAATGGCGGCCTTGAGGTTCAGTTTGGTCTCCCCGATCGGCAGGCCGGTGGCCGGGTCACCGACGGCTTCCAGGTACTCCAGGTGACCGTGCGCATGGCCGGTCTCCCCTTCGGCCGTGGAACGGAACACCGCCGACACGTCGTTGTAGCCTTCGACATCCGCCTTTGATGCGAAATACAGATAGCGGCGATTCGCCTGGGATTCCCCGGCAAATGCTTCCTTCAGATTGGTCTCGGTCTTGCTGCCCTTGAGGTTCACGGTGGTCTCCTACGGAAGGTGGTGCGACGGACGCCCGGGAAGGCGGCCTAAAATGGCAAAATTAGACTGGGTCTAAGACGTTTAACTTTATTCGCCCCTTGCGACATCGTCAATGACTTTGACCCGCCGCCGCGGCCCTGTATAAGGGGCAATCGCTTGCATGCATGACAGTCGAGATTTGTGTGGGAGATGACATCCCGGTCGATTTTGAGGCCGCGTTGGCCGAGCTTGAGGCCTTGGTCGAACGCCTCGAACAAGGTGACCTGCCGCTGGACGATGCCCTGAAATCCTTCGAACGGGGTGTCGCGCTGACACGTCAGTGTCAGGGTGCCCTGAAGGCGGCCCAGCAGAAGGTGGAAATCCTGTTGAACAGCAGCGCCAGCGCCGATCCTGAACCCTTCACCGACAACGCCGAACCGGCCCTGAATTCGGCCGATTAGCCGCGCGGCTTACCCCATCTCAGTATCCTTAGCGCCCGTCCGATACCTTATCCGTGTTGCACTGGTTAGACTTAGCCACCCTGGACGATGTCCACGGGGCGCTACAAAGGTCATAAAGTTCACCTCATGCCCAACGCCGAAGGCACCTATCCCCTGCTGAGCACGATCCACGCCCCCGCGGATCTGCGCCGCCTTCCCGCCGGCACGCTGCCCGAGCTTGCGGCCGAATTGCGCGAATTCCTGATCCAGAGCGTCAGCACGCGCGGCGGTCACTTTGCCGCGGGTCTCGGCACTGTCGAGCTGACGATTGCCCTGCATTACGTTTACGACACCCCCGGTGACCTGCTGGTATGGGACGTGGGCCACCAGGCCTATCCGCACAAGGTCCTCACGGGGCGCCGCGATCGGCTGCATACGATCAAGCAGCACAATGGTCTGGCCCCCTTCCCCACCCCGGCGGAAAGCGAATACGACACCTTCGCCGTGGGGCATTCGAGCACCTCGGTCAGCGCAGCCTTAGGGATGGCCATTGCGGCCGCGCACCAGGGCAGTGAGCGGCGCGCCGTCGCAGTCATCGGCGATGGCGCCATGACGGCCGGCATGGCCTTCGAGGCACTGTGCCACGCCGGCTCGCTGCCGAATGACCTGCTGGTGGTCCTGAACGACAACGAGATGTCGATTTCCGAGAATGTCGGCGCCTTGTCCAACTACCTGGCGCGGGTGCTGTCCGGGCGTTTTTATGCCCACTTGCGCGAAAGCGGCAAGAAAGTGCTGAAGCCCATGCCCACGGTGCGTGAACTTGCGCGCCGCTCGGAGGAACACATGAAGGGCATGGTCCTGCCCGGCACCATGTTCGAGGAAATGGGATTCAACTACATCGGACCCGTCGACGGACACGATCTGAAGGCCCTGGTGACCACGCTCAAGAACATCAAGCAGCTGAAGGGACCGCAGTTCCTGCACGTCGTGACGCGCAAGGGCAAGGGCTACGCGCCCGCCGAGGCCGATCCCATCAAGTGGCATGGACCCGGCCCGTTCGATCCGCGCAGCGGCACCATTTTCAAGGAAAAGAGCCAGGGCCCGACCTACTCCCAGGTGTTCGGACAGTGGCTGTGCGACATCGCCACGGTAAATCCAAAGATCGTGGCCATCACCCCCGCCATGCGTGAAGGCTCGGGGCTGGTCGAGTATTCGAAACGCTTCCCCGACCGCTACTTCGACGTGGCGATCGCCGAGCAGCACGCGGTAACCCTGGCGGCGGGCCTCGCCTGTTCGGGCATGAGGCCGGTCGTGGCCATCTACTCGACCTTCCTGCAGCGCGGCTATGACCAGCTGATTCACGATGTGGCCCTGCAGAACCTGCCCGTGACCTTCGCCATCGATCGCGCCGGCATGGTCGGGAGCGATGGCGCGACCCACCAGGGCAGCTTTGACCTCTCTTTCATGCGCTGCATCCCGAACCTGGTGATCATGGCGCCCGCCGACGAAGACGAATGCCGGCAGATGCTCTACACCGCCACCACCGTGATGGGCCCGGCTGCCGTGCGCTACCCGCGTGGCACCGGTCCGGGTGCGCCGCTGGTGCAACAGATGACCGCGCTGCCCATCGGGCGCGCCGAAGTGCGTCGCCAGGGCCGCTCGGGACTGGCGCTCATCGCCGTGGGTGCGATGGTGGCCCCGGCTCAGAAGATCGCCGAACGGCTCGATGCCACGCTCGTGAACCTGCGCTTCATCAAGCCGCTGGATGAGAATCTGGTGATCGACATCGCCTCGCGCCACACCGCGGTCGTGACCCTCGAGGAGAATGTCGTCGCCGGCGGCGCCGGCAGTGCCATCGGCGAACTGTTGGCGAGCCAGGACATCCAGGTATCCTTGCTGCACATCGGCATTCCGGACCGCTTCATCGAGCACGGCTCACGCGAGGATTGTCTGGCCCTGGCCGGACTCGACGCGGCGTCGCTCAATGCCACCATCGAACGCTGGTGGGCGCGCCATTCAGCCACCCGGGCGCGCTCCGTCGGCGCGCTTTGATATGAACTCCCAGATAATCACCCACCCCCTCGGCGTCGAGGATGTGCAGGGCCGCGCGGACACCCGGCGCATTCCGATCAATCGCGTCGGGATCAAGGACATCACCCATCCGGTGCGGGTCAAGGATCGCGCCAGCGGTGAACAGCACACCATCGCCACCTTCAACATGTACGTAAACCTGCCGCATGACTTCAAGGGCACGCACATGTCGCGCTTCGTGAGCATCCTCAACCAGCACGAGCGCGAGATCTCCGTCGAGTCGTTCCAGAAGATGCTCGAAGAGATGACGATGCGCCTGGAGGCCAACGCCGGCCACATCGAAATGACCTTCCCATTCTTCGTCACCAAGCGCGCGCCCGTTTCGGGCGTCGCCAGTGTCATGGATTACCGCGCGAGCCTGCTCGGCGAGCGCCGCGACGGCAAGACCTGCATGTGGATCCGGGTCGTGGTACCCGTTACCAGTCTGTGCCCGTGCTCGCGTGATATCTCAAAGTACGGCGCCCACAATCAGCGCTCGCACGTGACCATCACGGCAAAGCTGCGCGAGCACATCTGGATCGAAGAACTGATCAGTATCGCGGAGTCAGAGGCTTCCAGCGAGCTGTACGGCATCCTCAAGCGCACCGACGAAAAGTTCGTCACCGAACGCGCCTACGAGAATCCGAAGTTCGTCGAAGACATCGTGCGCGATGTCGCCGCGCGCCTGAACGCCGAAGATCGGATATCGGCCTACGAAGTGTCCGCGGAGAACTTCGAGTCCATCCACAACCATTCGGCCTACGCGCAGATCGAGCACGACAAGGAAGCGCCAGCGGCCTAGCGGCTTGCGGGCGCTCAGCGCGGTGCGAGCCGCGGAAAAGTGGCGGTGGTGGAATCCATGTCGCTGGCCTGCAGCCGGGTGATCATGGTGCGCAGGAACACACGATTGAAGCGCAGCTGGCACGATGCCGATACCTGCTCGAGCAGGGTCGAGCTGACTTTGAGGACGGTGACACCCTCCAGGGAGCGAATCGTCGCCGTCCGCTTCGCGCCCGGCACATAGCTCGCCTCGCCGAAGCATTCGCCGGTCTCGATGGCGCCCAGGCGCACCGCGTGCCGCTCCACCGTGCAGGTGCCCGAGACGATCACGTAGAAACGATCGTCCATTTCACCTTCCTTGACGATCTCCTCGCCAAGGGAATAGGTCTGCCAGTGACTCGCGCGCAGCACTTCCCAGATCTCCGCGTGCGAGAACTCATGGAAGAACTTCAGCCGCCGCAGGACACCGAACTGTTCCTGGCGGTCGATGCGCGCATTCTGCTCGCGCAGCTTTTGGTGCACACGGGTCAGTTCGGCCGCGAAGTCCAGGCCGCTCTTGTAACGCTTCGCGGGGTCCTTCTGCAGCGCCATCGCCACGACATTCTCGAGGTCCTCGGGGATGTCGGCGCGCATGGTGTGGATCGGCGGCGCGGTGGCGTACACGATCTGGTGCAGCAGTTTCTGCAGGTTGCCGGCGCGAAATGGGCGCGATCCGGTCAGCAGCTCGTACATCACGGCGCCGAGCGAATACAGGTCGGAGCGGTTGCTCAGTTCCAGGCTCTGCACCTGCTCAGGCGACATATACGAGGGGCTGCCCGCGATGCCTTCGATGCGCGAGATATCCGAGTCCGAAACCAGCGCAATGCCAAAATCGATGATGCGGACATCGCTGTCCTGGGTGAGCATGATGTTCGAGGGTTTCACGTCGCGGTGAATGACGCCCCGTGAATGCGCGTAGTGCAGCGCCTTGGCGCACTTGAAGTTGATCTCCACGGCGTCATCGTTGCGCAACAGGTTGTCGGAACGGCAGTACGCCGCCAGCGTGCGCGCGCCATGCACATGCTCGCTGACGATGTAGCAGTAACCGTTCTCCTCGCCGGCATCATAGATGGGCAGGATGTTGGGATGCTGCAGCATCCCCACCAGGTGTGCTTCGGAGAGGAACATCTTGCGCGCGATGCGCGCCCGATCCTCATCGCCACCCGTGTCGATGTTGTAGACCTTGATCGCCACGTCGCGCCCGTAATAGGCGTCATGCGAAAGATAGACGGTACCCGTGCTGCCGCGACCCACCTCCTTGATGATCACGTACTTGCCGATTTTCTCGGGGGTTGCACGGGCACGGCTGGAGGGGGATTTCTGGGGCACCGTCGATCCTGGGTACTAGCGGTATTTAGCGAAGTGTCGCGCGAGGATAAGGAACGGCCGGCCAGCCTACTGTGATGTACCCCTCACACGCAGGCGACACCGCAATGTCGCCCGCGCACCCGGCGACGGATGCCGCGATGGTACCGATCAGCCGAAGTGGTCAAACCCGCGATGCGAGACCTGCATCACAGACGTGCCGCGTCGCACGAGCGCGCCGGGCTGCGCGGTCAGCGTGCCGATCCGACTCCAGCCAAACTCGGCGGCCGGGCACTGCGCCATGAATGCGCTGAGCTTGGCGGTGGGCACCGTGAAGCAAAGCTCATAATCTTCACCGCCGGTCAGCGCCAGCTCGCGCGCGCGCTCCGCGCCGACGGCCGCGCGCAGCGGCTCTGACAGCGGAATGGCCGCATAGTCCAGGGTGACGCCGCAGCCGCTGGCCTGGGCCAGGCGGCCGCAGTCGCCGAGCAGGCCATCGGACACATCGATGCAGGCGCTGGCCAGGCCACGCAAGGCCAGTCCGAGCGACACGCGCGGCGTGGGATAACGGAACCGGTCCAGCAGCCAGCGTGCGTGCGCTGCATCCGCGACGCTCAGCCGGGCCTGCTCCAGCATCAGGCCCGCCGCCGCGTCACCCGGCGTGCCACTCACGAAAACGGCATCGCCGGCCTGCCCGCCGCTGCGCGTGAGGGCGCTCCCACGCGGCACGAATCCGAGGATCTGCACCGTCACGCACAGCTTGCCACCGGTGGTGTCGCCACCCACCAGTGCCACGTCATGCTGGCGTGCCAGGGCATCCAACCCGTCACTGAAGTCCTGCAGCCACGTGGCATCGGCGCGCGGCAGCGCCAGGGCCAGCAGTGCCCAGGCCGGCTGCGCACCCATTGCCGCAAGATCCGACAGATTGACCGCGAGGGCGCGATGTCCGATGGAGCGTGCCGGGGAACCCGGCGCAAAATGCACGTCCTCCACCAACGAATCGATGGCGGCAACCAACTGTGAGCCCGCAGGGCACTCGAGCACCGCGCCATCATCGCCGACGCCCAAAGCCACATCCTCACGCGCTGCACCACGGTGACTGAAGAAGCGGCTGATGAGGTCGAATTCCGACAGTGCCATGGACGGCCCCGCTGCGCGTCAGTGTTCGTGGGTACGCAGCGTGCGCGCGGCGCGATCCAGCACGGCATTCACGAACTTGTGACCATCCGTGGCGCCGAAGCGGCGCGTGATGTTGACCGCTTCGTTCAGCACCACTCGAAACGGTACATCAGGACGCGAGGTCAGTTCGAACATCGACACCAGCAGCACGGCGTGCTCGACCGGGTCCAGCTGCACCGCCGGGCGGTCGGTCCATTGCGCGAGGTCGACGTCCAGCTGGGTGCGCGTCCCACAAACGCCCTCGATCAGCTCGCGGAAATATTCGCGGTCAGCCTTGGGCATGTCCGCAGCGTCCGCGAATTCCAGTAGCAGATCCTGCCAGGGGCCATCGTTGATCTGCCAGCGATAGATCGCCTGCACCGCCAGTCGGCGGGCCACCGAGCGGGCATTGGTGGCCCGCCGGTCCGGTTGGCTGTCCATGGACACTAAACCCGCTGTTCCAGGCGCTGGAACAGACTGACCATCTCGAGCGCGGTCTCCAGCGCCTCGCCACCCTTGTTCATGCCGTTGATGGCCGCCCGCTCCAGGGCCTGCTCGGTCGTGTTCACGGTCAGCACACCGAATACCACCGGCACACCGGTTTCCAGGCTCGCGAACGTCAACCCGCGGGCACACTCGCCGGCCACGAAATCAAAATGCGGCGTGTCTCCCCGGATCACGCACCCCAGCGCCACGACGGCCTCGAAACGGCCGCTCATCGCCAGCTTGCGCACCGCGACCGGGAGCTCAAAGGCGCCCGGTACGCGGGCAATCAGCAGGTCATCGTTCGCGCCGCCGTGCGAGCGCCACGCCTCGCTCGCGCCCTCCAGCAAACTGGACACGATGAAGTCATTGAAGCGCGCGGCCGCAATGGCCACGCGCCGGCCGCGCGCGGTGATTTCACCCTCCACGACATGAATTGGCGCGAGTGGCGGCGATGAGTGGGCCACCTAGCAGTCCGCTCCGACATACGCTTCCACGGTCAGACCAAATGCCGACAGCCCATGCATCTGTTTGGGCTGCGACATCACGCGCATATGGCTCACGCCCAGGTCCTTGAGGATCTGTGCGCCAACCCCGAAGGTACGCAGCACCATGGCCTGCGCATTCAGATGCGGCTGCTGACCGGTATCGTTCGCAGTGCTGCCGCTGCTACTGCCGTCCGTGCCGCCACCCAACGGTCGCTGCAGCGCTTGCAGCGCTGCCGTCAGGTCGTAGGCCGCGTCGGCCCCCCGCAGGATGACCACCACGCCATTGGGCGCTGCGGCCACCCGCTCCAATGCCCGTCGCAGGGTCCAGGTGCGACCATCGCCCGAAATACCGAGCGCATCGCGCAGGGTGTCGGCCACATGCACCCGCACCAGCGGCGCCTCCGGCCCGTCGAGTCGGCCGCGGGCCAGCGCCAGGTGCACCGCATGACTGCCGCGGTCCTCGTAGGCGCACAGGCGAAACTCGCCGAATTCGGTATGCACGGGCTGATCGGCGATGCGATCCACCGAGCGCTCATTGCGCAGTCGATAACGGATCAGATCGGCGATCGTGCCCATCGCAATGTTGTGCTGTCGGGCGAACACTTCGCTCTCGGCGCGGCGCGCCATCGAACCGTCATCATTCATCAGTTCGCACAGCACGCCGGCGGGTTTCAGGCCCGCCAGGACGCACAGGTCCACCGCCGCCTCGGTATGGCCGGCGCGCACCAGCACTCCGCCGCGGCGCGGGCGCAGCGGAAAAATATGCCCGGGTCGCGCGAAGTCGCCGGCCGCGGTCTGCGGATTGGCCAGCGCTGTGATGGTCGCGGCACGGTCGGCCGCCGAGACTCCCGTACTGGTGCCGTGCCGGTAATCCACCGAGACCGTGAACGCGGTGCGGTAGCTGTCGTTATTGGCCCCGACCATCTGCGGCAATTCCAGGCGCAGCAACCGCTCCTCTTCCATCGGCACGCAGATGATGCCGCTGGAATGACGGATCATGAAGGCCATGGACTGCGGCGTCGCATGTTCGGCGGCCATGATCAGGTCACCTTCATTTTCCCGGTCTTCGTCATCCAGGATCAGCACCATGCGGCCGGCGCGCAATTCGGCCAGGATGGTCGGAATGGCGCTGAATTCGCTGTTCCCGGCAGCCGCATCGGCGGCCTCCGGGGGCTCCGCTTCGGTGCGGGGCGGCAGGGTGAGAATGTTGCTCATAGGCGGCTATCGTACCCGGGTGCGAGCAACCGCTCCACGTAGCGTGCCACCTGGTCGATTTCCAGGTTGACGCTCGCCCCTGGGACCAGTTGCCCCAGGGTCGTCACCTCCAGGGTGTGGGGAATCAGGTTTACCCCGAAACGCAGCCCGTCGAGCTCATTGACGGTGAGGCTGACGCCATCCAGGGCGACCGAGCCTTTGCGGGCGATGAAGCGCGCCAGGGCGGCCGGCGCCTCGAACACCATGCGCGTGGAGCGGGCGTCCGTGGACCGGGACACCAGGATGGCCACCCCATCCACATGTCCGGACACCAGGTGGCCGCCCAGCGCATCCCCGGCGCGCAGTGCGGGCTCCAGGTTCACCGGCGCACCGACCGCGAGCCGGCCAAGAGTGGTGAGCGCCAGTGTCTCGCGCGACAGGTCCGCTTCAAACTCAGCCGCGGTCAGGGCGACCGCCGTAACGCAGCAGCCCTGCACGCAGATGCTGTCCCCGAGCCTGGTGTGCGCCAGGTCGAGCCGTGCGACGCGGATGGCCAGGCGCACATCGCCACCGCGTGCGCTCAACGCGGCAACCGTGCCGGTGTCCTGGACTATGCCTGTGAACATGATCTCAACCTTATGCGCTGATCCGTGCCGACCGCGGTGATGTCAAAAACTTCAAAGCGCCACGCCTGTGCCAGTGACAGCGGCTCGGGCACCTTCAGCAGGCCACGGGCGCGATCACCGAGCACGACCGGTGCCACATAGAGCAGCAGCTCATCGACGCACTGCTGCTGCACCAAAGCGCCCGCCAGCGTGGCGCCCGCCTCCACCAGCACTTCGTTCATGCCGGCCTGCGCCAGCACCTGCAGCACCTGCGACAGATCCACCGGCCCCGCGCTACCGGTGCGTTCGACCCGCGCACCGCGCGCCTGCAGGGCCACAATGCGCTGCGCGTCAGTACTGGTGGTGAAGATCCACACGCCTGCAGCAGCCGTCTCGGCCGCGCCGGAAAAAATCCTGGCATCGGGTGGCGTTCGCAACTGGCTGTCAAGAATGACACGCGCGGGCTGCCGTACCGCGGGCCCCGCGGGCCGCACCGAGAGCAGCGGGTCATCGGCCAGCACCGTGCCGACACCGGTAAGTACTGCGGAGCTGCGGGCGCGCCACTGCTGCACGTCCTGGCGCGCGGCCGCGCCGGTGATCCATTTGCTGCGACCGTCACTCAATGCCGTTCGGCCATCCAGGCTCATGGCCAGCTTCACCCGCACCAGCGGCAGACCGCGACGCATGCGTTTGATGAAGCCGGCGTTGAGCTCGGCGGCCTCGGTCGCGAGCAAACCCGCGATCACCTCTACGCCGGCCGCGCTCAGGGCACGCGCGCCGCCGCCGTTGACCAACGGATTCGGATCATCCACCGCATAGACCACCCGCCGCACACCCGCGTTGATGAGCGCATCGGTACACGGTGGCGTGCGGCCGTGATGATTGCACGGTTCCAGAGTCACATACGCGGTGGCGCCGGCGGCACTCGAGCGCAGATTGGCCAGCGCCATGGCCTCAGCGTGCGGCCCTCCGGGGTGCGCGTGCCAGCCTTCACCCACGATCGCACCATCGCGCACCAGCACGCATCCCACGCGCGGATTCGGATGCGCCGTCGCGAGCCCGTTCGCGGCAAGCACCAGCGCCCGCGCCATGTAGGCCCGATCCTGGGCATCGAAAGTGCTCACTTGCGCGCCTTGGGTGGCGTCTCACTCGTCAGCAGCGGCAACTGATCAACGGCCGCAACATCACGGCCGCTGTCGCGGCGCCCGCGGGGATGCCGCAGCCGGTCGATCTCGTCGCGGAATGCCTCCAGGTCCTGAAAGCTGCGATACACGGAGGCAAACCGCACGTAGGCGACTTCGTCGAGGTGCCGCAGTTCGTCCATGACCAGTTCCCCGACGGTGCGCGACTGCACTTCACGCTCGCCGAGACTGCGCAGCTTGTGGGCGATGCGGCTCACCGCCTCTTCCACCGCTTCGAGGGGTACGGGCCGTTTCTCCAGCGCCTTGGTCATGCCGGCGCGCAGTTTGGCTTCATCGAAAGGTTCGCGAGTGCGGTCACTTTTGACCACCATCGGCATGATGAGCTCAGCGGCTTCGAAGGTCGTGAAGCGCTCGCCACAAGACAGGCACTCCCGCCGGCGACGGATCTGGCGGCCCTCGCCGGCCAGACGCGAGTCAATGACCTTCGTTTCGATGTGATTGCAGAAGGGACAGTACATGGTGCGTCCCGACCCGCTGCGTCAGGCGCCGTAGACCGGGAATGCGTGACACAGCTCCAACACCCGGCCGCGAGTCTTCTCCACCACCGCCGCCGCGCCGTTGGCCTCCAGCACATCGGCAATGAAATCGGCGACGAGCGCGATCTGCGGCTCCTTGAAGCCGCGGGTGGTGGCGGCCGGAGTGCCGATGCGCAGTCCGCTGGTGATCGTGGGCGGACGCGGATCGTTCGGCACCGCGTTCTTGTTCACGGTGATGAAGGCACGGCCCAGTGCTGCATCTGCATCCTTGCCGGTGATGTCACGATTGATCAGGCTCATCAGAAACAGGTGATTGTCGGTGCCCCCGGAGACGATGTTGAAGCCACGCTGGCTCAGGCGCGCGCACATCGCGCGGGCGTTGGCCAGGACCTGTGCCTGGTAGAGCTTGAATTCCGGTTGCAGCGCTTCCAGGAACGCGACCGCCTTCGCGGCGATGACATGCATCAGCGGACCGCCCTGCGTCCCCGGGAACACCATGGAATTGAGCTTCTTCGCAATCTCCGGATTCTCGCGCGCCAGGATCAGACCGCCGCGCGGTCCGCGCAACGTCTTGTGCGTCGTGGTGGTCACCACATCCGCATGCGGCAGCGGATTGGGATAGTGGCCGGTGGCGATCAGGCCCGCGACGTGCGCCATGTCCACGAAGAACAGCGCCCCGACCCCGCGCGCGATGGCCGCAAAGCGCTGCCAGTCGATGACCCGCGAGTAGGCCGAAAAGCCGGCGACGATGATGGCCGGCTTCTGCGCCGCGGCCAGCCGCTCAACTTCCTCATAGTCGATCTCGCCGGTGTCGGCCCGCACGCCGTATTGCACCGAGCGGTACAGTTTGCCGGAAAAGTTGACCTTGGCGCCGTGGGTGAGATGGCCGCCATGATCGAGACTCATCCCCAGGATGGTGCTGCCGGGGGGCACCAGCGCCAGGTACACCGCGGCATTGGCCTGCGAGCCGGAATGCGGTTGCACATTGACGTAGGCGGCGCCGAACAGCTGCTTGGCGCGATCGATCGCCAGCTGCTCGGCAACATCGACGTATTCGCAGCCGCCGTAGTAGCGCTTGCCGGGATAGCCTTCCGCGTACTTGTTGGTCAGAACCGAGCCTTGGGCCTCGAGCACCCGGGGGCTGGTGTAGTTCTCCGAAGCGATGAGCTCGATATGGTCTTCCTGGCGCTGCTGCTCGCCGGCAATGGCGCTGGCGAGCTGCGGATCAAATCCGGCGATGGTCATCGACTTCTTAAACATTCACGGTGCCTTTGAGAGGTGCAGGGTTGCGCCATGGAGCCCGCTATTGTAGCGGCCCGGTAGACCCTAAGGCCACGTGCGCCGGGCTAGCCCAGGCCGGCAACTACTTCTGACCAGGCCTTGCCCAGATTGGCGCGGTTGTAGCCGCCACCGCCCAACGCCAGCACCCGGCCGTGGCCCAGACGGCCGGCCAGCTGCACCAGGTCATGCGCGGCGCCTCCGTGCATGGCCGGGCTGAAACGCAGATGCGTGATGGGATCCCCGTCGATGCTGTCGGCGCCGCATTGGAGTATCAGGAACTGTGGCTCGAACCGCTCCATGTGCTCCAGCACCCGGGCCCATGCGCCCTGAAACGCGCGATCGCCGGATCCGGCCATGAGCGGCAGATTGAGCTTGGTGCCCGTCGCCGTGGCCCGCCCGGTGTCCTCGCTCTTGCCCGTGCCCGGGTACAGGCTTTCACCGTCCTCGTGAATATCGGCAAAAATGACCGCCGGGTCATCCTCGAAACCGAAGAACACCCCATCGCCATGATGCGCATCGATGTCCATGTAACCGATGCGCTGCAGTCCGTGGCGGCGCCGCAGCATTTCGATGACGACACCGCAATCGTTGAACACGCAGAATCCGGCGGCATGGTCCCGGCCGGCGTGATGCAGCCCGGCAATCGGCACGAAAGCGGCCCGCGCCGTGCCGCTCATGATGGCATCCGCGGCCGTAATGCTCGCACCGACCACCGTGGCCGCCGCCTCATAGACGCCACGAAAGGCAGGTGTATCGCCGCCGTCCAGGAAGCCTTGGCCGCTGTGCGAGCGCTCGCGCACAAAATCCACGTACCGGGGGGTATGGAACATCAGCAACTCATCGTAGCTGGCTTCGCGTGGTTCCAGCAGCTGCACTTTGCGCTGCAGACCGCGCGCTTCGAATTCGCGCAGGAACGCCGCGTGGCGGTCAGGACCGAAAGGGTGGCCGTCCGGAAATCCATAGCGAGCCAGGCGCTCGCCGATGACTACTGCAACCGGGCTGTTCATCCGTGAGTCTGAGCCTAGCACGTCATACGGCACGGGCGCGTTCGCGATAAACTTAAGCTTTCAGCCAGCCAACGCACTATGGCCCAATACATTTACACCATGAATCGGGTATCCAAAGTGGTACCCCCGAAGCGCACCATCCTGCGCGACATCAGCCTGTCCTTCTTTCCCGGCGCCAAAATCGGTGTCCTCGGCCTGAACGGTTCGGGCAAGTCGACCTTGCTGAAGATCATGGCGGGAATTGATCAGAACATTGACGGCGAGGCGCGACCCCAAACGGGCATCCGCGTGGGATACCTGTCGCAGGAGCCGGAGTTGGACCCGGCAAAGAATGTCCGCAGCGTCGTCATGGAGGGCGTCGGGGAGGCCTTCCGGCAACTGGCGCGCTTCAATGAAATCAGTGACAAGTTTGCTGAACCCATGTCGGATGATGCAATGACGGCGCTGCTCGAGGAGCAGGCGAAGCTGCAGGATGCCATCGATGCGGTCGGCGGGTGGGAGCTCGAGCGCAAGCTTGATATCGCCGCGGATGCGCTGCGCCTGCCGCCCTGGGAAGCCCTCGTCGGCAAACTGTCCGGAGGCGAGAAGCGCCGCATCGCGCTGTGCCGCCTGCTGCTGTCCGCACCCGACATGCTGCTGCTCGATGAGCCGACGAACCACCTGGACGCGGAGTCCATTGCATGGCTGGAACGCTACCTGGAGGAGTATCCCAGCACCGTCATCGCGGTGACGCACGACCGCTACTTCCTCGACAACGTCGCGGAGTGGATTCTCGAGCTCGACCGCGGCCACGGCATCCCCTGGCACGGCAACTACTCCTCATGGCTGCAGCAGAAAGAAGAGCGTCTGCGGATCGAAGAGCGCGAACGCGAAGGGCTGCGCAAGACCCTCGAACGGGAGCTTGAGTGGGTGCGACAGAACCCCAAGGCACGGCAGGCGAAGAGCAAGGCGCGCATGCAGCGTTTCGAGGAGTTGTCCTCGCGCGAATTCCAGGAACGCAACGAAACCAACGAAATCTATATCCCCCCCGGGGAGCGGCTCGGCGAACTCGTCATCGAGGTCAAGGGCTTGCGCAAGGCGTATGGCGAGCGGCTGCTGATCGACAATCTGTCATTCAACATGCCGGCCGGCGGCATCGTCGGCATCATCGGCCCGAACGGTGCCGGCAAGACCACGTTGTTCCGCATGCTCACCGGAAGTGAAGCCGCCGACGCCGGCGAGATCCGCATCGGCCCGTCGGTGAAACTCGCATACGTCGATCAGTCGCGGCAAACCCTGGATGACAAGAAAACGGTCTGGCAGGAAATCTCCGGCGGCTCGGACATCATCAAGGTCGGCAACTACGAGACACCCTCACGCGGCTACGTAGGCCGCTTCAATTTCCGCGGTACCCAGCAGCAGCAGTTGATCGGCGAGCTCTCCGGCGGTGAGCGCAACCGCGTCCATCTCGCGAAGGTCCTCAAAAGCGGCGGCAACGTGCTGCTGCTCGACGAACCCACCAATGACCTGGACGTGGAAACGCTGCGCGCGCTGGAAGATGCCCTACTGAGCTTCCCGGGCTGCGCGGTCGTGATCTCACATGATCGCTGGTTCCTGGACCGTATCGCGACCCATATCCTCGCATTCGAAGGAAATTCGGAAGTGGTTTTCTTTGAAGGAAACTACCAGGAATATACTGAAGACTATCGGCACCGCCGCGGCGAAGATGCGGCCCAGCCCCACCGCATCCGCTACAAACCCCTCGCGCGCTGAGGGACTGACGCCGTGTCTGCAAACCCATCAGCCAGACAGGGCGCTTCACCGGGCGACGGGTCGCGGCTGTGGGTCGGACCTGTCGCCGCGCTGTTGGTGTTCTCGGTCATGGCGTGGCTGCTGCACCGGGAGCTGGAACAGATTCGGGTGCGCGACATCATCGAGCACCTGGAGGCGATTCCCAGCGAGAAGCTGCTGACGGGTCTGCTGCTGACGGCCGGCAGCTACCTTGCACTGTGCCTGTATGACTTCGCGGCCCTGCGCTACCTGCACAAGAAAGTACCGCTGGGCCGCGTGGTCGTGGCGAGCTTCATCGCCAATGCATTTGGCCACAATCTCGGGTTCGCGGCCTTCACGGGCGGCGCATTCCGCCTGCGGCTGTACGCCTCCTCGGGCCTGACCGCGATCGATGTCGCCACGGTCACCGGGTTCACCAGCATCACCACGGGGCTGGGGCTCGCCGTATTGGCCGGCCTGTCCTTTTTGTTCTATCCCGGGCAGGCGGCCCTGGCACTGCGCAGCCATGCCGACTGGCCGCTGCTGATCGGCGCGGCGCTGCTTGGCTTCGTGGGCGCGTATTTCGTGTGGACCTGTTCGCGCCGCGCGCGCCTGGAGTTTCGCGGCTGGCTGTTGCGTCCGCCCGGTGCGCGCATCGGCGCCTTCCAGATCATCGCCGGCACCTTCGACTTAGGCATGTCGTGCGGTGTGCTATGGCTGATGCTGCCCGTGACCTCGCACATCGGGTTCGTCGCATTCGCCGGTGCCTACGCCATCGGTGTCACGGCCGGAATCATCAGTCACGTTCCGGGCGGCCTGGGCGTCTTCGAGACCGTCGTCGTGCTCGCGGTACCGCAGATTCCGGCTGATGCGTTGCTCGGTTCGCTGCTGGCCTATCGTGCCGTATTTTACCTGGCGCCGCTGGGCGTCGCGACCGTCATGTTCGCGGCCGAAGAGCTCGGCGCGCAACGTGCGCGTCTCGCGCAGGCCCGGGCGCGCGCCTCGGCCTTCATCGGCCCGGTGGTCCCCTCGGTGGTTGGCGCGCTGACCTTCATCGCCGGTGCCGAACTGCTGTTCTCGGGCGCCACGCACCACGTGCACACGGGCATCGCTTCCTTTCCCCGCCTGTTGCCGCTGCCGGTCGTGGAAGTCTCGCACCTCGCCGGCAGCGCCGTCGGCCTGGGCCTGCTGATCCTCGCGCGCGCACTGTTTCGTCGCATCCGGGCCGCCTACCACATCAGTTTCTGGCTGCTCCTGGTCGGTGGCGTCCTGACACTGCTCAAGGGCGGCATCTTCAACGAGGCGCTGTTCCTGTGGCTGGTGCTGGGCATGCTGGTGCTGGGGCGCGCGTCCTTCTATCGGCCCGCCTCCCTGGTGCATCAGCGCTTCACGCCGACCTGGGCCGCCAGTATCGTGGGCGTCATTGTCGCGAGCATATGGGTGGGACTGCTGGTCAATCGGCACATCGAATACTCCAACGACCTGTGGTGGACCTTCACCTTTGATGCGAATGCACCGCGCATGCTGCGCGCGTCACTGCTGGTGTGCATCCTCACCGCAGGCACCCTGCTGATGACACTGTTGCGGGCCGCGCCGCCGGTGCCGGAACTGGCCCGCAAGCCGGAGCTTGATGACATCAGGATGGTCTTGGACGAATCACCCTCGACACTCTCAAACGCGGTGCTCACCGGCGATAAGCATGTGCTGTTCAGCGAGAGCCAACGCTCGTTCATCATGTACCAGGTGCAGGGACGCAGCTGGATCGCACTGGGCGACCCGGTGGGTCCGCGCAGCGAGGCCGAAGAACTGGTATGGCGCTTTCGCGAATTGTCGGATGAACACGGCGGCCGCGTCGTCTTCTACCAGTCGAGCGTTGAGTGCCTGCCGCTGTACGTGGACCTCGGGCTCGCCGCCATGAAGATCGGCGAGGAGGCGCGCGTGCCGCTGGCGAACTTCTCGCTCGAGGGCAGCCTCCGCGCCGAGCTGCGGACCGCGCGGCGCCGCGGGGAACGCGACCGCGCCACCTTCGAAGTCGTGCAACCGGCTGATGTGCCGCAGATCCTGCCGGCGCTGCGCGCCATCTCCGACTCATGGCTGAAGGACAAGGCCACCGCGGAAAAGGGCTTTTCAGTCGGGTCGTTCGGGGAGCGCTACCTGCGCAACTTTCCGATCGCGTTGGTGCGGCGCGACGGCGAGCCGGTGGCCTTCGCCAATTTGTGGCCATCGGCCGGACGCGAGGAAGTCGCGGTTGATCTGATGCGCTTCAGTCCGGATGCGCCACCGGGGGCCATGGACTTCCTGTTCGTGGAATTGATGCTGTGGGCACGCCAGCAGGGATTCAGCTGGTTCAGCCTGGGCGTGGCGCCACTGGCGGGCCTGGAGCGCCATCCACTGGCGCCGGCGTGGCATCGCATCGGCAATTTCATTTTCCGCCACGGCGAACACTTCTATAACTTTGAAGGCCTGCGTCGCTACAAGGCCAAGTTTCACCCGGTGTGGGAGCCGAAGTACCTGGTGGCGCCGGGCGGAGTCGGCCTGCCGCTGATCCTGGTCGATGTATCGGTGCTGATCGCCGGTGGCATCAAGGAACTTTTCGTTAAATAGCGGCGTTACATAAGACGCTGCCTAAATTTCGTACACCTGTTCGGCTGCGGCAATTGGGTTAATATTGGCCGGCCAAGGATGCGCCACCAGATCCGAAACAACCGAAGGCGCACAGGACTATGTCCGATTATATCGACGCCACGGGCCGGCTGATTTACGAGCAGGAGCGCAATCTTGTCCTGCAGTGCCCGCACTGCGATGTGACCGCCCACATCGCCATCAGTGCCGTTCCTGATTTCGCGCAGCTGCAGCAATACAAGCCGCGTGCGGTCGGCGTCGTCGGTCGCTGCGACGCCTGTCATGCGCCGATCTTCCTGCGTTTCCCGGTGCGCATGTATCGCAGCAATCGAATCGAGCTGTCCTCGCAGTTCACGGAAGTTGAACGACCGCGGGAGAAGTTCACCTTCACGCATCTGCCAGCGCAGGTCGAGCAGTTGTTCCGCGAATCACTCGTATGCTTCTCGAGCGGTGCCTACAACGCCTTTGCCTCCATGTGCCGCCGCACCGCGCGTGCTGCGTTCAATGACCTGGGCGAATCCGGCAAGCTGCGCATGTTCGATCAGCTCAATGAGGTGCGCGCCCTGGTCGCGATCGATCCGGAAACCTTCCAGCTGCTCAAGGCGGTGATCTTCGGCACGCCGGTCGACCCGCGTCCCGAACCCCCCGCGCTCGATGCCAACAATGCGGCCGTCGTCCTCGAGGTGATGAAGGATCTGTTGTACGAGGCCTACGTGCGGCGTGGACGGCTGCAGCAGGCGCTGCTCATGCGCAGGTTCCTGGCCGATGAGACTGCCGAGAACCTGATGCCGGTACAGGATGCGACGCAGCGACCCGGCTGACAGCTCAAGTTGGCCCTGGCAGCGCCGTTAAAGGGTTACCTCCCCGCACGGATTGCATTCATTCATGTCAGTCGCGTATCCCAATCTGTCCTCAGCCCATCCGCTGCGCCAGGCGGCCGCCGACGCCGCGCAGGCTGGCGCCGATGTCATGGTCGCCGTCCTCGATGGGGCCATCGTCGCCCTGGAAATGGGCCGCGGCTCGCTGCTCGAGGGTCAGTGGCAACATGCAACGCGGCAGATCCTTGCCACCTGCCAGCTGCTGCAGGCGCTGCGTGATAACGTCGATGTTCTGGGCGGCGATCCGCTCGCAGCCAATCTCGCCGAGCTGTACGATTACGCCGGCCAGCGAGTAGGTCTCGCAGCCGCTGCCAGGTGCCGCGCACCCCTCGATGAGGTCTGGCATCTGCTCAAGGAGGTGCGGGCCGCCTGGTTTGCCCTGCCCGCAGCAGCCCGTATGAAGCCCACCCACGGTTCCGCAACAGCCGTGCAGATCTGGAGCCCCGGTCCATGTTCGATGGTTCCGATACAGTAGTTCTCTACAACGAACTGGCCTACGAGGAAGTTCGCCCGGTCAAGTGGGTGCCGCTCAGCGGATCGGTCGATACGGTCCTGGCGGCCAGCTTCAGCGAACGCAATGTCCGGCTGCTGCAGGCGCTCGCGGCCATCGAAGATCACGGTGTATCCGACAAGCCCGATGAAGCGACGCCGGATCTGATGCGACTGGATTTCAAGATCAACCTGCTGCTCGACCTGGTGGGCCAGCTGCTGGTGGCCAATCGGCCCCAGCCCGCTGCGGTGGCCATCCGTTTCAACGCACACGGCGCGGTATGGCACTGCACCGCACCGCTGCCGCCGGCGGGTAGCCATGGGATCGTCGAGATCCATCTGCGCGATTTTCTGGCCGAGCCGCTGCGGCTGCCGGGCACCCTTGCAGAGGTCACCGCAGCCGCGGAGGCCACCGTGCGCTTCGCACCGGTCGGCGAACCGGTCGCCGATCTGCTCGAGCGGCTGATTTTCCGCCATCATCGCCGCCACGTTGCCGGCATCCGCCAGCCCCGCAACGACTGATCGCACGGCAGGTTCGATGCGGATGCGCTACCCTGCGGGCCGTGTGCCCGCGCCGCGTCACGCTCCCTACCCGATCAAGTGTGATTGGAGTCACGGCTTGCGCGCGCCGCCTACTCACCATGGTCCCCGGTTCTTTATATTGGCGGGCAATTGTTGAGAAAAAACCGTCAGCTGCACAGATGCTTTGGGAGATTTGATGGCGGCGCCCGAAATGGCCGTTGTCCCGGGATTGCACCGGGAAGTGGGTCGTGAACCACCCGTGATACTGCGCACCGAAGAGCGCGTACGGGTGCGGCTGCCGACTGGCACCTCCTTCGCCATCCGCGACGTCATCTCGCTGATCCGCCAGGTCGCCGAACATGACTCCACCGCTCTCATTCTCGGCGAGTCCGGCACTGGCAAGGAAGTCGCCGCCCGCGCCATCCACGATCTGAGTCCGCGTCGCCAACGGCCGTTCGTTGCCGTCAATTGTGGCGCCATCCCTGCCGAACTGCTGGAATCAGAACTCTTCGGCCACGAAAAAGGCGCCTTCACGGGTGCCGTGGCCACCCGCAAGGGCCGCTTCGAAATCGCCGAGGGCGGCACGCTGTTCCTCGATGAGATCGGCGACATGAGCCCGACGATGCAGGTCAAACTGCTGCGGGTTCTGCAGGAACGGATCTTCGAACGCGTCGGCAATCACGTGCAGGTGCGCTGCAATGTGCGCATCATCGCGGCCACCCATCGCAACCTGGAGGATTCGATCGCTCACGGCACCTTCCGCGAGGACCTTTTCCACCGGCTGAACGTGTTCCCGATCGAAATGCCGGCGCTGCGCGACCGCATCGAGGATCTGCCGCTGCTGGTGCGCGATTTCATCGCTCACAACATGTCCGAGGGCCGCGGCCAGGTGCAGTTGTCGCCCCTGTCGCTGGCCGCACTGTCGCTGTATCGGTGGACCGGTAATGTGCGTGAACTTGCCAATCTGATCGAGCGACTCTCGATCATCTGCTCCGGCCGGGTCGCCCATGTCCGCGACCTGCCGCCCAAGTACCGACCTTCGGACTGGACCGCGGTCACCGAGCCTGCGCAAATTTCCGCGGCAGAACAGCACTCGCACGTGCCGCTATCGCCCGAATTTCAGTTCGGCGAAGAGACCGCGGAACTGCTGAGCCCCGGTGCCTTGCTGGAAAGCGCCGAGGCAGCGGGCCCGCACCTGCCCTTGCCGCGCGCCGAGCTGAATCCGGCCAGCGGCGACGCGGCGACGCTGCCGGCCGACGGCATCGACCTGCGCGCGCATCTGACGCAGATCGAACGGCGCCTGATCGAGCAGGCGCTGGAGCGCTCCAAGGGCACCGTCGCACACGCCGCCCGGCTGCTCGGCCTGCGACGCACCACTCTCGTCGAAAAACTGCGCAAGCTCGGGCTGGTGAGTGCTGAACTCGCCGCGGCCGATCTCGCCACGCCGGATTCCGCGACGGAAGATTGACGGAAAGCGGCAAGCTGGTGCCGCTCCGTGTGACTGTCGTCACGCTTTGATGGCAATTTGCCGCCGGGCACGCCTCTTGCACCACACCCCTCGCAACAGCATTTCTGTTCGGGGTTTGAATGGTCCAGGATTCCACCAATACGGTTTCATCCAACGCGCGGCGCGCACTTGAACCACAGCCGGTAGCCAGCGCCGCCTCGTCGCAGCGTCTGCTCGAACTGGCGCGCCGCGTGGCCGCCAGCGACTGCACCGTGCTCATCGTGGGCGAGTCCGGCACCGGCAAAGAAGTGCTGGCCCGCTTCGTGCACCGTTTCTCGACACGCAGCAACGGACCGTTCGTGGCCGTGAACTGCGCGGCGATCCCGGAAAACATGCTCGAAGCCATTCTGTTCGGCTATGAGCGTGGCGCCTTCACCGGCGCTCACACGACGCATCCCGGCAAGTTCGAACAGGCACAGGGTGGCACCCTGCTGCTGGATGAAATTACCGAAATGCCACTGAGCCTGCAGGCGAAGCTGCTGCGGGTGCTGCAGGAGCGCGAGGTGGAACGCCTCGGCGGCCGTACTCCGATACCCCTTGAGCTGCGGGTGCTGGCCACCACCAATCGTCGGCTGCGCGAAGAAGTCGCTGCCGGACGCTTCCGCGAGGATCTCTACTACCGTTTGAATGTATTTCCTCTCGGGCTTGCGCCGCTGCGCGAGCGACGCGACGACATCCTGCCGCTCGCCATGCAGCTGCTGGGCTCGCGCTCGCGCGTCGGGGAGCTGATCCCGGCACTCGGCGCCGAAGCGGCACAGTTGCTGCTCACCTACTCCTGGCCAGGCAACGTGCGCGAACTCGACAATCTGCTGCAGCGCGCCCTGATCCTGGTCAATGGCCCGGTCATCGGACCGGAGCACATTCAATTCGAACCAGCACCGGAGGTGCGGGTCGCGGCCAGCACCGCCCCCGTCGCCGTCGCCGCGGCGGTCGCCGCCCTGGCGCCGGGCCCCGCAGAAGCGGTCATCGCTGAGCCCCCGGGCGCGGGTGATGTTTCCGGTTCGCCGGCCGGGTCACTGGCCGATTCGCTCGGACAGGTCGAACGCAACGTGATTCTCGATGCGCTGCGCAATGGCAGCAGCACGCGTCGCGAGATCGCCGAACGCCTGGGCATCTCGCCACGAACCTTGCGTTACAAACTCGCCCGACTGCGCGCAGCGGGCATTGATGTTCCCGCGGTTTGAGCGGCGGAGCCCACCATGAGCCAGCTACAGATTGACCAGGTCCTCTCCCAGATCCGCAGCCTCGCTGCGCAGACGCAGTCCCCGGGCATCAGACCCGCCGGACTCACCAACGATGCGGCGGCGGCCTCCGGCACGGCGCCAGCCTCCGGCGCCGCCAGTAGCTTCGCGACGCTGATGCGCAGCGGTCTTGAGCAGGCCAATCAGACCGAGCTGCGCGCAAACGATATCGCCGATAAGTTCGAGCGCGGCGCACCGGGAGTGGATCTGCCGACGGTAATGCTCGAGGCGAACAAGGCGAATCTGACCTTTCGTGCGGTGACCGAAGTACGCAACCGCCTGATCAGTGCGTACACGGACATCATGAACATGCAGATGTAACGGGAACGCGACGGGCAATTCATGGCTATTAAGACAAACAATTCCTGGAGTTCACTGTGAGTACGGCGACGAATGCCGAAGTGATTTATCCGCGCTGGACCGCAGGCCTGCGCCCGATCCTGTTGCTGGTGGGTATTGCCGCTGCGGTCGCCGCCGGCGTTGCCGTGGTGCTGTGGTCGCGCGGTCCCACCTACAGCATGCTCTATGCGAATCTCGCGACTGACGATCAGGCACAGGTTACGCAGGCACTCGATGCCGCCACCATTCCGTACCGGCTGGAGGCCGGATCCAACGCCCTCATGGTGCCCTCCGAGCGCCTGAGCGAGGCGCGCCTGAAGCTCGCCGGTCAGGGCCTGCCGGACAACGACAATGGCTTCGCCATGATGACCAAGGATGCCGGCCTGGGCGTCAGTCAGTTCGTGGAGAACGCCCGCTATCAGCACGCGATGGAGACTGAGCTTGCACACACCATTGCGAGCCTGCGTCCCATCGACGGTGCCCGGGTGCACCTGGCCGTTCCGCGACAGTCCGCGTTCATTCGCGATCAGCGTGACGGCAGTGCCTCCGTATTCGTGCAGCTCAAACCGGGTCGCCGGCTCGAGCAGGAGCAGGTACAGGCCATCGTCAACCTGGTCGCCTCCAGTGTTCCGGACCTGCATTCCAACCAGGTCACGGTGATTGACCAGCAGGGCCACCTGCTGACCACACCACAGGGCAGCGATGACTCCTCGTTGCGCGAAGAACGCTTCCAGGTCGTGCAGCGCATGGAGGATGACTACGAGCAGCGCATCGAGGCGATCGTCACGCCCATCGTCGGTGCCGGACGCGTGCGTGCACAGGTCGTCGCCCAGGTGGACAGCTCGAGCACCGAACAGGCCACCGAGAACTACACGCCGGGTAGCCAGATCGTGCGCAGCGAACAGCAATCGCAGACCAGCAGTCGCGATGGGTCGCAAAGCGGCGGCGTACCCGGCGCACTGAGCAATCAGCCGCCCGCCGCCGGCGTCGCACAGCCGCCGCCGCCGAACAAGCCACCTGCGACCGCAGCGGCCACCCCCGCCGGCCAGGTACCGGCCACCGCAGATGCGGCGGCCAGTGCTTCCAGCGGCCCGGACAGCACCGCCACGCAGAGCACCAAGAACTATGAAATCGACCGCACCGTGGCGTATACGCGCCAACCGGCCGGACAGCTCAAGCGGCTCACGGTCGCGGTCGTAGTGGACGACATGCCGGTGACCGGCAAGGACGGCAAGCCCGTCAAGGGCCGTCCGCTGACTGACGCCGAACTGGCACACATCACCACCTTGGTGAAGGACGCGGTCGGCTTTGACCAGGCGCGCGGCGACAGCGTCAATGTAGTCAACGCCTCCTTCCGCAGCGAACCGGTGCCGGCCGATGCGCCACTTGAAAAGGTGGCCCTATGGGAAACCCCGTTGTTCCGTGACATGGCGAAACTCGTAGCCGGTGTGATCGTGCTGCTGGTGCTGTCGCTGGCGGTGCTGCGGCCGATGATCAAGGCTCTGATGCCCTCGGCGCAGAGCCGGGGCCTGCTGAGCGCATCAGGCGATCCGGTCGCGATCAGCGGTGGCGGCGCGGCCGCCGCCCTGGCCGGTGGCATGCAACAGCAAGGGTACGTGGGCGACGCGGCCGGCGGCGGCCATGCCGCGGCACCGGCCGCCCCCGCCGTGCCCTATGACCAACAGATTACCAATGCCCGCGCGCTGGTGAACCAGGATCCGAAGCGCGTCGCGCAGGTAGTGCGCAACTGGGTGTCCGTCGATGAGTGAGGAAGCCGCCAAGGATGACCGCAACGGTACCGAACGCGCCGCGATCCTGCTGCTCACCCTCGGCGAGCACGAGGCCGCGCAGGTGCTCAAGCACATGGGCGCACGCGAAGTGCAGAAAATCGGCGCCGCCATGGCGCAGCTGCAGAATGTGTCACGCGAGGAGGTAAGCGGCGTGTTGTCTGAATTCTCGAATGGCGTCGCACGCCAGACCTCGGTAGGCGTTGGCGTGGACGAGTTTCTGCGCAATGTCATGACCAATGCGCTCGGTGAGGAAAAAGCCGCCAACGTCATCGAACGCATCAACGTCGGCTTGCCCAACAAGGGGCTGGAGACGCTCAAATGGATGGACTCGCGCAGCGTCGCCGAAGTCATCCACAACGAACACCCGCAGATCATTGCCATCGTGCTGGCGTACCTGGAGCCGGACATGGCGGCCGATGTCATGCGGCAGCTGCCGGCCAACCTGCACGCGGACGTCATGATGCGCATCGCGACCTTGGACGGCGTGCAGCCGGCCGCCCTCTCGGAGCTCGACGAGGTCATTGAGAAGAGCTTCGCCAGCACTTCCAGCCGCACCTCCGAACTCGGCGGCGAAAAGGCGGCGGCCAATATCATCAATGCGCTCGAACCAGCCATCGAGTCCAGTGTCATGGAACACATCACCAACGCTGATTCGGCGCTCGGTGCCCGCATCCAGGACCTGGTGTTCGTATTCGACAATCTCATCGATGTCGATGACCGCGGTCTGCAGGAGATCCTGCGCCAGGTACAGGGCGATCAGCTGCTGTTGGCGCTGAAGGGTTGCGATGAGCCCCTGAAGCAGAAGATCTTCAAGAATATGTCCCAGCGTGCCGCTGAAATGCTGCGCGATGACCTCGAAGCGAAGGGCCCGGTACGACTCGCCTACGTCGAGGCCGCGCAGAAGGAAATCCTGGCCGTGGCCCGCAAGCTCGCCGAGGAAGGCACCATCGCACTGGGCGGCAAGGGAGAAGCGTTTGTCTGATAGCACCCGAAGCCGCGCGACGGTGGCCGAGCTGTGGTCTTTGCCGAATGTCGACGGTCCGATCGTCGGCCTGCGCCGCGACTCACGCGCGCGTGATGCCGAGGCCGCGCGCGCCAACGACGGCGCCCGCCAGGCGGAAATGGACCGTGGCTACCAGGCCGGCGTCAGCGCCGGACGCGCCGAATTGCAGAAGCAGAACGAGGCACTCGCCGCGCAGGTGGCGCGACTGGATGCCATCCTCAACCAGCTGTCACGGCCACTGCCGACGCTGGAAGGCGAAGTTGAACATCAGCTGGTGCTGCTGGCGCTGGCGGTCGGCAAGCAGCTCGCACGCCGCGAGTTGAAGGCCGATCCGGGACAGATTGCCGCATTGATCCGCGAGGCCGTGGGCCGGCTACCGGCGGCGGCGCGCGACGTGCGCGTGCATCTGCATCCGGAGGACGCGGCGGCAGTCGCGGAGCGGCTGGCAACGGCCGGCCAGGAACGCGCCTGGAGCGTCGTCGAGGATCCTACCCTCTCCCGCGGCGGCTGCCTGGTGCGCTCGGAGAATTCACAGATCGACGCCCGGCTCGAAAGCCGCGTCAACGCCATGATCAGCAGCATGCTCGGTGAGGAACGGGCCGGCGCGCGCTCAGCTGATGAGGCGAGCCCAAGCCCGGAGGGCACCGAATCATGAGTGCAACCGAGGCCCCGCCCGGCAACATCCGGCTGCGGGACTCACTGGCCCGCTGCGTGCGCCAGATCGAGCGCCTGCCACCGCCGCCGGTGCAGGGCAGCCTCACACGCATGGTGGGTCTGGCGCTGGAGGCAATCGGATGTCAGGCCTCCATCGGCGACAGCTGTGACGTCACCACGACCGATGGCGCGACCATCGAAGCTGAAGTGGTCGGCTTCTCCGGCGAGCGTCTGTACCTGATGCCAACCGGCGATCCGCATGGTCTGGGCCCGAACGCGCGCGTCGTTCCGCGTCAGCGGGCGGGCACGGTCGCCGTCGGACCGCAGTTGCTGGGACGCATCATCGACGGTGCCGCCCAGCCGCTCGATGGATTGGGACCTCTCAATTGCGACGAGATGGTACGCCTCACCGGCGTGCCGATGAATCCCCTCGGCCGTCAACCCATTTCGCAATCACTGGATGTTGGCGTGCGCACCATCAACAGCCTGCTGACCGTGGGCCGTGGTCAGCGCATCGGCCTGTTCGCCGGTAGCGGCGTGGGCAAGAGCGTGCTGCTGGGAATGATGTCGCGCTATACCAGCGCCGATGTGATCGTAGTCGGCCTGATCGGCGAGCGCGGCCGGGAAGTGAAGGAATTCGTCGATCGTATACTCGGACCGGAGGACCGGCAACGCGCCGTGGTGGTCGCCGCTCCCGCGGACACCCCGCCCCTGATGCGCCTGCACGGTGCGTGGCTGGCCACGGCCGTGGCCGAATATTTCAGGGATCGCGGCAACAGCGTACTGCTGATCATGGACTCGCTGACCCGCTTCGCCCAGGCGCAGCGCGAGATCGGGCTCGCCATCGGCGAGGCCCCGGCCACCAAGGGCTATCCGCCCTCGGTGTTCGCGCGGCTGCCGCAGCTGGTGGAGCGCGCCGGCAACGGCCTGCAGGGCAGCGGTTCCATCACCGCATTTTACACGGTGCTCGCCGAGGGCGATGACCAGAACGATCCGATAGTCGATGCGGCGCGCGCCATTCTCGATGGCCACATCGTGCTGTCGCGTCGGATCGCCGAAGGCGGTCGCTACCCCGCGATCGACGTGGAAGCCTCAGTCAGCCGGGCCATGCACGAAATCGTGCCGCCCGAGCACTACGAGCTGGCGCGCCGCTTCCGGCAGCAGCTGGCGACGTATGAACAGAATCGTGACCTGATTGCGATCGGCGCCTACCAGCGCGGCAGCGACCCGCGCATTGATGCCGCCATCGCCATTTGGCCGAAGCTCGAGCGCTTCCTGCAGCAGGATATGCGCACGCGCGTGGATTTCGACGGCAGCCTCGCCGCACTTCAGAGCGTGATGGCGGACAGTCCCGCACCGCCTGGCGTGTCCTGAACCGGTAATTGCAGATGAGTCCGAAACAAAGATTGAAGGTGGTCCAGCGCGTCACCGATGAAAAGGAGCGCCAGCATGCCAGGCGGCTGGCGCAAAGTTGCACCCGCGTTGAACAGTGCGCGGCGAAGCTCGAGGAACTGCAGGGCTACCACGCAGGTTATCTACGTGACTTCGGGCAGCGCGCGGCCTCCGGCATCGGCGGCGCCGGCATCCGCGAATTCCAGGCATTCCTGGCCAAACTCGCCGAAGCCGTACGTCAGCAGGAAGAGTTGCTGCGCAAGGCCCGCTCCGAAAGCGAATCAGAGCGAACCAGCTGGCAAGGTGCCGCGCAGCGCTCGCAGATCATGGACAAGGTCGTGGAACGACACTCGGCCAGTGAAACCAGGGCTCGGGACCAGCGCGATCAGCGCGAGACCGATGACCGCGGTCAACGTAAAGCAAATGGGAGGCTCGACTCGAGTGGGAATCAATAGCAATGCAATAGCTGCCGGCGCTACGGATCCGGCACCAACAAGTTTTCAGGCACGTGCATCCGGTCCCTCCGCCGGCCATGTCGCTGACGCATCGAATGCGAACAACGCAATGAACCAGTCCAACGACACCAGCTCGGGCAGCAGCAGCGGCACGGCCCCCTCGGATAGCGGCGCCGGCAACGCCGCGTCCGGCACTGGTCAGTCCGGCAGCGGCCAATCCACCAATGGCCAGCCCAGCAGTGTAGGCAGCAGCACAGCCGCCGGTCAGAAGGCGGATGGACCGTCAGCGCAGACTCGCAACAACGCGCGCACGCGTGCCAAGAACAACGCCGCTGCCACCGGTACTCAGGCCGCCGCGAACGACGCGCCCGACACCGCAGCGGATCCCGGCACTGACTTTGGCAGCGTCATGGCCACGGCTCTCGGACGCAGTGCGAGTAGTGCGGCTGCGTCCACGTCGGTGCCGACGCCGGCCAACGATAGCGGCACCAAGACCGCCGCAGGACCAGGCCAACAGACGCAGAACCCGGCCGGCGCGGGCATCGATGCGATCGCCTGGATCGCCCAGGTGCTTCTGCCTGCGACTCCGGCACCATTGCCCACCGCCGCGTCAGCCGCGTCAGCCGCCGACTCGGACACCGACAGCGCCATCGCAGCTGTCGGCGCGAATGCCACCGGTGGCGCCCAGACGGCCGGCACTCAGCCCTCGGCAACTGCGCTCAACGCGACCCTCGCCCGCTTCAACGCGATCGCTGTTCCTCAGGGCCCGAGCATACCGGCCAATGATTCTCAGACCGCGACCGCGAACCCCACCGCGGCTGCGACACCCGCCGGCATCGATGGGCTCGCAGACATCCAGAAACTCATTGCGGGCATGACGGGTGTGACCGCGGCTGCCACTGCGACGGTCGCTGCGGCCGACTCCGACTCCAATTCCGACGCGGCATCGACAACGCCCACGACGCACAGCGCCGCCGCGAGTGACAACACCGACATCACGCAGGCGGCCGCAGCGCTGCAGGCCGCCGCGCTGACGCGCGCAGCGGGCAGCATCGGCAGCGCGACACTCACCATCCACGCCCCGGTCGGTTCAGCCGCGTTCGCCGATGAAGTCGGCGCCCGCGTCGCGGGTCTCGGCCAGGCCGGGATCACCCAGGCGCAACTGCAGCTGAATCCCGCCGATATGGGTCCCGTGCAGGTGCATATCACCATGCAGGCCGGCCAGGCCAGCGTCTGGTTCGGCGCCACTCATGCGGACACCAGGGCGGCACTGGAGCAGTCGCTGCCGCGACTGCGTGAGCTGTTCGCGGGTGCCGGCATGCCATTGACTGATTCGGGCGTATTTCGCGAGCCACCGCAGCAACAGCAACCGCAGTCACTGCCGGCGACCAGCCTCGCGCGTCCTTCCGGCAGCGACACCGTGCTCATCCCGACTGTGACGCAGGTCTCAAACGTGCAGCTGGCGCTGCTCGACACCTACGCCTGACCGCTGCGCCTGCGCCGCGCCGGAATTCTGGCGCGGCGCTTTGATTGAGACGCCGTTCACACTCCCGATGTATGCGCAAATCCCTTAATTCATAGGGACTTATGCAACGTAAGGGCCGCATGGCACACGCGTTGCACTGCCTGACACAAGAGATTCTCATATCCTTGATGTGCAGGTACTTAGAACAATGGCCGCATCCTCGTCTGCTCCCGCCGCCGCCGCTGCTGCTCCCGTTGCGGCCGCGCCCGCTCGCAAGAAACCCTGGCTCCTGATCGGAATTGCCGGCGCCGTGCTGCTCGCAAGCGGCGGCACCGGCGCCTGGCTGATGCTGGCACACAACGCGCCCAAGAAGACCGCTGCCGCGGCGCCACCGCCACCGTCCGGGCCGCCTTTGTATGTGCCCCTCGATCCGCCCTTCGTGGCCAACTTCCAGGGGGATCAGCAGGTGCGCTTCCTGCAGATCACCGCGCAGATCATGACGCATGACCCGAAGACGGTCGAAGCACTGAAGGCTTCTGATCCGATCATCCGCAATGACCTGCTGATGCTGTTCAGCAATCAGAAGGCCAGCGACCTTGCAACCAACGATGGCAAGGAGAAGCTGCGCGCCGAGGCGCTCGCCGCCGTGCGCAAGGTTCTCAGCGCCAATGACGGCAAACCTGAAAAGGTCGACACCGTGCTCTTCACCACCTTCGTGATGCAATAAGAACCCAAGGGATTGCCACTGTGACCGACGAAGGCGCCGAAAAGATCCTCAATCAGGACGAAGTTGACGCGCTCATCAACGGAATCGATGTAGGCGCCGTCAGCACGGAGCCCACAGGGGCGCCCGGCGAGGTCCGCAACTACGATTTCATAAACGACCTGCATGTCGCGCGCGGCCGGATGCCGGCGCTGGAGATGATCAACGAACGCTTCGCGCGGTTGTTTCACCAGACGCTGTATAACCTGCTGCGCCGCAGCCCCGAGATTTCGGTGTCGCAGGTGACGATGAAGAAGTTCAACGACTATGTGAATACCCTGCACATGCCGACGAACCTGAACGTCGTGCGCATCAACCCGCTGCGCGGCCTGGGGCTGGTGGTCATGGACCCGAAGCTGGTGTTCACCGCCGTCGATAACCTGTTCGGCGGCGTAGGCCGTCACGCCAAGGTCGAAGGCCGTGATTTCACCGCGACCGAACAGCGCATCATCCAGCTGCTGCTGCGCCACGCCTTCAGCAATCTGAAGGAAGCATGGTCGAAGCTGCTGACCCTGGATTTCGAGCATGTCCACTCGGAAATCAATCCGCATTTCGCGAAAATCGTCAACCCCACTGAGATCGTCGTGATCTCCAGTTTCCGCATCGAACTGCACGGCGGCGGCGGTGATCTTCACGTCACGATGCCCTACTCCATGCTCGAGCCATTGCGCGAACTGCTCGACTCGGGCGGCACCGGCGACTCCACCGAGCGCGATGGGCGCTGGACCAGTGCGCTGCGCGACGAGGTCGACGATGCGGATATCGAACTCAATGCAGTGCTCGGCGAAGCGACCGTCACGCTTGCCGACCTGCTGAACCTGAAGTCGGGTGATGTGATCCCCTGCGACTTCAACGGTTCCATCACTCTGAATGCAGAATCAGTGCCGCTGTTCCGCGGCAACTTCGGCATCTCGCGTGGCCAGCAGGCCGTGAAGATCAACGAACGCCTGAACCGTCAGAAGACGGCGGTCACGGCCAATCCCTTCCTGAAGAGGCCCTAGAGGAAACTCCCATGGCAGCGCAACCAGAAGCACAGACCGCAGAGTTCGGAAATCTGCAACCCGAGGCGACATCCGACGCCAAGAGCGACATCAACATGGACGTGATACTGGACGTTCCAGTCACGCTGTCGATGGAAGTGGGTCGTACCCGGGTTCCGATCCGCAACCTCCTGCAACTGAACCAGGGCTCGGTCGTGGAGCTCGAACGGGTCGCCGGCGAGCCACTCGACGTGTTCGTCAACGGCACGCTCATCGCGCACGGCGAAGTGGTGGTGGTGAATGAGAAATTCGGCATCCGCCTGACGGATGTCATCAGTCCGGCCGAGCGCATTCGCAAGCTGCGTTGAGTGCACTTTCCCCAATGAGCAGCATCTCCGACAATGCCAGCGCCGCCGCCCATAGCGGCGCGGCTGCCCATGTGTTCGCCGCCCCGGGGGCGGTATCCGGCGTTCCGGTATCCGGCGTCGCCGGCATCGGCCAGGTCACCCTCGCGCTGTGCATCGTGCTCGGCGCCATCTTCCTGTGCGCATGGCTCATGCGGCGCATGCGCAATCTGGGCAGCGGCCGCACTGGCGCGGTCAATGTCGTCGCGGAAGTGCGTCTTGGACCCAAGGAACGGGCCGTACTGCTGCAGGTGGGCACGACGCAGCTGCTGGTCGGGGTCGCGCCCGGGCAGATCAGCGCACTGCATGTATTGGCTGAGCCGCTGGCTGCGCAGCCGCCTGCGGGCCAGACGCTTGAGGGACCCTCCTTCAAATCCCTGCTGCGACGGAGTCTGGGCAAGTGACCGCGCAGCTGCGCAAGCTGCGGGCCCTGTTGCCGGCGCTCGTGGCAGTGCTCGCCCTCGCGCTGCCGCATGTGTGCGCGGCCGATATCGGTCTACCCGCCCTCACGGTCCAGGGCGGTCCGGGTGGTGGCCAGACCTACACCCTGACCCTGCAGGTACTGGTGCTGATGACGGCACTGTCGCTGCTGCCGGCGATACTGCTGATGATGACTGCGTTCACCCGCATCGTCATCGTCCTCGGACTGCTGCGCCAGGCGATCGGCGCCGGCCAGACGCCGCCGAACCAGGTGCTGATCGGTCTATCGCTGTTCCTCACCTTGTTCGTGATGGCGCCGGTGGTCGATCGCATCAACGAACAGGCCGTGAAGCCCTACATGGCCGGCACCATCGACTCGACCACCGCGCTGACGAACGCGGTCGGCCCGCTCAAGACTTTCATGCTGCATCAGACCCGCGAAGGGGACATTGCCACCTTCGTGCGCATTTCCGGAGGCAAGGGCTTCGCGACCCCGGATGATGTGCCGCTGAGCCTGCTGGTTCCGGCATTCATAACCAGCGAGCTGAAGACCTCATTCATGATCGGGTTCCTGATCTTCATCCCCTTCGTGATCATCGATCTGGTGGTGGCGAGCGTACTGATGTCGATGGGCATGATGATGGTTTCACCGGTGCTGATCTCCCTGCCCTTCAAACTCATGCTCTTCGTGCTGGTCGACGGCTGGTCGCTGGTGATGGGGACACTTGCCTCGAGTTTCTACACATGACACCTGAAATGGTAATGACCATTGCCGAACGCGCACTCGTGATCACCCTGTTGCTCGCGGCCCCGATGCTGCTGGCGGCGCTGGTCACGGGCCTGGTGATCGGCGCCTTCCAGGCCGCGACCCAGATCAATGAGATGACTTTGTCCTTTATCCCGAAGCTGGCCGCGATCGCCGCCACCCTGGTGATCGCGGGGCCGTGGATGATCAAGGTGTTTGTCAGCTATACGCGCGAACTGTTCACCAGCATCCCCGGCCTGGTCAACTGACGGTTCAGCACGATGATCACGCTTACCACCGGACAACTGGAAACCTGGCTCGGCCAGGTGCTGTGGCCATTCATACGAGTCGGGTCCTGCCTGATGGTGGCGCCTGTGTTCTCCAGCCAGGCCGTCCCGACGCGCATCCGCATCGTGCTGGCGGGCGCGATCGCGATGATCCTCGCGCCAATGATCTCGATCCCGCCGCAGTTGCAGCCGTTCTCGATTGCGGGTCTGGTGGTGACTGCCCAGCAGGTCGTGATCGGCATCGCGCTGGGCTTTTGCCTGCAGCTGGTGTTCGACGCCATCACGCTGGGCGGACAACTCATCGCCAACAGCATGGGATTGTCCTATGCGCTCACGCTCGATCCGGTCCGCGGGACGGGTACGACGGCGTTGGGCGAGATGTACAGCATTTTCGTCACCCTGGTGTTCCTGGCTCTGAATGGTCATCTGCGCCTGATCGAGGTTCTGGCCGATGGCTTTCGCACCCTCCCGGTCGGCAGTTCGTTATTCGGCACCGCAGACCTGTGGCAGATCGTGATCTGGGGGGGCACGCTGTTCAGCGGCGCCCTGGCGATCGCGCTGCCGGGCATCACCGCGCTGCTGATCGTGAACCTCGCCTTCGGCATGGTCAGTCGCGCCGCCCCGGCGCTGAACCTGATGGCGGTCGGCTTCCCCGTGATTCTGGTGTGCGGCCTGCTGGTGCTGGTCGTGAGCGTGCCACAGCTTCTGTCCGGCTTTGAGCGACTCCTGGGCGAGTCCTTCATGCTGCTGCAATCCCTGTCCGGGGCGCGGATCTGACCATGGCAGAAAATGAGAACGGGCAGGACCGCACCGAACAACCTACTCAAAAGCGCCTCGATGAGGCGCGCAAGAGTGGTCAGGTTCCGCGCTCCCGTGAGCTGACGACGGCGGCCGTCGTGCTGATCGCCGGCATTGGCCTGCGCTTTTCAGGCGCTGGAATGTCGGCAGGCTTCGCCACGCTGATGAAGTCCGGACTGACCCTGACGCGCGAGCAGGCTCTGGATGAAAACCTGATGCTGCCGAATCTGGTGGCATTGGCCTGGCAGGGCCTGGTGGTGGCCGGCCCGATCCTCGGGCTGACACTGGCAGCTGCACTGCTCAGTCCTCTGGCGATTGGCGGCTGGAATATGAGCTTCACGGCGCTGGTCCCGAATTTCTCACGCCTCAATCCGATTGAGGGACTGCAGCGTCTGTTTTCGGTACGCGGTGTCATTGAACTGGCCAAGGCCTACGCCAAATTCCTCCTGGTGGGACTCATTGCCATCATCTTCCTGCGTGCCAAGACCGCCGAGCTGCTGAGCCTGGGGAGTGAGCCATTGAACGTAGCCATGGCGCACGCAGTCAATGTCACGGGCAGCGCCCTGTTGGCGCTGTCGGCCTCGCTGGCGATCATCGCCGGCATCGATGTGCCGCTGACCCTGCGCCAGTACACGAATCAGCTGCGCATGTCGCGCCAGGAAGTACGCCAGGAGCATCGCGAAAGTGACGGCTCTCCGGAGGTCAAGGGCCGCATCCGGCGCATGCAGCAGGACCTCGCGCGCCGGCGGATGCTGCAGGAAGTGCCCAAGGCCGATGTGGTGATCACCAACCCGACGCACTACTCCGTAGCGCTTCGCTACGACGAGAAACGCATGCGCGCACCCGTCGTCGTTGCCAAGGGCGTGGACGAAGTCGCAGCCAACATCCGCAAGATCGCAGTCGAAAACAAGGTTCCAGTATTCGAAGCTCCACCTCTGGCGCGCGTACTGTTCCGTGATGTCGACCTGAATGCCGAAGTGCCCGCGTCGCTGTATGTGGCCGTCGCGCAGGTACTTACCTACGTATTGCAGCTGCGCAACCCGATCATCCACGGCGCTGCGCGGCCCGTCCCTCCCGTGATCGATCCGCTGATCGAGCAAACCAGGCACTAATCCATGGCTGCGGCACCCACTTCCAACAGTCTTTCCATACGCGACCTGTTGCGTGTCGGCATCGGCGTGCCCGTGGGCGTGCTCGCGGTACTGGCCATGGTCGTGCTGCCGCTGCCGCCCTTCGCGCTCGACGTGCTCTTCACGTTCAATATCGCGCTGTCCATCGTCATCGTGATGGCCGTGTTCCAGGTCGCACGGCCCATCGAATTCGGCGTGTTTCCGACGGTCCTGCTGTTGGCCACATTGCTGCGCCTCGCCTTGAACGTCGCCTCGACCCGCGTCGTGCTGCTGCACGGCCATCTGGGACCCTCTGCCGCGGGACGCGTCATCCAGGCATTCGGCGAATTCGTGATCGGCGGCAACTTCGCCGTCGGCGTGGTGGTGTTCATCATCCTCACGATCATCAATTTCGTGGTGGTGACGAAGGGTTCAGGCCGCATCTCCGAAGTCAGCGCGCGCTTTACCCTGGATGCGATGCCCGGCAAGCAGATGGCCATCGATGCGGACCTGAACGCGGGCCTGATCACCCAGGATGAAGCGCGCCTGCGCCGCGTCGAGGTACGCGCCGAAGCGGACTTTTACGGCTCGATGGACGGCGCGAGCAAATTCGTCCGCGGCGACGCCGTCGCCGGAATCATGATCCTGATGATCAATATCCTCGGCGGCCTGGCGATCGGAACGATCGGCCATGGTCTGGGGTTCGCCGAGGCGGCGCGCACCTATACCCTGCTCACCATCGGCGACGGCCTGGTGACGCAGATTCCGGCCCTGCTGCTGTCCACTGCCGTCGCCATCATCGTCACGCGCATGTCGGGCAAGCAGGACATGGGCGGCGAACTGAAGCGCCAGCTGTTCGGCCAACCGCGTGCGCTCGGCGTGGCGGCCGGACTACTCGGTGCCATCGGCCTGGTACCCGGAATGCCCAATATCGCCTTCCTGGGCATGGCTGCGTTGTGCGGTGGGGGCGCCTATGCCATTCGCAAGCGTGCCCAGACCACGGCGGCCAAGCCGGTCGCGCCGCCGCCACCGGCGGCGACACCGGAAAACAAGGAACTGTCGTGGGACGACGTGCGACCCGTGGATGTGCTGGGCCTGGAAGTCGGCTACCGGCTCGTGCCACTGGTCAACAAGACTCAGAACGGGGATCTGCTGGGTCGCATCCGCGGCGTGCGCCGCAAGCTTTCGCAGGAGCTGGGTTTCCTGGTTCCGGCCGTCCACATCCGTGACAACCTGGATCTGGCACCGAATACCTATCGCATCAACCTGGGCGGTGTGCCGGTGGGTGAGAGCATCATCTATCCCGAGCGCGACATGGCCATCAATCCGGGGCGCGTCTTCGGACAGGTCAAGGGCATCGCCACGCACGATCCGGCGTTCGGCATGGAAGCGCTGTGGATTGAACCGGGTGATCGGGATCAGGCCCAAAGCATGGGTTACACCGTGGTCGATGCGGGAACGGTGATCGCGACCCATCTCAGTCACATCATCCAGTCGCACGCTCACGAGCTGCTCGGCCACGAGGAAGTCAGCCAGCTGCTGGCCAATGTCGCCAAGGGCGCCCCGAAGCTGGTCGAAGATCTGGTGCCGCGAGTCCTGCCGATGGCGGTGCTCGTACGCGTCCTGCAGTCGTTGCTGGCCGAACGGGTGCCACTGCGCAACATGCGCGCCATTGTCGAGACCCTGGCCGAGCAGGCTCCCCGCTCCCAGGATCCGGCCGTCCTCCAGGCAGCCGTGCGCGTCGCGCTGGGTCGCCAAATTGTGCAGGACATCGCAGGAATGGCAGGCGAACTGCCGGTGATGACCCTGGATCCGGAATTGGAACGATTACTGCAAGGTTCCATCGGAAGCGCCAATTCGCCGGCGACCGGACTGGAACCCAGCCTGGCGGACCGGTTGCAGAGCCGCCTGGCGGAGAGCGCGCAGCGCCAGGAACTCCTCGGCGAACCGGCGGTGCTGCTGGTGCCACCGCCACTGCGGCAGACGCTGGCGCGGTTCATTCGAGCTAGCGTTCCGAACATGCATGTTCTGGCCTGGAGTGAGATTCCGGACAATCGCAAAGTGCGTCTGGTATCTGCGGTCGGTCGATGACGAGTCAGCACGAGGCAGTTGGAGAAGTTTAGATGAAGATCACACGCCACACAGGACCGGACATCAGACACGCGCTGCGTGCCGTCCGTGACAGCCTGGGTGCCAACGCGGTTATTCTGGCCACCCGCCGCACCGCCAATGGGGTGGAAATCACCGCCGCCATGGACTTTGACGCCGACAATGTGCAGGACTCAACGGTGTCGGCAATCCCGGCGTCCGTCACGGCCGCTGCGTTCGTTCCGCTCGCCCCGCTCGCCCCCGTCATCCCAGCGGCGCCCATCGCCCCGACGCTGCCGTCGCTGCAGACGCGGCAGCCAGCGCTGAAGCTGCCGCCGATCATGGTGCCGGCGCCCACTCTGGCCGTTCGCCCGGAGCCCGTTCAATTCGCCCCGGCCACGCCCGGCACGCGACCGGCCGTGGAACCAGCCGCCGCGCCCCCGCCAGTCGAGGAGCCGGTCGTCAGTTCCATTTCCAGCGCCGTCGCTGCGGCCTGGTCGGCGCCTGCGGCAACTGAAACGCCCGCCGGAACCTATGTCGTTCCGACCCTGGATGCGGCCAATGATGTGATGACCTCGGAGCTGAAGACCCTGCGGCGCATGCTTGAGACACAGCTGGCACAACTGGCGTGGAAGGATCTGACACGTCGTGCGCCGCTGCACACCGAAATGCTGCGCGAGCTGACCGAGATCGGCATCGAGCAGGGACTGGCGGGCGAGATCGTCGCCGGCCTGCCGAAGCTTTGCGAAGCGAACGTCGCGCGCCGCTATCTGGGCGCGACGCTCAGCCAGCGCGTGCCGGTTACGGGCGATCAATGGCTCGAGCATGGCGGCCGTATCGCCCTGGTAGGTCCGACAGGCGTGGGCAAGACCACGGTGCTGGCCAAGCTCGCCGTACGCTGGGTATTGCGCCACGGCTCGCGTGACCTGGCGCTGGTCGCGGGCGACTCGGTTCGCATTGGCGCGCAGGATCAGGTACGCGCGCTGGGGCAGTTGCTGGGCGTACCGGTGTTCGCCATGGACAGTCTCGACGAACTTCCGGGTGTGCTCGCGCGCCTCGGCCGTTTTCGCATGGTGCTGGTGGATACCCCGGGAGCGGGTCAGCGCGACGCCAACCTGGCGCAGCGGCTGTTGCAGCTGTCCCGAGTCGGTGGCGAGCTGCAGTCGACACTGGTACTGGCTGCGAGTACGCAGGCCGGCGCCATCGAAGAAGTCGTGCGCCACTTCGCGCCGGCGCGCCCGACCAGCTGCGTGCTGACCAAGGTCGACGAGGCCGTGACACTGGGTGGCATGCTGTCGGTGCTGATACGTGCCCGCCTGCCCATCGCCTATGTCAGTGACGGCCAGCGGGTTCCCGAGGATCTGCGGCCGGCGCGCGCCGAGGAACTCATTGCCACTGCAGTGCAACTGGCCCAGACGAATGGCGCGGCCGCCGATGAAGATCTGTTGAAGCGCCGGTTTGGAGATGTCGCACATGCGCTCGCCTGAAGGGAACCTGATGGATCGCTCAACGCTCGATGGTCTTGCCCGCCCGGTGCAGGTGATCGCGGTCACTGGCGGTAAGGGGGGAGTCGGCAAGACCAGCGTGGCGGTGAACCTGGCTGCCGCACTCGCGGCGAACGACAAGCGGGTGGTGCTTCTGGATGGCGACCTGGGACTCGCCAATGTGGACGTGTTCCTGGGCCTGTCCCCGCGCTACACCCTGGCGCATGTTCTAAACGGGGAACGCACGCTGGATGAGATCCTGGTCACCGCGCCGCAGGGCTTCCTAGTGGTCCCGGCCGCTTCCGGTGCCGCGAATCTGGCGAACATGGACGCGCGGGCGCATCTGGGCCTGGTACAGGCCTTCAGCGCACTGGCGACCCAGGTGGATGTGCTGATCGTCGATACGGCCGCCGGACTGGGCCATGGTGTGACGCAGTTCTCGCAGGCCGCGCAGCAAGTCGTGGTTACTATCTGTGATGAACCCGCGTCCCTGACCGATGCTTATGCCCTCGTGAAAGTTCTGAGTCGACATCACGGCGTCAGCCGGTTCCGCGTGCTGACCAACATGATTCGCTCCCAAGGCGGGGGCCGGGACCTGTTTCGTCGCTTTGAACGTGTCACCACACGCTTTCTGGACGTAGTGCTCGATTTCGTGGGCGAGATTCCCGAAGACGAATACCTGCGGCGGGCCGTACGGGCGCAGCGCACAGTGACCGACGCCTATCCCGCCAGCATCTCGGCACAGGCATTCCGCAAGCTCTCGTGCAAGGCCAGCGCTTGGCCGATCCCCGACGGGCCGCGTGGGAACCTCGAATTCTTTGTCGAACGGCTGGTGCAGCCGCGCCCGGCGCGGCTGGAGGCGGTTCAATGAGCGCAGTTGGCGCCTACACCCAACAACGCAGGAGCGCCGATGCCGATCAGTTGGTGACGCGCCATGCGGAGCTTGTGAAACGCATTGCCTACCACCTGGCCGGCCGACTGCCGCCCTCCGTCGAGGTCAATGACCTGATCCAGGCCGGAATGCTGGGTCTGCTGGAGGCTGCCGCCAATTACACCGAAAATCGTGGCGCCAGCTTCGAAACCTTTGCGGGGATCCGTATCCGCGGCGCGATGATCGACGCGCTGCGCAAGCTCGACTGGGCGCCGCGTTCGGTGCATCGCAAGGCTCGCGCCGCCGCCGCCGCCGTACGCGACATCGAGCGCGAGACCGGTCGGGACGCCAAGGACGCCGAAGTGGCTGCCCGCATGGGTTGCTCACTCGATGAGTACTACGCCATCGTGCAGGACGCCGCGAGCTGCCGGCTCACGAGCCTGGACGATCTGACCATCGCCACCGCCGCGGCAGCCGAGACTCTCGACCCGTTCCGCGAAACTGCAGACGAGGGCTTTCGCGGTGCGCTGATCCACGCCATTGAGGGCCTGCCGGAGCGAGAAAAGCTGGTGATGTCGTTGTACTACTCTGATGAACTGAACCTGAAGGAAATCGGTGCAGTACTGAACGTCACCGAGTCGCGGGTGTGCCAGCTGCATGGGCAGGCGCTGGTGAGGCTGAGGGCGCGGCTCGCGGCTTGGAAAGACTCACAGGAGCCGGCCCGGCCGTAGCCGGGAGGATGTTGCGGTGAAACCCGACATGAAATTCCTGGTGGTCGATGACTTCGCGTCCATGCGCCGCATGGTCAAGAGTGTGCTCAGTGAGCTTGGCTACAGCAATGTCACCGAGGCGGACGACGGCAGCACGGCATTCCCGCTGCTGCGAGATGGCAACTTCGATTTCCTGATCACGGATTGGAACATGCCGGGCATGCCGGGTCTCGAACTGCTGCGGGCGGTGCGCGCCGATCCGAAGCTGGCAAAACTGCCGGTACTGATGTTGACCGCGGAAACCAACCGTGAACAGATCATTGCAGCGGCGCAGGCGCGTGTGGACGGCTACGTCATCAAACCGTTCACCGCCGATGTGCTGAAGAAAAAGCTGCTCAAGATTCTCGAGGCGGCTGCCAGTGAAGCCGCCACCCATTAGTCACCGACCCGGAGATTTGCCACGGACGTATTGAGCGTAATCGGCCTGTTGCTGGCGCTGTGTGCGATTCTGGCGGGAGCCATGCTGAAGGGCGCGGGACTCATGGCGCTGGTTTCAACGGCCGGGTTCACCGTCGTCGTCCTCGGCACGATCGGCGCAATCTGCGTCCAGACCCCGCTGCCGGTAATGCGTCATGCACTGAAAATCCTGCCCTGGGTGATGCGCCCGCCCGCCCTGCAGCCGGAACTGCTGCTGCGAAAGATGCTGGATTGGAGCAATACCGTGCGCCGCCAGGGACTGCTGGCCCTGGAGCCCGCAATGCGCCGCGAACGTGATCCGTTCGTGCGCAAGGCCTTGCAGCTGGTCGTGGACGGCAACGAGCCGGATGCCATACGCGGGGCGATGGAAGTGGAATTGAGCACGCGCGAGCACGCCGACACGCTTGGCGCGCGGGTATTTGAAGGCATGGGCATCTACTCCCCGACTCTCGGTATCATCGGTGCCGTGCTCGGGCTGATGGCGGTACTGCAGAATCTGTCCGATCCCGCGCGGCTCGGCCACGGCATCGCCGCTGCCTTCACCGCGACCGTTTATGGCATTGGCCTCGCGAATCTGTTTTTCCTGCCCATCGCGGCCAAGTTGAAAGGCACCATCCACGCGCAGTCGCAGGTCCGCGAGATGATCATCGAGGGAATGCTGTGCATTGCGCAGGGCGAAAACCCACGCATCATCGAGACCAAGCTGCGCGGCTACATGCAGTAGGGCATGAAAGATGGCACGCAAGCGAAGGAAGACGATCGAAGAAGAACCCAAGCACTCGGCTTGGGCGATCCCCTACGGCGATCTGGTCACGCTGCTGTTCGCATTCTTTGTGGTGCTGTATGCCGTCTCTTCGGTAAATGAAGGCAAATACCGCGCCCTGTCCAGCACTCTCTTCACGGAATTCAACGGCCAGAAGCCGCCGGGCTCGGCGCCCGGCTCCGCCCCCGGAGCGTTGCTCGCCACGCGCTCCTACCCTGGAGTGGCAACGCAATCGTCGGCTCCGGATTCGCACGCGATCTTCGCCGACACTGCCACGGTGACGCGCCAACAGGCCGCGGAGATTGCGCGCGCCCAGGCCGAATCCCAGGCTCTCGACAAGGTGGCGGCAGACGTAAGTTCAGCCATGTCCGACCTGATCAAGTCGAATCTCGTCGTCGTACGCCGCAAGGGCACGACGATCGAGGTCGAGATCCGCACCGACATCCTGTTCCCCAGCGGTAGCGCGACACTCTCGCCCACTGCAGTCGGCGTGATCCGCAAACTGTCGCAGACCCTGGCCGAGCTGCCGAATCCGGTACGGGTCGAGGGTCATACCGACAGCCAGCCCATTGATACGATCGCTTTTCCTTCGAATTGGGAACTCTCCTCGGCGCGCGCCGCCAGTGTCGTGCACCTCATTGCCAACAGCGGCGTCGACCCGGCGCGACTCTCAGTCATCGGGCGTGCGCAATTCAGCCCGGTGCAGCCCAATACGACCGCAGTCGGTCGCAATGCCAATCGGCGGGTGCTGATTTCGATTCTGCCACCGGGCAGCCCCGAGCCGGCGACAAATCCCGCGCCACCCGACCCAGCGACAGCGGCGACCCCGAGCACACACTGACGCGAAGTCAGTGGCACGCTTCCTGCACCTTCCATCTGAAGGTTTGCGACTCGCCGGAAATCCGGCGCAAGACGATGTGAACTGCATCACAGGAAGAGTGCAATGATTCAAACTGCCATCCACCATGCCGGCTACGTCCTGGTGCCACCCCCGGACTACGTGCTGATACTGCTGAACGGCGCCATGGTCATTCTGGCCGGAATATTGATAGCGGTCGTGGTTGCGGCGCGTCTCAGGCGTCTTGCGACCCTCCAATCACGCCAGATTCTCGACGGCTCAGCCTGGCTCGCCGAGCAACTCGAACAGCTCGGCGCGGCACTGGCGGTCACGGATGCGCGCATCGCCACGCTGGCTGCGCGGCTGGATGAACAGTCCAGAACCGCCCAGGGGGGCGGTCCCACCAGCTACAACGTCGCTATTCGCCTCGCGCGCAGCGGGGCCTCGCGTCAGGAACTAATTAGTACCTGCGGTGTGACGCAGCAGGAGGCAGATCTGGTGTTACGGCTGCATGCTACGGATCCGACTGTTCGCACGGCTGCCTAGAATTCGCGGGCTTAAGCCGGCGAAACACCGGCCGATATCAGGATGTCAAAAAGCACCACCGAGGGTGGCCTTACGGATCCGGAATGAAACCAGCCCGCAAAACGGTGCGCCGCACCCGCAAAACTTCGAACTTACCGCCAAAGTCGGAGGTTGTCGTCGTGCCCGCCGACTGCACGGTGCGCAACATCGGCGCGCTGCGGGATCGCCTGTGCGCGGTGCCGGATAATGTGCGCAACATCACACTTGATCTACGCCACCTGCAAAGGTTCGACAGCGCCGCGCTGCAACTGATTTCGGCCTTCACTCGCGACCACAGCGCACGTGGCACGAACCTGCTGACCTGTGGCACACCCGCCGCGTGGGATGAGGCCGCGGCGCTCCTGGGCCTCACGGCCACTCTCGCCGGCAACGTCTGAGCGCCATGACCATAGATCTGACTCAATTTCATGGTGCGTTCTTCGATGAAAGCTTCGAAGCGCTCGACTTGATGGAATCGACGCTGCTTTCGCTGACCCCCGGCAGCCCTGACGCGGAATCGGTGAATGCGATCTTCCGCGTCGCCCACTCGATCAAGGGCGGCGGTGCCACCTTCGGTTTCGGTGAGATCGCCTCCTTCACCCACAGCCTCGAGACCCTACTCGAAGAACTGCGCAGCGAGCGCATGGTAGTGACCCAGCCGATTTGCGAGCTGCTGCTGAAGTCCGTGGACGTCATGCGCGCGATGTTGGTGGCGGCCAAAACCAAGCAGCAATACGACGTGCAAGGCGTGATGGACCTGCAACTCGACATCGAACGCATCATCCTGGAGCAGAAGGCCGGCGTTGCGGGACGCGCGTCGATGGCCACAGCGGCGTTGGGCGCGAACGGTGCGGTGCTGCCCAGCGCCGAATGGCGCATCGATCTGCGGCCCGGCCCTGAATTCTTTGAGCGCGGCGCCGATCCGGCGGGAATCTTTCGTGAACTCGGTCGATTCGGTTCGTTGGTCGTCACCGCCCGACTCGATGCCCTGCCCGCATACCAGGTCATGGACCCGAAGCAATGCTATTTGAGCTGGTCGCTGTCGCTGGTCAGCTGCGCTGCGGAGACCGCCATCCGGGAAGTCTTCGAATGGTTGAACGCGGATTGCGAATTGCTGCTCACTGCCGGCCCCGTCACACCCGCGCCGGCCAGCTCGCTGGATGAAATGCCGGCACCCGCGGCCGTCGCCGCCGTGGCCGATGCGGCGCCGGCAGCGGGCGCCATCGAGCCTGTGCATTTTGTCGCCGCGCCGGATGCGGGATCGATACGCGTCGGAGTTGAAAAGGTCGACGAGCTGATCAATACCGTCGGCGAGCTGGTCATTACGCACGCGATGTTGAGCCAGATCAGCCTGCGCGTGACGGGCCCGGCGGTGGACGGTCTGCGCTCCGGCATGCAGCAGCTGGAGCGCAACATGCGCCAGCTCCAGGAAAGCGTCATGCGCGTGCGCATGCTGCCCATCAGCACCGTATTCAGCCGCTTTCCGCGCATGGTGCGCGACCTTGCCCAGCGCCTGGACAAACAGGTTGAGCTCCGGATCACCGGTGAAACCACGGAGCTCGACAAGACCGTGCTGGAGAAGATCGGCGACCCGCTGCTGCACCTGGTGCGCAACTGCATCGATCACGGCATCGAGGCCGCCACCGCGCGCGCGGCCGCCGGCAAGAACATGGTTGGCACCATCAACCTGGCGGCGAGCCACCACGGCGGCAGCATCGTGATCGAGGTCAGCGATGATGGCACCGGGCTCGACAGTGAACGGATCATGGCCAAAGCGCGCGCCGCGGGACTGATAGGCCCGAGCGACAAGCTCAGCGAGGGGGAAGTTCAGGAGCTGATCTTCAGTCCGGGATTCACGACGGCCGAAGTGGCTACGGATGTCTCCGGACGCGGCGTCGGGATGGACGTGGTTCGCAGCAACGTCACCGAATTGGGCGGCAAGATCGAAGTGCACAGCGAGCGTGGCCGAGGCTCGCGCTTCCTGATCACCCTGCCATTGACACTTGCGATCGTGGACGGGCTGTCGGTTGCAGTCGGCGATCAGATCTACATCCTGCCGATGATGTCCACCATCGAGTCATTGCGACTGACTCCCAGTCAGGTGACGACGATTGCCGATGGCCGCGAGGTGTTCGGCTTTCGCAATGAGTACCTGCCGATTGTGCGGTTGTACAAGTTCTTCGGCCTGACCCCACGGGCTCGCGTGCTGCACGAGGGGCTGGTAGTGGTCGTGGAAGGCGCTGGACGCCGCATCGGCCTGTTCGTCGATGATCTGCTGGGCCAGCAGCAGGTGGTAATCAAGTCGTTGGAGACCCACTATGGCCGCGTCACGGGCATTTCGGCCGCCACCATTCTCGGTGACGGGTCGGTTGCCCTGATTCTCGACGTCGCCGATCTGATCCGTAGCGCCGCGCATCGTGAAGCGGCCTAACCGCACCGCCCGAGGAGACTCGTTCATGCCCAGCCCGTCAACCGACCAGACCGCCGCCGCGACCAGCCAGGTCCTGACGTTTGTGATCGGTGAGGCCACCTACGGCATCGATATCCCGTGCGTGCAGGAAATCCGCGGCTGGTCGGCGGTCACCCGATTGCCGCAGTCCCCGGCGGAGGTCCTCGGGGTCCTGAACCTGCGCGGTGCCATCGTCCCGGTGCTCGATCTGCGACTCAAATTCGGCTGCGCCAACGTTCAGTACTCGCCGATCACGGTCATCATCGTGGTGTCGGTGATGTCCGCCAAAGGTCCGCGCGATTTCGGGATGGTGGTGGATGGCGTCTCGGACGTGATTGATATTGCGCCACATGACGTGCGGCCGGCGCCCGATCTGGGCGCCAGCGCCACCAGCGCCTGCATCCGCGGCCTCATTCAGGTGGCCGGTCACATGGTCATCCTGCTGGACATCGATCTGCTGATCGGCAAGGACTTCTCCGCGGTTCTGGCTGATGACGGCACGCAGGCCGCCTGAGTGAACCTCGAAACATGAATCTGCTGCTTAAAATGCATCTGCGCCAGAAATTCGCGCTGCTGCTCCTGGCGATGGCGTTGCCGACCGTGCTGGTTGCCGTATTTTATCTCTCGCAATCGAACCGGGCCGTCACCACCGCACGCAATGAGCTGGATGGCGCGCGCTATGTGCAGTCCGTCGGCTCGCTGCTCGCGCGCGTCACGCGGCATCGTACAGTCACCAATGCGCTGTTGAGCGGCGACACATCAGGTCGCCTCGAGGGCGGCCGACTCGAAGCCTACATCGAAACCCAGATCAAGCAGCTGGATGTCCTTGACACCGAGCTTGGCGGGCGCTTCGGCACCAGCGCCCTGTGGCACGAGATTGACGCAGATTGGCGGCAGATCAGGTCCAGCGCCGGTAGCGTGACGCCGGAGCAGAATCTCAGCGCGCATGACGAGCTGATCCAGCGCATCACCACGCTCATGGCGCGGGTCTCGAAGGCGTCGGACATGGATCTGGACTCGGACGCCTTTACGGATGATCTGATCATTGCGGCAACGCGCAACGTGGCCCAGGCGGTGATCGCGTTTTCGAATGTCGATCAGCATTCAATGGAAGTGGTCGTCAAGGGCTATCTCGGGGGCGACGATCGCGCCGCCATCCAAATTTACCTGGAGGAGATACGCCGGCATCTTGATGCGATCGCCCAACAGCTCGTTGCCCAACCGCAGATGCAGCCGCTGCTGCTCACCACCAACGAGCAGTTGGCCGGCTACTGGCGAATGGTCTCGACCCGGATCCTGAACGCAGACAAGATCACGATTACGGGCTCCGAAGTGTACGCAGCCGGTTCGCCGGTCGTACAGGCGCTGCAGGTGCTGTCGGATTCGAGCTACGTCCAGATGGAGAACGCCTTGCGGCAGCGCGCCGGCAACGAGACGACCAAGCGCGATGTGACCATCGCGGTGGCGGCTGGCGCACTGGCCATCGCGCTGCTGATCAGCTGGACCATTGCCACCGGACTGCGCCGCTCCCTCGGGCGCGCCGTGGTGGTATTCCAGGAGATCGCCGACGGTCGCTACAACAATGACATTCCCGACGGCGGCGCCGATGAGGCCGGGCAGGTGCTGGCGGGCCTGCGCAACATGCAGGGCAAACTGCGCCTGCAGATCGAAACGGAACGCGCCGCTGCGGCGGAAAACGCCCGCATACGCCAGGCTCTGGACCGGGTATCCACGAGCGTGATCCTCGCGGACGCCGCGCAGACCATCATCTACATAAATGATATCGGCGCGCAGATGTTCGCGCGTCGCGAGGAGCAGATCCGTCGCGTGCTGCCAGGCTTCGCGGCCTCGCGCCTGCTGGGCGCCAGTCTCGATATCCTCTCCGCCGAGGCCGCACACCAGCATGAGCTGGTCGAACGCATGACGGTCAGTCATACACAGGACGTGAAACTCGGTGAGTGCACCTTCCGCATCGTCATCAGTGCGGTCATGGGGCGCGACGGCCAACGCATCGGCACGGTCATGGAGTGGACCGAGCGCACGCCCGAAGTCGCGGTTGAAAGCCAGATGCAAAGCATGCTGCACGCAGTTCTCGCCGGCGACCTTACCCAGCGGCTGTCACTGGAAGGCAAGACCGGCTTCTTCGCGGTATTGAGCCACTCGGTCAACCAGCTGGCCGACAACATGGCCGAAATTGTCGCGACGGTAAAGCTCGCCGCGCGCGACGTGTACCGTGGCGCCGAGGGCATTTCCCAGGGCAACGTGAATCTGTCGCAACGCACGCTTGAGCAGGTCGCTTCGCTCGAAGCCACTGCCGCCTCGGTCGCGCGCATCACCGCCACGGTCCGCCAGAACGCCGAGAGTGCCGGGCGTGCCAGCACCTTGGCGAGCACCGCCAGCGAACAGGCCCAAAACGGCGGCGCGGTGGTCACACAAGCCATGCGCGCCATGGCCGATATCAACGATGCGTCGCGACGCATCGCCGATATCATCGGCGTGATCGACGAAATAGCGTTCCAGACCAATCTGCTGGCGCTGAATGCAGCCGTTGAGGCCGCACGCGCCGGCGAGCACGGACGCGGTTTCGCCGTCGTCGCCAACGAGGTGCGCAATCTCGCCGGCCGTTCGGCAACGGCGGCCCGTGAGATCAAGGCGCTCATTCAGGACTCGGTGCGCAAGGTCAACGACGGATCCGAACTGGTGAACCGCTCGGGTGAAACTCTGGGAGAAATCGTCGCTTCGATCAAGACCGTCTCCGGACTGGTTGCCGAGATCGCCGCAGCGTCACGCGATCAGTCCCAGGGCATCGTGCAGATCAACCAGGCCGTATTGCAGATGGATCAGTTCACGCAGACCAATGGCAGCCTCGTCGCGCAGGCCACGGCCGCTTCCCAGACGATGGCGCAGAGAGCCGGTGAATTGAACGGCGTGATGGAACGTTATCAGTTGGACGAAGCGCATCAGCAGCCGGGCTCATCCGCCGCGGCGCAGCGCGCCCTCGAGGCAGCCGAGCAAGCACTGCCGGAGCAGCCGGCACAGCCCCGAGCGGCGGAGCGTCGCGGCGCCGCCCGCCCCTGGGTCGCAAACGGCCCCGCAAGGACCACCAAAGCCAAGGCGGCGGCACCGGCCCCGCGATTCAACAAAGTCGCAGACGACGATTCGGACTGGAAGGAGTTCTGATGCATACCTTACGCAACATCACCAGCGTGCCCCGGCACAGGAGGCCATCATGGCGCGGATTCTGACAGTCGATGATTCCCCGGTGATGCGCCAGATGGTCAAGGCCACCTTGCTCGATGCCGGTCATGAGGTTGTCCAGGGTGCCAACGGCGAGGAAGCCCTGCGCATCGCGGCAACACAGGTATTCGACATGGTGATCACCGACGTCAACATGCCGGTCATGGATGGCCTGACCCTGATCCGCAATTTGCGGCAGCTGCCGGCCTATCGGACCCTTCCCATGGTTGCGGTGACGACCGAGGCGACCACGGAGGTCAAGCGTGCAGGCCGCGAGGCAGGCGCGACCGCCTGGGTCGTGAAGCCCTTCAATCCCCAGCGGCTGATCGAAGCCGTCGCGCAACTGCTGAAATGACACGGAAGTTGCGCGATGCGTAAGGCCAAAGCGATCTGGGTGGCATCGGTGCTGGCCGCCTCGCTGGCGTACGCGCTGTGCGCCGCGGCGGACTGCCTGCTGCCCGCTCCACCGAGCCATATCCCGGACGGGACCTCCGCCAATGAGCACGAAATGCTGACGGCCATGAGGACCCTCAAGCAGTACAACGACGATGTGAACGAGTACACCAGGTGCCTGGAGTTCCAGCAGCGGCAGAATCGCATCAGTTTCGAAGATCGCGAAAAGCGTCGCGATGATGCCCTTAATTTACTGGCGACAGTGGCCGCTCGTTTCAATGAGCAGGTCCGACGGTTCAAGGCGCGGCGCAGTTGAACAAGGGTGACATGGCTGCAGTGGAGCGGCGGGCGGCAGCCCGCGAGCGCGAATTCGCCTTCGAGGAGCAGGACTTCGAGGCCATCAGCGCGCTCGTCAAATCCCTCACCGGCATCAATCTCACCCGCCAGAAACGCGAACTCGTATATGGACGCTTGGCGGTCCGACTGCGCGCCATGGGTCTGCGAACCTTCCGCGAATATCGGCGCATTGTCGCCGAGGATGCGCAGGAGCAGATCCGCATGTGCAATGCCATTACGACCAACCTCACTTATTTCTTCCGCGAACCGCATCATTTCGAGCATCTGCGGGACCAGGTCCTGCCGGCGCTGGGCGCGCGCGCGAACCCGCGCCGACTGCGCGTCTGGTCAGCGGGTTGTTCAAGCGGCGAGGAAGCCTATTCCATCGCGATGGTGCTGCTGGAGTCGCTGCCGCCGCCGCATGCTTGGAACGTTCGCGTCCTGGCAACGGACCTTGCTTCGGACATGCTCGAGACCGCGATGGCGGGCGAGTATGGCGCTGACCGGGTGAAGGGCCTGTCTGAAGCACGGCTGCAGCGGTTCTTCACGGAACACAAGGAGCACGGCCGGAGCACCTATGTCATTCGGCCCGAAGTGCGCCGCATGGTGACCTTCAGGAAGCTGAATCTCATGCAACCGCTGCCGATGTCGGGTCCGCTCGATGCGGTGTTCTGTCGCAACACGGTTATCTACTTCGACAAGGACACGCAGCGGGAGCTGTTCGCGCGAATCGCCCCGCTGCAGCGACCGGGCGATCTGCTGTATCTCGGACATTCGGAGAGCCTGCTCAGCGTGAGCAACGATTACGAGTCGATTGGCCATACCACCTACCTGCGGCGCTGAAGCGATGTACGATCCAACCCAAACCGAGACGGCCGCCCGGCCACCACCACTTCCGGAAGGGCTGCCGGGCTTCACGGAGGCGCCGCGCTTCTGGGAGCGTGACACGGGGCGCTGGACCGTGAAGCTGCTACCGGGGGAGTGCTATGTCACCCGCCAGGATGAGGCCATCGTCACGGTGCTGGGATCGTGCATATCGGCCTGCATTCGTGATCCGGAGACGGGCCTGGGCGGAATGAACCACTTCATGCTGCCGGACCGGCGCGAAAGCTTCAGTGGCAATCCGGCTGCCGGTTTCAACGAGATCAATCGCTACGGCTGTTTCGCCATGGAGTCGCTGATCAACCATCTTGCCAGGCATGGCGCCCAGCGCCGGCGCCTGGAATTAAAGGTCTTTGGCGGCGGCCGTATCCTCAAACCCATGATTGATATCGGCGCCCGCAACATTGCCTTCATCCATTCCTGGGCGCGCACCGAGGGCATCCGGCTGGCCTCCCAGGATCTGGGCGGTATCCAACCGCGCAAGCTGATGTACTTTCCGGCCACCGGTCGGGCGCGGGTGCTGAAGCTGCCGGCCATTGAGAATCGTGGTGTTGCCGATCGCGAGCTGTCCTACCTGGAGCACCTGGTCGAGGAGCCAAACGAGGGACAGGTGGAGATCTTCACGTGACCGCGCCACGCACCACCACGGCAAAGATCCGGGTGCTGATCATTGATGACTCGGCCTATGTGCGCGAGATCATGACCGAGATCCTGCGCGCCGATACCGGCATCGACGTGATCGGCTGCGCCAGTGACGCGCACGTGGCGCGCGAGATGATCCGGCAGCTCAATCCGGATGTCCTGACACTGGATGTTGAGATGCCCCGTATGGACGGGCTGACCTTCCTGCGCAACCTGATGCGCCTGCGACCCATGCCCGTGGTCATGGTGTCATCGCTGACGGAGCGCGGTGCCGAAGTCACGCTTGATGCACTGGCGCTGGGTGCAGTCGATTTCCTGCCCAAGCCACACCTGGACTTGGGCACGACGTTGCGCGACTACGCCGCGGAGCTTATCGGCAAGGTCAAGGCGGCTGCGTTCGCGGGCGTGCGCCCGGCCGGCGCTGCCAATCCCGCCACAGCTGGCGCCGCCGCAGGCGCCGCCAAGGCGCTGCGCTCGCAGGCGCACAATGCGGTCAGCACCACCAATCTCATTTTGGCCATTGGCGCCTCAGCGGGCGGTACCGAAGCGATCCGGGAACTGCTCAGTGGGCTTCCGGCCGACGCACCCGGCACGGTCATTACCCAGCACATTCCCAAAGCGTTCAGCGCCCCCTTCGCCCGCCGCCTCAATGAAAACAGCGCAATGTGCGTGCAGGAAGCCGAAGACGGCCAGCAGATCCTGGCAGGGCACGCCTATGTGGCACCCGGCGACACGCACCTGCGGGTCGAGCGTTACGGAACCCGCTATGTATGCCGCCTTGATCCGGGGCCAGCCGTGAACCGCCACCGGCCGTCGGTGGATGTGATGTTCGAGTCGGTAGCACGGGCCACGGGCGCGCGCTCGATCGGCGTACTTCTGACGGGCATGGGACGGGATGGCGCGCAAGGGCTGCTCCAGATGCGCACGGGCGGCAGCCACACGATTGCCCAGGATGAAGCCAGCAGTGTGGTCTGGGGAATGCCCGGGGAAGCGGTCGCCGTGGGGGCGGCGCAGCTGGTCCTGCCGCTGCCGGCCATCGCCCCGAGGCTGATGACTCTCGCAGCTGCGATGGACATCACGTGTACGAGCCGCACGGCCTGATATTGTCACCCCGAACCAGGCTAAGGACCGCCCATGACAGCGACGACAGCTCAATCCGGCTCCGGCAATGCGAACAAGGCCGCCTTTGAGTTCGTACAGATCCTCGCTCAGGAATTGTCCTCCGGCAAGGTGGAATTACCCAGCTTTCCGGATATCGCCGTCAAGGTCAGAAAGGTGCTCGCCGACGACGATGTAAACCTTGATATGGTGCTGCGTGTCGTGGGCTCCGAGCCGACGCTGGCGGCGCGTCTGCTGCAGGTTGCGAACTCCGCGGCGGTCAACACCACCGGCAGTCCGGTCACCGATCTGCGCAAGGCGGTGCAGCGCATGGGCCTGAACATGGTGCGCAGCGCTGCGATGGCCTTTGCCATGGCCCAGATGAAGAAAGCCAGTGAACTGAAGGGCCTTGAAGCGCCTCTGTCCGCCCTGTGGCAACGCTGCACGGGAGTGGCCGCCATGTCACACGTCGTTGCGCGCCGACTCACCAAACTCAATCCCGATAGCGCCATGCTTGCGGGTCTGCTGCACGGCGTCGGTGAGCTCTATATCCTCACGCGCGCCCACAAGCATCCAGCGTTGTTCTCGGATCGCCCCGCCTTCGAACAGATTGTCCGCGATTGGCACGTCAGCGTCGCCAAGGCGCTGCTCGAGAATTGGGAGATTTCCGAGGATATCGTCAAGGCCATCAGTGAATTCGAGGACCTCGACCGCGGACATACCGGTCCGCCGGACCTCTCGGACGTACTCACCGTGGCGCACCTGATGGTCAGCTATCAGGACTACCCCGAATCGATTGAGTTGAACATGCAGGGCGTTTCGGCGCGCAAGCGCATGGCCCTGGATGGCTCGGCCTACAGCAACATCATTTTAGAATCCCGTGATGAGATCAAAGAACTTCAAGAGGCGCTCGGTGCCTAGCAACACGCAAACCCTGGATGCGCAGTCATGTCTGAATTCGAAGTAGACATAGCCGCTGACACCAGCCGGGACGCCTTTCAGTTCGTCCAGGCACTGGCTGCGGAGCTTTCGCTGGGTGCCGTGGACATTCCGGGATTTCCCTCGATTGTCGCGCGCGTCCGCCACGTGCTCACCGATGAGACGGCCTCGGCCGAAAGAGTCGCGCGCGTCGTCGGCGCAGATCCAGTACTGGCTGCACGGCTGCTGAAGCTTGCCAACTCGGTGGCGCTGCTCGGCACCGCGCGTCCTGCCACCGACCTGCGCACCGCCGTGAGTCGTGTCGGACTGAATGCCGTGCGATCCACGACGCACGCCCATGCGATGCGGATTCTGAGTCAGTCAGAGGCCTTACGCGGCCTGGAAAAGCTGCTGGATGTTCTGGCCAAGCAGACCGGACAGGTGGCCAGCCTGTGTCATGTCATCGCGCAGAAACATACCCGCGTACCGCCCGATGTCGCCATGCTCGCGGGTCTACTGCAAAGCAGTGGCCGCCTGTATCTGCTGGCGCGCGCGGGCAATCATCGCGGTCTGTTCGCCGATGCGAACTCCTACCGCAACGTCGAGCGCGACTGGCACCTGAGTGTCGCAGTCGCGTTGCTGGAAAACTGGGCCGTGCCGGATGAGATTGTGCACGCCATTGCCGAAAGTGAGGACCTCGAGCGCGAACCGCGCGGGGCGCCCACCCTGACCGACGTGGTGATGCTCGCGGTAGCCATCTCGCGGCATAGCGGCGAACCCGCGGCGCTGGAAACGAAACTGCGCGACGTCAAGGTCCTGGCCCGATTCGGCCTGAATGCGAACGGCGTGGCGGAAATGCTCGAAGCCTCGAAGAACGACCTGGCCCAGCTCGAGGCAGCCCTGACCTGAACGCGGCCAGCGCCTGGCGCCGGCGATTACTCGGTGGGATCTTCTGCCGGCAACAGCCGCTCAAACTGCAACAGCTGATTGCCGATGCGTTCGGGTGAGATTCGATAGGTACCCGACGCCAGAGACTCTCTGGCCTGGGAGACCCGACCCGGATTGATCACCGGGAGGTTGTTCAAAGCCTGCTCAGCCGTGATCAGATGGCTCGCGGTATCCGTGATCTGCACACTTTCATCGGTACTGGCGGCTGCCACGGCGTTCGCAGCCGCGGCTGCATTTGCAGTCGCATTGGCGGTCGCGCTGGCAGTGGCAGTGGCAGTGGCGCCGTTGGGTGCGGCGCTTGCGGTCGCCGCAGCACGCTGACCAACGCTACCGGCCGCCGTTGCGGGTGGCGGGTTGTTCATGGCACCACTGATCTTGCCGGACACGGTATGACTCCTCTGTTACACGCATTAACGGCCGCAAACGGAGGAACTTTAGGGTCGTCTTATGGGGGAACGACGTGGATTATGTCGAAATTCCCAGGTCGGCAGCCGCGGGCCCCTACACTTCCCGCAACAGCCCGTGGCGCTCCGCCGCGACGGAACAGGTGCCGCGCGGACCATAGGTCACCGTCTCGCGGCGACCTTCAATGAGCAACCCCAGCCGCGCCTGGACGCTTTGCAGCCGGGCGCCGGCCATTGCACTGTTGCGATCATTCAAGCCGCGGCATTGGGTCGCTGCGGCCGTGCATCCCTGCCACGCGGACACCAGGGTTCCCTGCGGATCGCACCAGGCGATCAGGGCCTCAAGTCCCTTCAGATCAAAGGGGCGGCCCAGGGCGCGGCACAGGTCGCGCCGCTCATCATCCACTTTGAGGATCCGCACCACGCACTGCTGGCGCTCGCGCATGGCTGCACCCAGTGCCTCCACATTGCTGTCCTTCAGGTGCGTGAACTCGCGCTCGAGCAGGATGGCGAGTTCTCCCAGCGCCGTGGTTTCTTCGTGGATGAGGCGCCCGATCTTGGTGCGGCAGGTCTGCGGGTCCATGAGTATTCCTTCAGCCTTCATCCGACCCGAGCTGTGCGGTCGCGGCGAACGCCTTGGCGGTGGTCGACTGCGGGCCCGCGCTCGCGCCGGCGGATGCCTGGGCGTCAACTTTCTGCGCCGCCAGCAGACCATCGGCAACCCGGTTGGATTCGATCTGATAAGAACCATTGTCCAGCGCCTGGCGCGTAGCATCCACCCTGCTGCGATCGACTTCAGGAGCGCCGGCGAGCTGCTGTGCCAGATTGGCCAGCAGCTGGGCGGTGGGCGTTATTTCCACCTCGTCGGCCTGACTGATCGACCCCGGTTCGGCCTGGGTCTGCAGCTGCGCACCCTGATTTTGCGCAGACTGTGTTTTGTCGGTGGCCCCGGAGCCGTGGCCCCCAAGGCCCGTCACACCCTGGCCATGATGGATGGTCGTCACGCTGCACGCTCCTTCGCCTGTACTCGCGAGTATCGATGAACGCGGCCAAACCTGCAGTACTGAGTTCGCATTTTACAAGGCCACCCTGACAACGTCCGCGGACTCCACGACTCCCTCGACCACGGTCAGGGAACTGAGGTTCTGTACCTGAATGCGGGCCCCAGCGGGCGCGTCCATCATGGCCCGACCCGTCGCCCGAATCTCTATCGGGCCGGCACCTGCCACCAGGGTCACTTCCTGACCGCGGTGAATCACCGTGTCGGCGGCAAACATTTCGACCGTCAATGCGGTACCGATGGGCAAAGGCCGGCGCACGGTGCGTCCCACCAGCTCCTTCACCCCGCTCAGGTAGGCCGCGGCCGTACCCGCGGTGCGCCGCGTTTCGACCGCAACGTCGTCAGCCGTCAGCCGCGCATCGCGTGGCACCGCATGCCGCAGCACCAATACTGCGATGCGGCTCTCGATTACAACCGGCACGTAGATGGACCAGTGCGTCGGACCGGCGCAGGTAACACCCACGGTTGCGCGCGCCGCCAGAGTAAACCCGACCGGTAGCCGCGCCGTCAGCGCCGAGCCGCACTGCGCAAGGCGCAAACGCCGATCTATGGGCAGAACGGTGACCTGGGTCTGCGTCCCGCCCGGCGGCAGCAGCGACTCCACGTAGGAATGTGCTGCCGCTTCTATAGTGGCGATGGATTCGACCGCGCCGGCGGCGGTGCCCGCTCCCGCGGTAGGGAGCGACGCAATCAGCAGTGCGAGCATGGCAGCACCGATCCGGATGCGTCGATTGTCTGTCGCTATGTTTCTCATGCAGCAGTCTTTGCAATTGGCGCGCCAACTCGGCACTTCACCTCAACGAGCCGGCAGTTAGCGGCACTTTGCCGGCAGCCAGCGGCAAGCACTTGCCACCGCTGTGACGTACCGCACGCTTATCGGTGCGAATTCACCGCAATTGCGGCCTTTTGCCCGGCTGGCATGCGTATTGCTATTTCTCCCGCAGGACACTTTTTTGACGGACCGGATTACGAGTCATGCCTGTCGGACTGGATTCATACCTGGGCGTTCACGCTGATGCACTGAAGGTGCAGACCCGCCGCATGGACGTGCTGGCGAACAATCTTGCCAATGTCGATACGCCCGGATACAAGGCGCGCGACATCGACTTCCGTACGGCGCTCGCCGCTGCGTCCTCACCGGACAGTGGCGTGAGCATGCGCACCACCGACGCCAAGGATATCGCGGTCACCGCGACCGGCGACGGCGGCGCCGCCCTCAAATACCGCGTGCCCCTGGCGCCGTCACTGGATGGCAATACCGTCGACTCACAGCAGGAGCAGGCCGCCTTTGCCGAAAACACCGTGCATTACCAGGCCACGCTGACCTTTCTGTCGATGCGACTGCGCAATCTGATGACCGCGATCACCGGCCAGTAAGCAAAGAGATCCTCAAGGAACGCCATCATGTCCTCCTTCAAGATTTTTGACATCGCCGGCTCGGGCATGAGCGCGCAGTCGGTGCGCCTCAATACGGTGGCCAGCAATCTTGCCAACGCTGACAGCGTCAGCGGCGACCCGGCGACGGTCTACAAGGCGCGGCACCCGGTCTTCCAGGCGGTGCAGCAAAAGATGCTGGGCGCCTCGAGTCTCGATAACCAGAGCGAAGCGGCGGTCAGCGTCAAAGGCATCGTCGAGAGCCAGGCCGCGCCGCAGCTGCGCTACGACCCCGGCAATCCGCTGGCGAACGCCCAGGGCAATATCTACGCACCCAACGTCAATGTCATCGAAGAGATGACGGACATGATTTCCGCATCGCGCGCCTACCAGGACAACGTGGAGGTCATGAATACCTCCAAGGACCTCATGCTCGCGACTTTGAAGCTCGGTCAGTCCTGATAGCCGAAGCATGACCACACCATTTTTGCGAGGCGCATGATGTCCACAAGCACCAATCCGATCGCCGGAAACACCGCTGCGAATGCCGCCGCGGCCAACAACGCAGTTCCGGCGAACATGCAGATCAACGAAAGCGATTTTCTGCAGCTGATTTCGACGCAGCTGCAGAATCAGAATCCGCTGCAGCCGACCGATCCGAGCCAGTTCCTCGGACAGCTCGAAGGACTGAGCGAAGTCTCAAGCCTGCAGAGCATGCAGTCGGTCATGGCGACATCGCAGATCAGCAGCAGTGCCAGCCTGCTGGGCAGCTCGGTGCTCGCACCGGGAACCAGCGCCGCGCTGGCCAGCGGCGGGGCCATCGCCGGAGCGGTCAATGCGCCCGCCGGGGCGACCAGTCTTACCGTCTCAATCGCCGATTCCAGTGGTGCGCCGGTCACGTCATTTCAGGTCACGCCGGCCAGTTCCGGCATGACCGCCTTCTCGTGGAACGGCACCACCGCCTCAGGTACTGCTGCCGCCGGTCAATACACGGTGAGCGTCAACGCCACAGTCAATGGCACCACCCAGGCGGTCGATCCGATGGTCGTCAGCCAGGTACAAAGCATCACCCTCGATCCAAGCACCCAGCAGCTAGACCTGAATACGACCAGCGGGACCGTCCCGATGAGTTCTGTAGTCACCATTCTGTAACGCGCTACCCCAAGCACCAGGAACACCAACCCATGTCATTCAATGTCGCCCTCACAGGCCTCAATGCCGCCAACTCGGATCTTTCGGTGACGGCCAACAATCTCGCCAACGTCAGCACCGTCGGCTTCAAAGGCTCACGCGCCGAGTTTGCCGACCTGTTTGCATCGACCCAGTTCGGCGTCAGCTCCACGGCGGTCGGCAATGGCGCATCGATCTCAGAAGTCGCGCAGCAGTTCTCCCAGGGCGACGTCGAGACCACCGGCAACAATCTGGATCTCGCGATCAGCGGCAATGGCTTCTTCACGACCAGCAATAACGGCGCGCTGGAGTACACCCGCGATGGCGAGTTCCAGGTCAACGCCAATGGCGATGTAACGACCGCCACCGGCGCCAACCTGCAGGTCTACCCGCCGCTGGCAAACGGCGGATTCAACACCGGCGGTCTGTCCAACCTGTCACTCAATACCGGAGACAGCGCGCCCAACGCGACCACCACGGCGGCGCTTACCGCGAACCTGCCTGCGAACGCCGCGGCGCCCGCGGATGCCACGTTTTCGCCGGCTGATTCCAACAGCTACACGAACACCACCTCCCTCACGGTGTACGACTCGCTGGGTGCGGCGCATACCGCGTCCATCTATTTCATCAAGCAGGCGGCGCCCAACACCTGGGACGCCCAGGTGTATGTGGATGGCAATGCCGTCGGCCCGCAGACGGAGTTGGATTACAGCGCCAGCGGTGCGCTAACGTCGCCGCCCGGTGGAGCGGTCACGCTGCCGCCCTACACACCGGCGACCGGCGCGGCCGATATGAATCTGGCGTTCAATTTCAACAATGTCACGCAGTACGGCAACAACTTTGGCGTAACGGCAGTCTCGCAGGACGGCTACACCACCGGCCTGCTGACGGGCATCAGTATCGATGGCACAGGCGTCGTGCAGGCCCAGTACACCAACGGTCGCTCCATCCAGCTCGGTCAGGTCGCAATGGCGAACTTCGCAAATCCGCAGGGTCTGCAGCAGTTGGGCGATGCGAGCTGGTCGGCGACCAACGCTTCGGGAGAGCCGGTGCACGGCGTCGCCGGCGGTTCAGGGTTCGGCAACATCGCTTCCGGCTCCTTGGAGGAGTCCAATGTGGACACCACCACATCGCTGGTCGACATGATCACCGCGCAGCGTGCTTTCCAGGCCAATGCGCAGATGATCCAGACCGAAGACCAGATCACCCAGACCATCATCGGCATCCGTCAGTAGTCGCAGCCAGTGACTGAATAGGACTGACTACAGCTCATGGATAAACTGCTCTACGTTGCGATGTCTGGTGCAAAGGAGACTTTGCGCGCCCAGGCGGCGAACAGCCACAACCTCGCCAACGCGAATACCACCGGGTTCAAGGCGGACCTGAGTGAATTCCAGAGCCGTGCCGTGACCGGACCGGGTTATGCCTCCCGGGTGTACGCCACTGATTCGTCCGTTGGCTGGGACCGATCGGCCGGAGCGCAGATCACCACCGGCAATCCCTTTGATGTTGCCGTGCAGGGTCCGGGCTTCATTGCCGTCCAGGACAGCCAGGGCAATGAGGCCTATACCCGTGGCGGGGACCTGCACGTCGATCCGAACGGTCAGCTGATGACTGCGGCGGGGCTGCCGGTACTGGGTGATGACGGGCCGATCAGCGTGCCGCCCTTCTCCTCCGCCACGGTGGGACCGAATGGCACGATCTCCATCGTGCCGCTGGGTCAGACCCCCCAGACCATCTCCAGCGTCGGACGCATCAAGCTCGTCAATCCACCGAGCGACACGATCTCGCGCAGCGGCGATGGACTGTTTCGCACCAGCGACGGCCAGCCGGCGGTCGCGGACAGCACGACCACGCTGGCGTCGGGCGTCCTGGAAAGCAGCAATGTCGACCTGGCCAGCTCGATGGTGAACATGATCGAACTGTCCCGGAACTTCGACCTTCAGATCAAGGCCCTGCACGCCGCCGAAGACAACGGCAGCGCGTCGGCGAAACTCTTGCAGTCGAGCTGATCGCAAGCCTAACCGTCAAGACGACAGCACACAGGTAATACACTATGGAAGCGGCACTCTGGGCGGCCAAAACCGGCCTCGACGCACAACAGACGCAGATGACGGTGACGGCCAACAACCTCGCCAACGTCAATACCAATGGCTTCAAGAAAAGCCGCGCGGTATTCAACGACCTGCTGTACCAGAACGCCACCCAGGTGGGCGGCTCCACTTCCGATACGACCATGTATCCGTCGGGCCTGCAGCTCGGCACCGGCGTGCGCGTGGTGGCGACCGAACCCAGCTTCACCCAGGGCAGTCTCGACAACACCGGCAACGCACTGGACGTGGCCATCCAGGGGCGCGGCTTTTTTCAGATCCTCAAACCCGATGGCACGATTGCCTATACGCGTGACGGCAGCTTTCAGCTCAACGCCCAGGGCCAGGTGGTCAACGCAACCGGCTACCAGTTGCAGCCCGCGATCAATATTCCAGCCGGCGCCCAGAGCGTAACCATCGGGGCAAATGGCGTCGTCACGGCGCAGCTGCCCGGTCAGACCGCGCCGACCCAGGTCGGCAGCCTGCAGCTCGCCGACTTCATCAATCCCGCGGGCCTGCAGGATATCGGCGGCAACCTGTCGGTCGAATCGGCCGCGAGCGGCTCACCCACGACGGGCACACCTGGCCTCACCGGCATGGGCACGGTCGTGCAGGGTTCGGTGGAAGCCTCCAACGTCAACGTCGTGGAAGAAATGGTCAACATGATCGAAACCCAGCGCGCCTACGAGATGAACTCCAAGGCCGTCGAGACCACTGACCAGATGCTGCAGTACGCCACGCAGAACATGTAAACGGAAACCAATGCGAACTTTCTACACAGTACTGACCTGCACTGCATTCATGGGCCTGACCGCGTGCCAGATGCACCATCCTGCCAAGGACGACGACGGCATGAGCTGGGCCGAGGAGCCTGCGCCCAAACCCACGAACGGTGCCATCTACCAGGCTGGCCGCGAAGTGGTGCTGTTTGAGAATCCGGCTGCCCGGCATGTCGGCGACCTCGTCACAATTGTGCTGAACGAGTCGACCGCTGCCCAGAAAAGCTCGAGCACCAACACCAGCAAGTCGACGACGGACACGCTGCCCGGCATGACGATTCTGGGCAAGGCGCTCACCGTGCACGGTGTTCCGATCCTCAGCAACAGCATCGCCGATGCGGCCAAGTTCGCCGGCGAGGGCGACAGCGCGCAGAGCAACAGCCTGCAGGGCTTCATCACGGTGACGGTGCAGAAGGTACTGCCCAACGGCAACCTGTACGTCAAGGGCGAGAAATGGATCGGGATCAATCAGGGCCAGGAATTCGTGCGCATGACAGGAGTCATCCGGCCCATCGATCTGGCGCCCGACAATTCGATTCCCTCCTCGAAAGTGGCTAACGCGAAAATCGCCTATGGCGGCAAGGGAGCGCTGGCAGATGCCAACGCCCAGGGCTGGCTGTCGCGGTTCTTCAATTCACCTTGGACACCGTTCTGATGTTTGAATTTATCCGCAATAGCCGCCGCTGCGTCACGTTCCTGGTGGCCGTGCTGGTGCCGATTGCACTGGCCGGCCTGTGCACTCCCGCGCGCGCGGATCGCATCAAGGACATCGCCACAGTGTCCGGCGTGCGCTCCAACCAGCTCTTCGGCTATGGCATCGTCGTGGGCCTGGACGGCACCGGCGATCAGACCACGCAAGCGCCATTCACCATCCAGAGTATCGCGAACATGCTCGCGAAGTTCGGCGTGACCATTCCGGCAGGCTCGAACCCACAGTTGAAGAATGTGGCGGCTGTGACCGTCACCGCCGACCTGCCGCCCTTTGCCAAGCCCGGCCAGACCATCGATGTGACTGTGGCCTCCATCGGTAATGCCGCAAGCCTGCGCGGCGGACAGTTGCTGATGACACCGCTGCATGGGCTGGATGGTGAGGTCTATGCCTTCGCTCAGGGCAGCATGTTGGTCAGCGGATTCGGCGTCAACGGCAAGGACGGTTCACGCATCTCATTGAACGTTCCCAGCAGCGGTCGCATTCCCAACGGCGCCAACGTGGAGCGCGAGGTGCCGACAAAATTCGCGAATGATGGCTACCTGGTGCTGAATCTCAACACTCCGGATTTCACCACCGCCGCACGGGTGGCCGCCGGAATCAACAAGGTGCTGGGAGCCGGTACTGCCGAGGCCACCGATCCGGTATCCATCAAGGTCGCCGCACCCAGCAGTCCCGATCAGCGCATCGGCTATCTGGCCACTCTGGAAGCCATCGAGATCGAGCCCGGCGAGGCACCGGCGCGGGTCATCATCAATTCGCGCACCGGCACCGTGGTCATCAGCTCACACGTGCAGGTGACGGCGGCCGCCGTCGCTCACGGTTCACTGTCGGTGACCATCACCGAACGCCAGGATGTGAGCCAGCCGAACTCCTTCACCAAGGGCACGACCGCCACGGTCACCCCGCGCAGCGATATCAATGTTCAGCAGGCCGACGCCCGTATGTTCGTGTTCCAGGCGGGCGTAAATCTTGATGAGATCGTCCGCGCGGTGAATCGGGTCGGAGCCGCGCCGGGCGATCTGGTGGCAATCCTCGAAGCACTACGTCAGGCCGGCGCCTTGCGCGCCGAGCTGATCGTGATCTGAGGCGCCGGCCACATGTCCACCCTGCCCATCCCAGCAGACGCCTCTGCCGCCGCGGCCAGTGCCGATACCTATACGGATTTCTCGGGACTGAAGGCGTTGAAGCTAGCTGCGGCCCGCAACGATCCATCCGCGGTGCGCAAGGTCGCACAGCAGTTTGAGAGCATGTTCACGCGGATGATGCTCAAGAGCATGCGTGACGCCGTGGGCACGGACCCGATCTTCGGCAGCGACCAGGAGAAGATGTATGAGGGCATGTACGACGATCAGCTTGCGCTGCAGCTGTCCAAGGGTCGTGGCCTGGGCCTGGCCGACATGCTGGTTCGCCAGTTGCAGCGGCTCGGCGTTCCCGGCGCCGGCGCGGCCGCGACCGGCGCCAGCGACAGTGCGGCGGGACTGAAAGCGCCGGCCACGCCTGGCGGCAGCGGGAAAGTGGCGCTGCCGGCGGCCTCGACCGCGACCCAGCAGAAATTCATTCAGGGCTTGTGGCCACAGGCACAGCAGGCCGCAGAGCAACTCGGCGTGGCTCCGAGCAACCTGCTGGCGCAGGCAGCGCTCGAGACCAATTGGGGTCGAAATCTACCCCATGATGGCAGTGGCAATTCGAGCCACAACTTATTTGGCGTCAAGGCGACGGGTTCCTGGAGCGGCGCCAGCGTCCAGGCGCAGACGACCGAAGTGTCCGCGCAGACCGCAACGACACAGATGTCCCCGTTCCGCTCGTACGCAGATGCCACCGAGAGCTTCCAGGATTATGTCTCGATCCTGCGCAATAACCCGCGGTACGCCGCCGCGCTTAACACCGGAACCGATGCCCGCGCCTTTGCGAGCGGGCTGCAACGCGGCGGTTACGCGACTGATCCGGACTATGCCCGCAAGGTCAGCGCCGTCGCCAACAACATCTCCGGCCACCTGGCCATGACCCTTCGTGGACTCACAGCCCTCAAGTCCGGCGCCGATCTGCCGACAACTGTGACCACGAGCACGCTGTAAAGGCTGATTTCGAATGGTTGACGTACTTCGCACCAGCGTCTCCGGGCTGCTCGCATTCCAGAAAGCTCTGGGAGTCACGAGCAATAACGTGGCGAATGTCTCGACGCCGGGCTACAGCGTCGAGAGCGCACAGTTCGCCCCGCAGCCCGGCGAGTCGACCAGTATTGGAAATTTCGGCATTGGGGTGCTGGTCACCGGCGTAACCCGCAGTTACAGCGAGCTGCTGGCCGGACAGATGCGCTCGTCACAGAGCAGCTATTCCAGTTTCAATGCCTACGCGACCACGGCTGCCTCGGTCGACAATATGCTGAGCGATCCCAGCACCGGGTTGACCGCACAGCTGCAGAGCTTCAGCAATTCGTTGCAGACCCTGGCCAATTCGCCCACGCTGGCCGCCAGTGGCACTGCCGTGTTGAGTTCCGCGCAAACACTGGCCACGTCCATCCAGGGCTACGCCAGCCAGCTCAATTCCGCCGAGCAGAATGTAGAGGGTCAGATCAGCAGCAACGTCCAGGAAATCAACACCCTGGCCGGCAACATCGCCAACGTCAATACCCAGATCTCCGAACAGACGAACCTGGGTCAGCCGCCCAACAGCCTCCTCGACCAGCGCGACCAGCTCATCAATCAGCTCAGCCAGTACGTCTCGGTGAACACCGCCACGCAAAGTGATGGCTCGCTGGATGTCTTCATCGGCAATGGCCAGTCCCTGGTCAGCGGCGGTACCGCGCAGACACTCTCGGCGATTCCGGATCAGTACAATCCGACGCAATTCGATGTCTCCCTTGCGACGGCGGGAACTGCGGCCGCAACGGTGAATATTACCGGAGCCATCACGGGCGGCTCCCTGGGCGGCCTGCTCGCCGTGCGCAGTCAGGTCATCGATCCCACGCTGAACTCCCTCGGCCAGATCAGCGTCGGCGTCGCCAGCATCATGAACCAACAGCAGGCCGCGGGCCTTACGCAGACCGGAGCGCAGGGACAGCCCCTGTTCGCCGTGGGCGCCGTGCAGGTGAGCCCGTCGGCCAACAACACCGGCGCCGCGCAGGTCACAGCCATGCGCACCAGCCTCTCGGCGCTGACCACCGATGACTACACGTTGACCAGCAACGCCGGCAACTGGCAGTTGTACGATCAGACAACCCATCAATCGATTGTGATGGGCGGCGACGGCAGCGCCGGCAACCCCTTCACGGCTGCCGGACTGTCGATTGTGGTGAGCGGCACCGCCAACGACGGTGACAGCTATCTGGTGCAGCCGACCGCCACCGCGGCCGCCGGGTTCAATGTTCTTTTGACCAGCCCGACGCAGATCGCCTCGGGCGCTGCAGTGCAGGCAGCGGCGGCCCCCGGCAATACCGGCAGCGGCACGATCGCCGCGGCTACAGTGACGGATCCGACCGACCCGAACCTGCTGACGGCGACGTCCATCGTGTTCAGCTCAGCCACGCAGTACCAGATCGACGGCACCGGGCCGACCCTTACCTACACGCCCGGCGCCGCCATCACGGCCGACGGCTGGACGACTTCCATCAGCGGCACGCCCGCCGCAGGTGACAGTTTCACGGTCAGCAGCAACGCGGGAAACATCGGCGACAACACCAATCTGTTCGCCATGATCGACGGCCTGAGCGCCAATGCGCTCAATGGCGGCACGGTGTCCCTCACGGGGGCTTCGAATTCACTGGTGAGCCAGGTCGGCGCGCAGACCCAGCAGGCGCAGGCCAACTCGCAGGCGCAGCAGGCAGTCAACACATCGGCAACCGATGCGGTGAACAACCTCTCCGGCGTCAATCTGGATGAGGAAGCAGCCAACATGCTGAAATTCCAGCAGGCCTACCAGGCCTGCGCCCAGATGATTCAGGTCTCCAGTCAGATGTTCACGACCCTTATCACGGCAATCGCCAACGGTTAAACCCATGCGGATTTCCACTATCGGATTCCAGACTGACGCCGCCCAGCAGATGCAGTCGCTGGAGTCGGATATCAACACCACGCAGCAGCAGCTTTCAACCGGCAACAAGCTGCAGAGCGCCGCCGATGATCCGGCGGGAATGGCCCAGGTCAATCAGTTGGATGCGCAGATCTCTGCGTCACAGCAGTATCAGTCGAACGGCAGCGTGCTGAACGCGAATCTGCAGATCGAGGAGCAGTCGCTCACGGACGCGACCAACGTCATGCAAAGCGCGCGCGATCTGGCGGTGCAGGCGAATAATCCCGCACTGACCTCTTCTCAGCGCCAGGATATTTCCACCCAGCTGCAGCAACTGCTGCAGCAGCTGGTCAGCAGCGCCAACAGCACGGATTCGAATGGCAACTATGTGTTCGCCGGACAGACCAGTGGCACCCAGCCGTTCGCGCAGTCCGGAGGGTCGGTCGCCTACAACGGCTCGGCAAGCGTCAATCAGGTGCAGATCAGTTCGAACCAGCGCATCTCCAGCGGCGATACCGGTGGCAGCGTCTTCATGAACATTCCAGCCGGAAACGGCACGTTCACGACGGCAGTGGGCGCCAGCAATAGCGGGTCGGCTACGATCGACACCGGCACCGTGGTGAATTCCACACAATGGGTGCCTGACACCTACACCATCACCTTCAGCGATCCGACGGACTACACGGTCACCAACAGTGCGGGCACCACGGTGAGCAGCGGCACCTTCACCAGCCCGGGCACGATCGCATTCAACGGCATCAGCACGACGGTGACCGGCACACCCGCGACGGGCGACACTTTTACCGTGGCGGCCGCGGGCACTGCCAGCGCCTTTTCCACGCTTTCGAATCTGATCACGACCCTGAACGATCCGACCCTCAGTTCCGCCCAGATAGCGACCCAGGTCGGCAACACGCTGCAGCAGATCGACGGCGCGATCAGCAATTTCGGCGAGGTGCAAGCCTCGGTCGGAGCACGGATCAATGCCATCACGGCAGCCAACACCAGCGCCCAAAGCGCGCAGACCAACATGACCGCATCCGTGTCGGCTATCCAGAACGTCGATTACGCTGCGGCGACGACCCGTCTGTCGACCGAGGAACTTGCGCTGCAGGCAGCGCAGGAGTCCTATGCGTCGATTGCGAAGCTCTCCTTGTTCAACTACATCCAGTAGCGAGCCCGGATGTCCCGCAAGCGAATTGTGACGCACTCGGCAGAATGGATGGCTGACCCTCCAGGAGCTCAAGTTGCTGCCAGCCGCACCGATACAGGGTCTGAACGGAATGCGGTCTAGGAGCCGCGACAGACTACAGAGCGACGGACTGGTGTCCGGCGCCTGAACGAAACCTCAGGAGTCAAGACAATGTCACTAGTCCTCAATACCAATCTGAGCTCGATGGTCGCTCAGAACAGCCTCACCGCCTCGGGCGGCCAGCTGGCAACCGCTCTGCAGCAGCTGTCCTCCGGCCTGCGCATCAACACGGCCGCGGACGACGCCGCCGGATACGCGATCGTCCAGGGCATGACCTCGCAGATCAACGGCATCAACCAGGCTGCGCAGAACGCCAATGACGGCGTGTCGCTGGCCCAGACGGCTTCGGGCGCCCTGCAGGAGGTCGTAAACGACCTGCAGACGATGCGCGATCTGGCCGTGCAGTCGCTGAATGCGACCAACAGCAGCACCGACCGCGCCGACCTTGACGCGCAGTTCCAGCAGCTGAAGTCCGATATCAACAGCGTCGCCTCGCAGACGCAGTTCAACGGCGTGAACCTGCTCGATGGCACCTTCCAGGGCGCCACCTTCCAGGTCGGCGCGAATGCCGGCCAGACCATCAACGTGTCCTCGATCGGCAGCGCCGCTGCCAGCAATCTGGGTCAGTTGAATACGCTGGTGAGCGCTGGTGTGGGCACCTACGGCGGTGGCAACAGCGACACGGTGAGCTTCAGCGTCTCGGTAACCCCGGCTGGCGGAGTCGCCAGCGCCGCAATCCAGACGAGCACCATTACGCTCACGGGTACCCAGAGCACCGATCTGAAGAGCATCGCCGGCGCGATCAACCAGGCGGTCGGCTCCCAGGGTATCGTGGCCACGGTCGACGCCAACGGTGGTATCGACCTGAGCAGCACGGCCATTGGCCAGACTGTGACGATCGCGACGACCGCGACGCAGGGTGCGGGTGTCGGCAACGTCGGTGGTGAAACCGCGGCCACATTCGGCCTCACGGAAGGCGCCAACGTGATTGCGGCCTCGGCCACGCCCGGCACGATCAACAGTGCGAACGTGACCACGGTCGACAACTCGAACCAGGTGCTGGTGCAGGTCGATCAGGCGCTGCAGCAGCTGGCGACGGAAAGCGCGCAGTTGGGCGCTTACCAGAACCGCTTCCAGTCCGCGATCACGGGCTTGAATACTGATTCGACCAACCTGACGAGCGCCCGCAGCCAGATTCAGGATACGGACTACGCCAGTGCGACTTCGGCGCTGTCAAAGGCCCAGATCCTGCAGCAGGCTGGTACGGCGATGGTGGCTCAGGCCAACACGATTCCGCAGAACATTCTGACGCTGCTGCAGAAGCTTCCGTAAGGATAATGCAGGCGCAGCCGAATGGATCGTGATCCCAACCACGGCGGGCGTCGCAAGACGCCCGCCGTAGTGCATTTTTGTCATTGACCGAGATTTGCGCAAATGACTACGGTTAGCACGACCAGTAATTCGGCGAATACCACACCAGTCTCGGTGGCCAGCGCCTCGAGCGCGGGTGCGGCGGGCGGCTCCGTGATCAACGTCAGTTCGCTGGTGTCGCAGCTGGTGGCGGCAACCCGCGCGCCCCAGGATGCGCTGATCTCAACTCAGACCCAGACGGTGACCACCGAGATTTCCTCGGTGGGTACCCTCAAGAGCGCGCTGTCGACCTTCCAGTCTTCATTGAGCGCTTTGGATAGCCCCAGCTCGTTCAACTCGCTGACCGCAAACAGCAGCAACACTTCGGCTTTCACGGCGACCGCGGACGGCACGGCCGTCAGCGGCTCGTACAGCGTTTCGGTTACGCAGCTTGCCCAGGGCGAGCAGCTGGTCTCCAATGCCATTACCGCCGGGAGCAACGCGCCGCTCGGTATCGGCACGCTGCAGTTGTCCCTTGGCAGCAGCAGCTTCAACCTCAGCATCAACAGCACCAACGATACCCTTGCGGGAATCGCGGGGGCCATCAACGGCGCGGCCGGCAACCCGGGCATCTCTGCTGCGGTCGTGACCGGAACGGATGGCGCCCACCTGGTGCTGACGTCGACATTGACCGGTCAGGCCAACACCATCCAGCTACAGGCTACGCAGACCGACGGTGGCACGGGCCTGACGGCGCTGGCCTATGGAACCGGCAACACCGCGAACTACATGCCGCAGTCGGCTGACCAGCTGGCGCAGGACGCCCAATTCAGCATTTCGGGTATTCCGTATACGAGCGCCAGCAACTCCGTCACCGGCGCGCTGACCGGTGTGACCCTGGCACTGACCGGTCTGACCACCACGACCACCGGTTCCGGCGCGAGCGCCGTCACCACGGATGCTCCGGCGACCCTGAGCGTGTCCAGCGACAGCTCGACCATACAAAGCAACATCAGCGCCTTCGTCGCTGCCTACAACACTCTCGCGGGCACGTTTTCCACGCTCGGAGGTTTCGATTCGACGACCGGCACTGCCGGTCCGATGATGGGTGACTCGCTGCTTTCCGGCATTCAGAATCAGATCCGTTCGGCGCTGTACAGCGTCGTCAACACCGGGTCCAGCACCTACAACTCCCTGGCCAGCGTGGGCATCACGACTCAAAGCGACGGGACGTTGAGTCTCAATACCGCAACCTTGCAAAACGCGTTGTCAGCGGCTCCGGGTGCGGTGAGCGCGCTGTTCAGCGCCAGCTCCGGTGTGGCCACTACGCTGAACTCGCAGATCACCCAGGCACTGTCTTCGCAAGGATCCATTTCCTCGCGCAGCGCGACACTGATCACGCAGGAAAACGCCCTGACCACGCAGACCGACACGCTGAATACGCAGATGGCCGCGTTGACGGCGAGTCTGACTCAGCAGTATTCAGCGCTGAACACTCTGCTTTCGTCGCTGCAGACCACCTCTTCGTACCTGACCCAGTCCTTTGCCAGCCTGCCGTCGGTGCAGGGCACGCCGAACGCCTAGGGAGCAGCCCCTAAAGTTCGCCTGTCCCGAGCCGTTAGCTGAAGTATCGACGGTTGACGGAACGAGTTCACGTGCTACCCAATTCTCGCCAGGCAAGGCTGGCGACCTATAACACGGTTGCGGTCCACGGCGGCGTGGCGAGTGCGGATCCTCACGGCATGGTTCTGATCTTGCTGGATGCGGCCACCGAACGGCTGGCGGCGGCCTGTGGCTGCATCGAGCATAAGAAGTTGGTGCGCAAGTCGAAGCTGCTGCACAGCTGCGTCGCGATCGTTGCGGAACTGCGTGGCAGTCTCAATCTGGCCCAGGGCGGCCCGCTCGCGCAAAACCTCGATGGTCTGTATGAGTACATGATCCGGCAACTCATGCTCGCCAACCTGAACAGCGATGCTTCCACGGTCGCCGAGGTCCTCGGGCTGCTGGGCGAGATCCGCTCGGCCTGGATGGCTATCGGACCAACGGTGCGCGCTGGCGCGACCGACACCGGGGCAGCGCGCGGGGCCTGACCCGGGCCGCCGCGTGGCATGCGGCCACTGAGAGATGCGTCACACCGTAGCCGGCCTGTGACCCTTGTCACCCTTTCGGATGTGTTGCCTTAAGGATTCAGTCGGCCGCGCCGATGACAACCCAGACGAGGCACGACCTGCGGTCCGGCTTCGGATTTGACGTAATGGTGATCGCGGAAAGCCCGCTTCGATTTGTGTAAAGGGAAGTCATGACCTCCATCATCTCCGGAATGTCCGTAGCCCAGATCCAGATGCTGACGTCGGGGCAGATCGCCTCGCTCTCCACAACGGACGCCAATGCGCTCAGCAGTGTCCAGGTACAGGGCCTGCTGACAACCCAGATTCCCTACTTCACCGCAGCCGACATCGTTCAGATCAGCACCACGGCACTTTCGCTGCTCGACAGTGCGCAGGTTGCTGCCATCAGCACCAAGGATGTCGCGGCCCTGACGGTCGCACAGATCAGCAATCTGACGAGTGTGGAAGTCCATTCCCTGACGTCTGCGCAGGTCCGCGCGCTGACCACCACTCAGTTGTCCGTCATCGCTACCACCCTTACTGCCGCGCAGCTGGGCCTGCTCGGTGCATCGCAGGCCTCGGGCCTGACCACCACTGCCCTGGGCGCCATCACCGCCCTCAGCACCACGCCGCTGGCGAGTCTGAGCACCCAGGCGCTGAGCGTGTTCACCTCCGCACAGGTCAACGCCCTCGGCACC
>DATAVA010000026.1:0-118274 GCA_036267975.1 Steroidobacteraceae bacterium | reverse complement strand
TCCTTCGTAGCAAAGTTGCGGTCCTTTGCGAACTACGTCAGCGTCATCGGGAACTCGAGGAGCTCAACCGCGCCCTCCAGGCCGCGCGCGCCGAGCTCGATACTCGGCACGCGAATGCGCTGGCTGATCAAAAACAAATGTACGAAGCCGTCCTCGCAAATACGCCAGATCTCGCTTACGTATGGGGATTGGACCATCGCTTCATCTACGCCAACGAAGGCCTGCTCAAGATGTGGGGGAAAACATCCGAAGAGGCCCTGGGCAAAAATTGCCTGGAACTGGGCTACGCGCCCTGGCATGCGCAGATGCATGATCGGGAAATCGATCAAATCGTCGCCACCAAGAAACCCGTTCGCGGCGAGGTCCCATTTACAGGCACGTTTGGCCGCAGGCATTACGATTACCTGCTGGTTCGCGTACTGGGTGCCGACGCAACAACTTCGTCTGGAGCCGAATGTGGTTGATTCGGGCACGGACAACCGGTAATTGCTCCATCATCTTCCAGTCGATCAAGAACGATAGCTTCGAGGTCCACGGGAAGCACTCGGTATCGGCTATTGGGGTCATAATCGAAACCGTCATGTTGAACAAACCGGCGCTTCATAACAGACAGAAACCAGTTGTTGAAGACCGCTCGTTTGCGTGCGGCGTCTTCAGAAATTCCGCCAAATTCCCAAACCCGAACGTCAACTACAGCGTAGTCAAGGATCGAATCCAGCACCCGGGCCTATGCCCCATAAACGCAATTTCGGTCTATACGCTTCCCCGAGGACTTTCCTACGTCCGGAACACCGGTAGACTTCCGGTAGACCTCAACGCCGAAATCACACGGCGTTTTCCCGCAGAAAAACACACGTTCTCTTGGTAACCCATTGGCTTCCCGATGGGGAGCCAAGTAACGCCAACTATTTTGCCTTCTCACCCGTATATAACACCGCGGATCTATACGGAATTCCGCACGAATGATTCGGGCAGTACCCGTCCGGATTCTTCGCCAGGTACTGCTGGTGATAGTCCTCGGCGTAATAGAACGTCTGTGCCGGAATAATCTCGGTGGTTATGGTTCCAAGTCCTGCGGCATTGAGTTGGCCCTGAAAATGCTCGCGGGACTGTGCTGCAAGGCTTTGCTGTTCGGGCCCATGGGTGTAGATGGCAGAACGGTACTGCGTGCCGACATCGTTGCCCTGACGCATGCCTTCGGTCGGATTATGGCTTTCCCAAAACGCCTGCAACAGGTCTTCGTAAGAAGTGACCGTGGGATCAAAGACTACCTTCACTACCTCGGTGTGGCCCGTGAGCCCGCTGCACACCTCCTGGTAGGTCGGGTTCGGCGTATGGCCGCCGGCGTAGGCCACCGCCGTGGAATACACCCCCGGCAACTTCCAGAACAGCTGCTCGGCGCCCCAGAAGCAACCCATGCCGAACACGGCTTCCTGCATGCCAGCTGGGAACGGCGCAGCAATGCGGTGATGGTTCACGAAATGCGCCGCGGGCACGGACAACGGTGTGGCACGGCCCGGCAGCGCCTGCGCCGGAATGGTGTTTTTGCTGCTTGCCATAATGGATTCCTGTTGCATCTCGGACCGATCATCTGCGTGGGGGCGCCCCCGCGCAACTCAAGGCCGGCTGTCACACCTGGCGCGCGCGCGGTAGAATCGGCCCATGGGCATCAGTAACGCACACAATTTACGCTCCCCAGCGCTGGAGACAGTGCGACCCTACGGCTTGCGCGTCAGCCTGCCGTCCGGTGATCCTTTTCGCAAGTTGCTGGGGCCCGAATGGCACCGCCTGCACTGGTACGCCACCCCCCGGGAGCGCGATCAGGATATGGTCGAGATGAGTCGCCGGCACGAGTATTCGCGCGCTTCGGACACCCCATCGCTGCGCTTCGAGAAGATCGAAAATCTCGCCGCAAGCCGCGGGCTTTAGTCGCCGACCCTGGCGTCGCCGACCCTGGTCGGACCGCTGCTGAAGGTGCGTCCGAGGAACAGGTAGAACGCCTCCCGGCCGTGCTCTTCGTAGCCGGTAGCGAGGTAAACCGGTCCGAGGAACGTATCGATCCCCAGAAAGATGCTGGCATCCTTGCGGCTGTTGGCCCAATTGATACCGCCGAGCTTCTGAAACACATTCCCGGCCTCGAACGACACCCCGATATAGGTCGGAAAATCAAACGGCCCGTCGCCGCCGCGGCCGATCTTCCGATACAGCAGCACCCGCGCGATGGCGTACTGCGGTCCCGCCAGTGAATCGGCGGCAATGCCCGACAGATTGAACAGCCCGCCGAGCGGATACTGCGTACGGACATCCAGTGGATTCGTCTGGTTGAAGGTGGCGCCGGCCGAGGTCCAGAAAATGGCGGTTTCACGGCCGAAGGTACCGGCTGCCAGCCAGTTCAGGGACAACCGGTCAAACGGTTTGTCGCTGCCGACCTCGTAGCGCTCGCTGTTCCACTCAACGCTCGCCAACTGCCCATTGTGCGGGAAGCGCACATCATCGAGCTGATCGACCGAGAAGCGCGCGAAGTAGCCGTTCGCGTTGAACGCGGTCTTCGGTTCAGGCTCGCCGACCAGCACCGATGTGCCGCCCTGCTCGTGATACGCGCCGAAACGCAGCTCGCCGATATTTTCCAGTTCACGGCCTACGTCCAGCCCGGTGCGGAAGGTGTGCACGCGAAACTCCGCAAGATGATTCTGGTTGGAGTCGACCAGTGGCACATTCACGTCATCGAATTCGGTATGCGGATCCAGAAAGTACGCGGAAGTCTGCTCGAATGGCAGATACAACTCGGTGTAGATATGCGGTGAAGTTCCGGTCTGCAGATCCCACACCCACTCGCCGCCGGTGCGCGTGATGTCCCCCATCACCAGCCGCGCACCTATGTTGTAGGTGGCGTTCCCCTGGAAGTCATCCTGCAATCCAAGCCCGAAGCGTACATAGTCGGAGCCCCACGAGTTCGGCTCGGCGGAGATCAGCAGACCATGCTGGTCGCCGTCGGTCAGCACCTGATAGTCGAGCCCTTCGAGTTTGCCGCGGCCATAGTAGTCGGTAATGGTGCGTTCAACTGCTTTCGGATCGAGCTGCGCGCCCGCGAATTTCCCGAACAAACCGGTTAACGCATCGACATAGGGCGCCGAACTCGGATCCACCTTCACATAGTCGATGCGTGGCAGACCGCGTTGCACCGCCGCGCGGTCGGCTTGATAGCGAGCGTAGTCATCGGGGCTCAGCGCCAGCTGCTTGAGACGCTGGCTCATTTCCTGCGCCGCATTGGCGCCCGCCGCCATTGCCCTGGGCACAATGCCGAAATCAAAGGACGAGGCGTTGCCCATCACCGGACTGATCAGGATGTCTGACTTGGCAAGCGTTTGCAGCTGCCGCGTGGCATCGCGCCGGATCAGGATGGACAGCATCTGGTTGGAAATGGCCGTCGCACTGCCGAGGCGATCGCGTGCATACAGTGGCGCGCCGACGTCCACGACGATCAGGATGTCCACGTCCATCATGCGTGCGACGTCAATCGGCAGATTGTCGGCGACTCCACCATCGACGAGCACCCGTCCTTCGCGCTCCACGGGCACGAACAGTCCCGGCGCGGACAAGCTCGCGCGCATGGCCGAGGCCAGATCGCCATCCTTCATCACCACCGCCTCGCCGGTCGCGAGGTCCGTGGCGACCGCCCGAAAGCGGGTCGGCAGGCCGTCGAACGAATGGATCGTCGCCACCGGCAAAGTCAGTCGACGCAGGAGCATCTCCAGGCTTTGGCCTTTGATGAGCCCCTTCGGCAGTTGAAAAGACCAGTTACGGACGCCCAACGGAAAATTCACGAGGAAGCTCTCATCTTCCTCCTTGCGGCGATAGGTCAGATCAGTGCGGGGCGGCCGATCATGAAAGGCGTCCTGCCAGTTCAGGGAATTGGCGACTTTGGCAATGTCGTTCGCCGACAGACCACTCGCGTAGAGGCCACCGACTACCGCGCCCATGCTCGTTCCGGCAATGGCGTCGATCGGTACGTGCAGCTGATCCAGCACCTGGAGCACGCCGATATGCGCAGCACCGCGGGCGCCACCTCCGGACAACACCAGGCCAATGCGGGGGCGATGCGGAACACTGCTGGCACTGGACGCCGGCGCGGCGAGGTCAGGTGCGGGGTCGGCCGCAACCACACTGACCGCAAACGCCAGCAGCGCCACTGCGCCTGTCGCGAAGGCAGCGCGGCGCCGCCAAGTCGGGCCAGACGTGCGGGGGTTGCGGTTCACCCCGTAAGAATAACAGCACCGGGCGCAAGAACGACTGAACAATCACAGGCTTACGGCGCGCGGGTGGAGATCATCGCCAGCCGCCAGTAAGCTTGCAGTCACCGCAATTAACAAAGAACCGAATGGCTTCCCTGCTGTATTTAGCCCTGCCCATCCTCATCGAGGTGCTGCTCGTCATTCATGTCTTCAAGACGGGCCGCAACACCCTGTGGATCTTCCTGATCATTTTCCTGCCACTGGCCGGCGCCATCGCCTACACGCTCGTCGAGCTGCTTCCCGAACTGTCGCGCAGCCGCACGCTGCGCACGACGCGGCGCAATGTCGCGCGGGCACTTAACCCGGAGGCGCAGCTGCGCCGACTGGAGGATGAAGCCCAGGTGACGCAGAATGTCGCCAGCAGGCAGCGTTACGCCGAGGAGCTGTTGCGCCATGACCGCTTTGCGGACGCCGCCGCCGTCTACCGCAGGATCCTCACCGGTCTCTACGAGCACGATCCGGACCTGATGCTCGGGCTGGCGCGGGCGCAGTTCGGCGGGGGTGATCCGGCCGCCGCGCGAGCCACGCTGGATGAGGCCATCGGCATGAATCCCAACTTCCGCTCACCCGAGGGCCATCTGCTCTACGCGCGCGCGTTGGAGGCCGAAGGCAATACTGAAAAGGCGCTGGCGCAGTACCAGGTCCTGTCCACCTCCTACCCCGGCGCCGAAGCGGCCGTGCGCTATGCGCAATTGCTCAAGACGCAGGGACGCATCGAGGAGGCACGTACCGTGGCGAAGGAACTGCTGGAGCAGGCACGCATCGCCCCGGCGCACTATCGCAGGGCCCAGCGCGACTGGCTGGACAGCGCCCAGCGGCTGGCGCTCGGGCGTTAGAGGCGCGCGCGCCGCAAGACCGCGCGCTGTCCAACCCCGATCGCCGCCAGCAGCAGCAGCGACCAAAGTGCAAATCCACCACCGCCGCCGTGCGTGCCGGTGCTCGTGGTCGCAGCACTGCCCGCAACGCTGAGGGTGACGACGGCGCTCGCCGTCAAGGTCGAGTCCGCATCGGCCACCGCGGTGATGGTCTCGGATGCCGTTGCGGGCATCACGGCAGGCGCCGTGAACACTCCTGCACTGCTGATCGTGCCGACCGTTGCATTACCACCCGGAATGCCGTTGACCTGCCAGCTGACGACCGGGTCGCTGGTGTTCGCTGCCGATGCCGAAAAGCCCAAGGTGCCCGATCCCACGGTCACCTGCGCGGACGCCGGACAGACGTCCACTTCAACCGCCGCAGATTCGGCGGAGCAACTGCGCTGAGTTGCCGCCGCCGGCGCGGTCGAGACCGCACCGTTCGGACTGAGCACGGCGGTGGCGATATCGTTGCGCCCCGCATCATCCGTCACCGTCAGTTGCACCGTGGCCAGACCGCACACTGGCAGGGGGATACTGGCCGTCGCGGTGCCCGCACCCTGCGCCGTCACGCTGACGCCACTCACGGTGCGCCATTGATAGGCCGTCAGCGTGTGGTTCAGCGCTGCGGTGCTCCCCGTCGCATCAAGCGTTACGGTGCCCCTGCTGGCGCTGATCGCGATGGCGGCGATCGGTCTCAGCGCCGCGGCCACCGCGGTGCGCGCGTTGGCCATGCCGGCGCCACAGGTCTTGCCATCCAGGGTGCACACGCACTCGGCAGTCTGCAGATCGTTCGCGTCGGTCGGAACGTGGCATAGCGGCGGCTGCGGAGTCTCGCCGGCCGAAATCTGCGGAAACGGCTGGGCACCTTCCTTCAAACGCGCTGCCATCTGACAACTGTTCAGGTTCGGATTGACGCTCGCCATCAGCGCCGCGATGCCGCTGACCATGGGCGCCGAGAAGCTCGTGCCAAGATTCGCATTGGCGAACATGTCGGTATAGGTGTTGGTCGCCGGTACCGTCGTACCGGCGTTCGTGGTCGTCAGAATCGAATACAGGCACTGCGACCCCGGCGTGGTATTCACACAATTACCGGCGGGCGCACTCAGCCCAACCTGCGGCCCCAGGCTGCTGAAGCCCACCTTGGTGCCGGCCTGGCGCAGCCCGGCCACAGCGATGACACCCGCGCAGTTGGCAGGCGTGTCCACTGGGCCGCCTTCATTGCCGGCCGAGGCCACCACCACCACACCCAGCGCGGTGACCTGCTCGATGACATCCAGGTAGGACTGTGGGCAGGTCTCGCCCGCTGAACCGAAACTCATGTTCAGAATGCGTGCCGGGTTGGGATTGTCCGGCACATTGTTCACGTGCACGCCGGCGGCCCATAGCATGGCCTGCTGGATGTCGGAGTCATATCCACCGCACTTGCCCAGCGCCCGCACCGGCAGGATCTGCGCGCCCCAGGTGATGCCCGCGATTCCGGTCGCGTTGTTGGTGAGCGCGCCGAGAATGCCGGCGGTACGCGTGCCGTGCCAGCTGCTGTTGGTGACCGTGCAGCCCTTGAAGGGCGCCGCGGTCGACTCGGCGCTGGTGACCCAGTCGCCCGGGTCCGACGCATCCGCGTCCCAGCCATCGCCGTCATTGGCGACCGCTTCGTTGCCGATGAAGTCGTAGCCGGGCAGCAGGCGTCCGCCCCGTGCCGCGCGCGCCAGATCAGGATGATCAAAGCGTACGCCCGTATCCACATCCGCAATGACGACGCTACCGGTGCCGACGGTCGTGTCCCAGGCTGAGACCGCGTCGATCGCGGAAGGGGTCGACGGATCGTTCTGCAGATACCACTGCTGCATGAACAAGGGATCACTGGGCGCCTGGTGTGCGTAGCGTCGTTCGTCCACCGTCGCGTATTCCACATCGGGATCGTTGCGCAGGCGTGCCAATGTGGCGCGCAGCGCGGCGCCGCCCTGCCCCGGCGCAACCTCCAGCACCTGCATCCGCTCGGTTATGCTGCGCAACAGATTGAGATTCACGCCGGTGCGCCGTCCGATGCGATCCAATCGTGTCGTCGCCGTTTCATCGGCACCGTCGACGCTCGTGGGCGCCCGCAGTTTGAGGATGATGCGCGGCGTCGGTGCGACGGCGGCAGCTTCAGGCGCATGGCGCACCGGATTGAACTCGGCCGCCGCGACCCACTGCGGAACCGTCAAGATGCCGGACATCCATGCCAGCAGGGTCAGCGCCAGACCCCGGTTCTTCTTAGGCCGCATGCACCGGATCATGGCAGAACAGTGCCGGCCCGAAATGGGCCGCGCGTCACGGGGTCGCTACACGGCTGCCTAGTCGCGCGGGCTTGCCGCACTGCGCTGCGGCACCTGCTGGGTAATGCAGTGGATGTTGCCGCCCCCCAGCAGGATCTCGCGGGCCGCAACGCCCACCACTTTCCGGTCTGGAAACAGGCGCTTGAGCACGCGCGCGGCCGGCCGGTCCGTATTCGGATCCAGCAGCGGCATCACCAGTCCACCATTCGCCAGGTAGAAGTTGACATAGCTGCCAGCCAGTCGCCATCCGGCGACACGCGCATGCGAACCGCGCTTGCGTTGAATGCCGGCAGCCTCGCGCGCGCTCATGTGCAGCGGCGGCGGCGCGGGAATCTTATGGACCGTGAGCCGCCGATCGCGCGCATCCCGGGCGGCCTGCAGGCGCCCCAGCGCGTCGTTTGAAATGGCAGATTGTGGATCTGCCGGATCATCGCACCAGGTCAGGCACACCTCGCCCGGTCGCACGAAGCAGGCCAGGTTGTCGATGTGACCGTCAGTCTCATCATTGAAGACCCCGCAGCCGAGCCAGATGATTTGCCGCACGCCCAGGTAGTCCTGCAGGTGCCGTTCAATCCGTGACCGCGACAACGTCGGGTTGCGGTTGCGATTCAACAGGCACTGCTCGGTGACCAGCGCCGTGCCGTCACCGTCCACGTGGATCGCGCCTCCCTCATTGATCAGCGGTGCCCGGTAGCGCGCAGCACCTTCGATTTCGAGTACCTTGCGCGCCACCTGATCGTCCAGTTCCCAGGGCGCATACAGGCCCCCGTCGAATCCACCCCAGGCGTTGAACGGCCAATCGACGCCGCGCAGCTCGCCCGCCTCATTGACCACCCCGGTGGGGCCCACATCGCGCATCCAGGCATCATCATGCGACAGCTCGACCACGCGGATCCGCGCCGGCAACTGCGCCCGTGCCGTTTCAAACTGCGCCGCACTCACCCCCATCGTCACCGGCTCAAAGCGTGCGATAGCCGTCGCCACCGCCGCGAACGCCGCCTGGGCCGGCTCGGCCCTGCGCCGCCAGTTATCGGCTCGTTCCGGCCACAGCATCCAGCAGCCTGCATGCGGCGCACTTTCCGCCGGCACGTAAAAGCCATCGCGCGACGGTGTGCCCCTCAGCGTCGCCGTCATGCCTTGGCGCGCTCCAGCGCCTGACCGAGGTCCTCGATCAGATCTTCGACATCCTCCAGGCCAATGGACAACCGCACGGTGCCCTCGGTGACGCCCGACATCGCGGCCTGCTCGGCCGTCAGATCGCGACTCGACATCATCTGGGGCGGTACGACCAGCGACTCGGTTGATCCGAGGCTGGCAGTGATCGAAAAGTACTGCAGCGCATCCGCAAAGCGCGCCGCAACGGCATCGCCGCCGCGCACATCGAGGGTGACTACCGTGCCGAAGTGCTGCATTTGCCGGCGTGCCAGTTCGTGTTGCGGGTGAGTCGGCAGTCCCGGGTAGTGCACCTTTGCCACACCGGGGTGCTGCACCAGCATTTCGGCGATGCGCTGGGCCGCAAGGGTCTGTGCCTCGTAGCGCAGGTAATAGGTCTTCAGTCCGCGCGCGATGAGAAATGCCGCGTGCGGATCGAGGATGCCGCCCAGGGTGCCGAAATCCGCGCGCAGGCTGCGGATGATGTCGCTGCGCGCGATGACCGCACCGCCCATGACATCGCCGGTACCGGAGGCGTACTTGGTGAGGCTGTGGACGAAGACATCGATCGGGTACTGGCCGTGCTGGTGCAGTCCCGCAAAGGTGTTGTCGAGAAACGTCAGGGCACCGTGGGCTTGCGCCAGCCGGGTGATCGCTTCGATATCCGCTATCTTCGTGACCGGATTGGTGGGCGACTCGAACACCACCAGTCGCGTGGGCGTGGTCCGCAATACCCGCTCGATGCCGGACAGATCCTCGATCGACAGCATGGTGCTGTTCACGCCAAAGCGCCCCAGCAACCGCCGGATCAGATAGCGCGTCGGGTTGTAGGTCTCGATAAAGCACAGGACGTGATCGCCCTGGCGGGTCAGCGCCAGCAGCGCCTGCGAAATCGCCCCGACGCCAGAACCGGTGACCAGGCAGTCATCGCGCTCCTGCATGCCGGCCAGCTGCAGTTCGAGCTGTCGTGTGGTCGGATTGGCGGCGCGCGAGTAGAAGAATCCGGGTCGGTCGCCGCGCAGAAATTCCAGCGTGTCATCCAGCGAGTCGAAGTCGAACTTCACCGACTGATAGATGGGCATGACCAGCGGTCGATTGCCCTGGGGCAATGCCACTTCCGGCGGATGATTGACGCTCGTGGATTTCTTCATGCCCTTGATCTCCCGGGAAACAGCTGGACGCTGTCAGCGCTTGGCGGTGCCGGCAAATTCAAGCAGCCGGAACACTGCCTGTCCAAGGGTAGCATCACGCTTTGCGACACACAGTCGCACGAAGGGCATGGGCGGTGGAGCGACGTAGAATGGCGACAGTGGGATGGTGGCCACACCCGCCTCGACCAGCAACCGCTCGGCGAAGCGTACATCGGCCTGTGGCACCAGCTCGCCTTGATGCTGCCCGGGCGGCCCCGGCAGCGCGCTGAAATCCAGCAGCTGGAAAAAGGTGCCCTGCGCCGGCGGCAGTGCGAACGCGGAATCCGCCAGTCCCCGACGCAGCAGATCACGCTTGGCCTGGAAGAATCCGGAAAGCTCGCTCCACACCTGCGGCTTCTCCTGCAGGTACTGGGCGATCGCCTGCTGCATCGGCGTCGCGATGGTGAAGGTATTGAACTGGTGCACCCGTCGCAGTTCGATCGTCAGTGCGGGTGGCGCAATGCAGTAGCCAACGCGCCAGCCGGTGGCATGCAGGGTTTTGCCAAACGAGAACACCACGAAGGCGCGCGCCGCCAGTTCGGCATGCGCCAGAACGGTGTGATGCCGGCGCCCGTCATACATGACGTGCTCGTAGACTTCATCAGACAGCACCAGAATGTCCCGATCACGGATCACTGCCGCGAGCGCATCCAGGTCCGCGGCGGTCGCGACGGTGCAGCTGGGATTGTGCGGTGAGTTGATGATGATCAGGCGCGTGCGCGGCGTGATGCTCGCTGCGACGCGCTCCCAATTGTAAGCAAAGGTCGGAGGATACAGCGGGATGTGGATGCAGCGTCCGCCTGCCAGGCGGATGGCCGGATCGTAGGAGTCATAGGCCGGATCAAAGACTATGACTTCATCGCCGGCGCCGACCACAGCCTGGATCGCGGAATAGATGGCCTCCGTGGCGCCGAGGGTCACCGTGATCTGCGCTTGCCAATCGGGCAACACGCCGTAGCTGGCGTTGAGTTTGCTCGCGATCACCTGCCGCAGGGCGATACTGCCCTCCATGGGTGCATACTGGTTGTACCCGTCCCGCACTGCCTGGGCGAGCAGCTCGCCGATGCGCGGATCAATGTCGTAGTCGGGAAAGCCTTGGCCGAGATTGAGCGCGCCCAGTTCATGCGCACGCCGTGACATGACCGTGAAGATCGTCGTGCCCACGTCGGGCAGTTTGCTGCGCCCGAATTCGCTCACTCAGCCGTCTCCAACAGTGGCCATGGCCGCGCCGATGACCCCCGCCTGGCCGGCAAAGTGCGCCGGTCGCAGTTCGGCGTCGCATTTGAGCAGGGTCGAGAACTCGGCGTAACGCTCACTGACGGCGCCGCCCAGTATGATCACATCGGGCCACAACAGGGCATGGATCCGCGCCAGGTACAGGTTCACCCGTTTGATCCACGAGGGGAAATCAAGGCCCTGTGCGGTGCGTACGTGCGCCGACGCGAATTTCTCTGCATCCATGCCGTTCAGCTCCAGGTGACCCAGCTCGGTATTCGGAAACAGCTTGCCGTTTACGAACAGCGCCGACCCGATGCCGGTGCCGAATGTCAGCATGATGGCGGTGCCGGTCACGCCCATGCCCGCACCCCAGCGCATTTCGGCAACGCCGGCCGCATCGGCGTCATTGAGGAATACCACCGGCCGATTGAGCGCGTGGCCGACGACCGCGGCGCCGTTGGCGCCCAGCCAGGAATGGTCGATATTCGCAGCGGTGCGCACCACGCCGTGATGCACGACGCTGGGGAAGGCGACTCCGACCGCGCCCTGCGCCTGCGGCAAGCGCACTGCCAGGCCCGCAATCACCGCGGCCAGACGCTCGGGCGTCGAGGGCTTCGGCGTGGGCGCGGAAATGACCTCACCGAGCAGGTGGCCAGTGGTGATGTCCACCATTCCCGCCTTCACCGACGAGCCGCCCACATCGACTCCCAGCAGCTTCTGACTCATATACAAGCCTTCACAAATTTTCGCCTTCAGTGATTCGCGGCGGCCGCCAACTGCAAGTCCCGTTGCCGTCGCCGGTTCTGATGCCGCATCCACAGTGCCGAGACGATGATCCCCGTCGCCACGAGCAGCACCATGAGGGTGGCCAATGCGTTCACATCCGGACTGACTCCCAGCCGGACCTTGGAAAATATCACCATCGGCAGGGTGCTGGAGCCGGGACCGGCAACAAACTGCGTAATGACCAGATCATCCCAGGACAATGTAAATGACAGCAGCCATCCCGACACCAGCGCCGGTGCCACCAGCGGCAGGGTGATCCGGCGAAACACCGTTCCCGGCCGTGCCCCCAGGTCGAGCGCAGCCTCCTCCAGCGACTCATCAAACCCGACCAGCCGCGATTGCACGACCACTGCCACGTAGGCAGTGCAGAAGGTGATATGCGCCAGGATGATGGTCAGCATGCCGGTGCCGCGCGGCCAGCCGATGGCCTGCTGCAGGGTAATGAACAGCAGCAGCAATGCGAGACCGGTGATGACTTCTGGCATGACGAGCGGTGCCGTCGTCATGCCGACCAGCAGCGTGCGGCCACGGAACGGGCCGAAGCGCGCGAGCGCCACTCCCGTGAGCGTTCCGAGGATCATCGCGCCGCTGGCCGCGATGAGCGCAATGCGGATCGACAGCCACGCCGCTCCCAGGATTTCATCGTTCCCGAGCAGTTCGCCATACCATTTCAGTGTCGGGGAGTGCGCGGCATCCCACACCGTCACCAGGCGCGAATTGTTGAATGAAAACGCCATCATCGAGAGAATTGGTGCGTACAGGAACGTCAATCCGACGCCCAGCATCGTGCGCGCGAACCAGCCCCGCGGGTTCATCGATGACTCCCGATCTGCCGCCCGCCGGAACGCTGGAACAACATGATGGGGACGACCAGCAGCAACAGCATCAGGATGGCCACGGAGCTCGCCAGCGGCCAATCGCGGTTCTCGAAGAATTCATCCGACAGCACCCGGCCAATCATGAGCTGGTCGGTCCGGCCCAGGAGCGAGGGCACCACGTACTCACCCACGGCCGGAATGAATACCAGCAGCGAGCCGGCAATGATGCCGGGTACGGACTGCGGCAGGGTGATGCGCAGGAAGGCCTTGAAGGGTCGCGCACCCAGATCCGCGGCGGCCTCCAGCAGTGCCCCGTCGTGCTTTTCCAGATTGGCGTACAGCGGCAGGATCATGAACGGCAGGTATGAGTACACGATGCCCACATACACGGCAAAGTCCGTTTGCAGCATTGTCAGCGGCTGGTGGATGACCCTTAAGGACATCAGGATGTTGTTGATGACGCCGTCGTGCTTGAGCAGTCCGATCCAGGCATACACGCGCAGCAGGAAGGAAGTCCAGAACGGCAGCACGATGAGCATCAGCAGCACGCTGCGCCGCGGGCCCGGCGCACGGGCAATGGCGTAGGCCATCGGATAGCCCAAAAGCAGACACAGCACGGTCGAGACCGCGGCGACCTTTAGCGAATACAGGTAAGCGCTGACGTACAGAGGATCGGTGAACAGGAACGCATAATTGCTCAGGTGCAGCGTCGGGTGCGGCAGCCCATTGATCCACTCCAGGAACGGCGCGTACGGTGGAATTGCCAGCCGTTCCTGGGAGAATGACAATTTGAGGACGATCAGGAATGGCAGCAGGAACAGCAGGATCATCCACCCGAGCGGTATGCCCGCTACCACTCGCCGCCCGCGTTGATTCACACTGTGAGGGTGCTGAGCCATGGACGTTCTATTCCGTCAGCACGACGGGACTGCTGGCCTGCCAGGAGAGGAACACGTCCTCATCGCGCGCGATGCGCTGCTCGGCAGCGCGCGCCGAATTCGGCAGCGTCACGCGCACCTCGCGTCCGGAAGCAAGCGCCACCAGGTACGCCGACGCATCGCCAAGATAGGCAATCCCCCGCACCCGCCCGCGGGTGACATTCTCGGTATCCGGATTCACCTCAATGACCCCGTCGGGCAACTCGCGGGTCATCGCGATCTTCTCCGGGCGCACGGCCGCCCAGACCGTGGCATCGCGCGCCGCCGGCAGCTGCCGATCGACTCTGATCAGGCAGCCGAGTTCACCGCAGCGGATACGCTGGCGCGGTGCGGATTCCTCGAGCACCTGGCCCTCGAACAGATTCACCGACCCGATGAAATCGGCGATGAAACGGGTACCGGGGGATTCGTAGATCTGCGTGGGCGTGCCGACCTGCACGATGCGACCATGGTTCATGACCCCCATCCGCGTCGACAGCGTCATGGCCTCTTCCTGATCGTGGGTCACGACGATGAAGGTGACGCCGAGGGCCCTCTGGATATTGATGAGCTCGAACTGCGTGTGCTCGCGCAGCTTGCGATCCAGCGCCGCCAGCGGTTCATCCAGCAGCAGCAGCTTCGGCCGCTTGACCAGCGAGCGGGCCAGGGCGATGCGCTGCCGCTGACCGCCGGAGAGCTGATGCGGCTTGCGCGCACCGAAGCCGCCCATCTTCACGATGTCGAGGATCTCCCCGACACGGCGCTTGACCTCATCGCGCCGCAGCCCTTCCTGTTCCAATCCAAAGGCAATGTTCTTCGCCACCGTCATGTGGGGGAAAAGCGCATAGGACTGGAACATCATGTTCACCGGCCGCTCGTACGGCGGCACCGTGCTCATATCGCGGCCGTCGACCAGGATGCGTCCGGCCGTTGGCGTCTCGAACCCGGCCAGCATGCGCAGCAGGGTCGTCTTGCCGGATCCGGAGCCTCCCAGCAAGCAGAAGATCTCACCGCGGTGGATCTCCAGGCTCACGTCGTCGACTGCGACGAATTCATCGAAGCGTTTGCTGAGGTTCTCGATACGAACGTACGTCACGCCCTACTCTCCGGTCTTGAAGCGGGTCCACATGCGGTTCAACAACCGCGTGAACTGCGCGGATTTTGCGAGTTCCGGCACCAGCGTCGCGCGCACCTGCGGCGGTGGGTAGATGCCCGGATCGTTCCTGACCACCGGCGTCAACGGCTCGCGGGCCGGATCATCGCCATTGGCGTACTTGAGATAATTGCTGTTGCGCGCGGCGATATCGGGGCGCAGCAGGAAATTGATGAACAGATGCGCGTTCTTCACGTGCGGTGCATCGGCCGGGATCGCCACCATGTCGAAATTGCGCATCGCGCCTTCCTTCGGGATGCGATACGCCAGTTCGATGCCCCGCCCGGCCTCCACGGCACGGTCGTGCGCCTGCTTCACGTCCCCGGACCAGCCCATCGCCAGACAGATCTCGCCATTGGCCAGGTCGTCAATGTACCGCGAGGAGTGAACGTAGCGGATATAGGGTCGGATCGATTTCAGCACCTTTTCGGCCGCACTTAGGTCCGCCACGGCTTCACTGTTCGGATTGCGCCCGAGGTACAGCAGCACCGCCCCCAGCATTTCGGTCGGCGTATCCAGGATTGAAACGCCACAGTCCTTGAATTTCGACACCACGGCCGGGTCGAAGATCATCGCCAGGGAATCGACCGGTGCATTCGGCATGCGCTCGCGGATCTTGGCCACGTTATAGCCGGGGCCGGAAGTGATCCACATGTAATCGACGCCGTAGTCGTTGCCGGCGTCGTAGACCGCGGCGGTGTGCGCCACCTCCGGATCCACGTACTTGAGATTCGGCAGCAGCGCCTTGTTGAGCTTTTGATAAACGCCGGCCACCACCTGGCGCTGCAGGAACGGGCCGGAGGGCACCACCACGTCGAAGTTGGAATGGCCCATGAGCATCTTCGTCTCCAGCACCTCGTTGGAGTCGAAGACGTCGTAATTGACCTTGATGCCGTATTCGCGCTCGAAATCATCGATGACAGCCGGCGCGATGTAGTCGGACCAGTTGTAAACGTTCAGCACCGGTTCGTTGGCAGTGGAACCTCCGGAGCAGGCGGCGAGGCAGGCCAGCAGTACGCAGCAGATTCGCATCGACCTATATTACAGGCCGCTACACGTTCAGCAGCAGGTGCTCGCGCTCCCAGGAACTGATCACCTGCAGGAATACCTCGTACTCAGCTTCCTTGACCAGCGCGAACGCCTCCACGAAAGTCGGCCCGAGCAGCTCCACCAGCGGCTCGCAGGCCCGCAGCTCCCGCAGCGCCCCGTCCAGCGTGCGCGGCAGGCCGAAGGGCAGATCATGGGCGCTGCCCGTAATCGGATCGGTCGGCTGCAGGCCCTCGGTCATCCCCAGATAGCCGCAGGCCAACGAGGCCGCCATGGCGATGTACGGATTGGCATCGGCGCCGCCGCAGCGGTTCTCGACGCGCCGGGCGGCCGGTGCTGCATTGGGCACGCGCAGGCCGGCCGTGCGGTTGTCATAGCCCCAATGAGTATTGATGGGCGCAGTCTGGTAGCGCGTCAGCCGCCGGTAGGAATTCACGTTCGGACAGAACAGTGCCATTGCGGCTGGCAGGTAGCGCTGCAGGCCGGCGATATGGGCAAAGAACAGCGGCGATGGGCTGCCATCCGCATTGCTGAAAATGTTCTTGCCGCTCTTGCGGTCCACCACGCTCTGATGGATATGCATGGCGCTGCCCGGCTCCTTCGCATGCGGCTTGGCCATGAAGGTCGCATACATCTTGTGGCGCAGTGCCGCCTCGCGCGCCGTGCGCTTGAACAGGAAGGCCTGGTCAGCCAGATCCAGTGCATTGCCGTGGATCAGGTTGATTTCCATCTGCGCCGGTCCATCCTCGTGGATCAGCGTGTCGATCTCGATCTCCTGGTCTTCGCAGAACTGGTAGATGTCATCGAACAGCGGGTCGAACTCATTGACGGCGGCGATGCTGTAGGACTGGCGGCCGGGCTCGGCGCGACCGGAACGGCCCACGGGGGGCTTCAGGGGATAGTCGGCGTCGAGATTCGGCTCGACCAGGTAGAACTCCAGCTCCGGTGCCACGACCGGGTCCCAGCCGCGTTGCGCATACAGCTCCAGCACATGGCGCAGCACATTGCGTGGCGCCATCGCGACCCGCCGGCCGTCGCCGTAGTAGCAGTCATGAATCACCTGGGCCGTCGGTTCGGCGGCCCACGGCACACGCCGCACGGTCTTGGTGTCGGCCTTGAGGATAATGTCGATTTCAGCCGGATTCATCGCATCCGCGGTGTCGATCGGGTAGTCGCCGGTCACGGTCTGCAGGAACACGCTCTCGGGCAGCCGCATGCCCTCATCCACCGCAAACTTCACGGCAGGCATGATCTTGCCGCGGGCAATTCCCGCCATATCCGGAATGATGGCCTCGACTTCGGAAATGCCGTGGTCGCGAAAGAACTGTTGAATATCAGTCGCCATAGATCACCTGGTCTGCGCGCGCTCGCGGCTGGCATCGCCAAAGGCCGCAAATAACGCCCGCGAAAATGGATTACTCATCGCACGCCACTCGGGATGCCATTGCACCGCCACCGCGAAACTGCGCGCATTGCGCACCTGGAAGCCCTCGATCAGACCATCCGGTGCGCGGGCCTCCACCGCCAGGCCTTCGCCCAGCCGCTCGACCCCTTGCCAATGCAGCGAGTTGACGCGGATTTCCGGTGCGCCCGCCAGTTTGATGAGCAACCCGCCGGGCTCCAGGCACACGGCATGCGCGGGGCCGTACTGGGTCTCCAGATCAAGCGTCTCATCGTCGCGGTGATCCAGGTGCCCCGGTACTTCGTGGACCCGCTGCAGCAACGTGCCGCCGAAGGCCACGTTCACCTCCTGGAAGCCGCGGCAGATGCCCAGCAGCGGCACTCCCATCGCAACGGCGCGTGGAATCAGGGTCAGGGTCGTCGAATCGCGTTGCGGATCATGCAGGGTGCCGGGGACACTGGGCTGTCCCGCATAACGGTGCGGCTCGACATTCGACGGACTGCCCGGCAGCACGATGCCATCAAGGTGGTTCAAGGCCTCCTCGATGTCGCCGCTGTCGCCCAGGGCCGGCAGCAGCACCGGAATGCCGCCGGCGCCAGCGGCGATTGCCTTCATGTATTTCTCGCCGGCCATATGAAACGCGTGATGGCCAATCATGCGGCGATCGGCGGCGATGCCGATGACCGGGCGTCGGGATTTCATGGGTTGTTTCGGGGTCCGTCTAATATGTTAGACGGCTGCCGCCTTCAGATCCTGTTACAGGTCCCTATTACACCACATGGGAGGCCCCGCCGGCGCTCCGCGGCGCACATTTTGGCGGTACCCGGATCGGTGGTAAACTGGCGTTGAGGCCGACAATATAGCCATTTATGGGCGCGCGCGCTGCGGACCCGGTTGTCCACGACCGGCACGGCAAGCATGGCGTCGGGCGCATCCAATATTTTAAACACCTAAACGATCAGGGTTGCCGTTATGACCGGCCGGCCGCTCGCACGCACCTCGTACTTCGCCGCGGGCGACCTTGGCCCGACGCGCGCGGTACTGGGCGGCAGCCACCGCTGCGATGTGTGCGTCATCGGCGGCGGTATCGCCGGCACGTCCACGGCGCTGCACCTGGCCGAGCGCGGTTTCGATGTCATCGTGCTGGAAGCGCAACAGATCGGTTGGGGTGCGTCCGGCCGCAGCGGCGCGCAAGTCCTGCCGGGCATCGCCGCCAGTCAGAGCACCCTGGAGAAGCTGATCGGCGCCGACGACGCCCGCAGGGTCTGGGACGTATCCGTCGCAGGCGTGCGCCTGGTACGTGAACTCATTGCGCGCCATGGCATCGACGCCGAATTTGTCGCCGGCCACATGCTCACGGCGGTCAAAGCGCGCCATGAGGTACAGCTGCGTGCCGCCCTCGAGGAACTGCAGCACCGCTATGACTATGACGGCATCCACTATATGCCGGCCGACGAAGTGCGCAGTGTGATCGCCAGTAGCCGTTACCGGGGCGCGCTCTACGATGCCAACGCCGGCCACCTGCAGCCGCTGAAATACACCCTGGGATTGGCGGCCGCCGCCGAGCGGCTGGGCGTGCGCATCTTCACGGGCAGCCGTGCCATGGATTTCGCGGGGCGCGCGCCGGTACGCGTGCGTACCGCAGGTGGCGAGGTGCGCTGCCGCCAGCTGGTGTTATGCGGGAATGTCTATCTCGGACCCACCGCACCGCCGCTGCAGGCGCGGATCATGGCCGTCGGCACCTGCATCGTGGCCACCGCGCCCCTCGGCGCGAAGCGGGCGCACGCCCTCATCACCAATAACGCGGCCGTCGCCGACATGCACTGGGTGCTCGATTACTTCCGACGCTCGGCGGATGGGCGGCTGCTGTTCGGCGGGGGCGTCACCTACGCCGGCTTTGATCCGGACCGCATCGCGGCCGCCACCCGTGCCCGCATGACACGGGTGTTCCCGCAATTGCGGGATGTGAAAATTGAATTCGCGTGGGGCGGTCACGTGGACATCACCCGCAATCGGGCTCCGGATTTCGGTCGACTCAATCCGGACGTGTACTACCTGCAGGGATTCTCAGGCCACGGCATGGCACTGGCCGGCATCGCCGGCAAACTGGTCAGCGAGGCCATCGCGGGGCAGGCCGAACGTTTCGATGTCTTCGCGCGCATTCCGCACCGCGACTTTCCGGGCGGCGCGGCCCTGCGTCGTCCGGCGCTGGTGCTGGCGATGCTCTACTACCGGATCAGGGATCTGCTGTGAGCCGCGGGCGGATTTCGAAACAACGATGGATGCGCGGATTGCGCTCGAAATCCACGGCGATCGTCGCACGCGAGATGTCAGTGACGTCATGCCGGTCGCTGAGCGCCGCATCGAGCTTGAAGCGCTGCGCATTGGTGGAGAACACCAGCAGGCCGCCGCGATTGAGCAGCTGCGTACACCTCTCGATCAGCACGCTGTGATCGCGACTCACATCCAGCACCCCCTCCATGCGCTTTGAATTGGAGAACGTCGGCGGGTCCAGGAAAATCAGGTCGTAGCGTTCGTGCGCCGTCACGGCCTCATCCAGCCACTGGCGGCAGTCCGCCTGGATCAGTTCGTGCGGCTCACGGGCAATGCCGTTCAGATCCAGATTGCGCCGCGCCCATTGCAGGTAGGGACGTGACATGTCCACCGAGGTACTGGCGCGGGCGCCGCCCGCAGCGGCATGCACCGTGGCCGTGGCCGTGTAGCAGAACAGGTTCAGGAAGCGCCCGCCGCGCGCCTGTGCGCCCAGCCGCTCGCGGGTGATGCGGTGATCGAGGAACAGTCCGGTATCCAGGTAATCATCAAAGTTCACCCAGAAGCGCTGGCCGGCCTCGCGCGCCGTGTGGAATACGGCCTGGCTTTCAAGCTTGCGGTATTGCCCGGCGCCGGACTGCCTGCGGCGCAGCCGCACGCGAATGCGGGCACCTGGCACGCCGGTGACTTCGCTCAGTACCGACAGCGCCTCACCGCGCCGACGGCGCGCGGCGTCCGGATCAATGCTTGCCGGCGCCTCGTATTCCTGCACGTACAGCCACTCCTCGGAGCCGGCCTCCCCGATAATCCCGTAGCGGTCGATGGCCAGGGCGTATTCGGGCATGTCCGCATCGTACAGGCGCACATTGAAGACACCCTGGTCACGCGCCCAGCTGCCCAGGCGCTTGAGGTTCTTGGCGAGGCGGTTGGCGAACATGCGCGCGCCGGGCGTCGCCGCCGACTGCGCATCGGCCGTGAGTCCCGTACGCTTGCGTCCGACTTCGCGGAAATCTGCGCTCGCAACCGTCAGTCGCAACAGGCGGCACTCGATGGCGCCATTCCACATGGTGTGGGTGCGCCGCGCACGGATGCCCAGCTCCAATCCCAATTCCGGCGTGCCGGTGAACACCGCGGCATGCCAACCCTGAAACTCTTCGCGCAGCACGATGCCCAGCTCGCGATGCGCCACGCGCGCACCGGTCATGTCTTCCATGCGCACGCCATAGGGCGGATTCGTCACCACCAGACCCATCGTCTGTCCGGGCAACGGCCGCGCCTGCGCCAGCAGTCCGCTCGCGAAATGCGCCCACGGCGCGATCCCGGCACGCTGGGCATTCGTCGTCGCCGCGCGAACGCTCGCGGCGTCGCGATCGATACCGCGCAGCGGCAGGTGCCCGGCAGGCAGCTCGCGCTGCCGTGCCTGCGCGGCGGTCCGCACCCGCGCCCACAGCTGTGGATCGTGTCCGCGCCAGCCCAGGAAGCCGAAGTAGTCACGCCCCAGGCCCGGAGCGCGCTCGGCCGCGATGAGCGCCGCCTCGATCACCAGCGTGCCGGAACCACACATCGGATCGAGGAATCCCGCGCCATCCGCGGCGAGCTGCGGCCAGCCAGCACGCAGCAGGATGCCGGCAGCGACGTTTTCCTTCAGCGGCGCCTCGCCCGCCTCGGCGCGATAGCCGCGGCGGTGCAAGCTCTCCCCGGACAGATCGATGGAGACGGTCACCTGCTCACCATTGGCGTGCGCATGAACCCGGACACCGGGTCGCTCGCGCTGCACATCGGGCCGCTGGCCGGCCCACGCGCGCAGGCCATCGCAGATCGCATCCTTCAGCTTCAGGGCGCCGAAGTGCGTGTGGGTGATCTGCGGATGCTGGCCACTGAAATCACAGGCCAGTGTCGCCTGCGGCCCCAGGTGCTGCGTCCAGTCGATGCGTCGCAGCTGTGCATAGAATTCGTCGGCGCTCGCGGCATCGAAGCGCGCGATTTCCAGGAATAGCCGATTGGCGGTGCGCGATTCCAGGCACACCCGATAGGCGCATTCCAGCGTCCCCTGGAAGCTCACCCCGGTGGTGCGCTCGCGAATCTGCGTCGCGCCGCAGGCATTGAGTTCCTGGACCAGTAGATCTGCCAGGCCCCGCGGGCAACTGGCGATCAATGCCAGCGTCGCTTCCGCCGCGAGCGCATCACTCATCGGTTGGTGTCTTGATACTGTCTTGGCGGGGTGACGCAGCTGAGAACTTCGCACACCTCGCGCCCGACGTTGCGGAAGCGATGCGGGAGCTGGCTGGCAAAATAGTAGGCATCTCCGGGACCGAGCACGCGCGTCGAGCCGCCGATGGTCAGTTCGATGCGCCCACGTATCACCAGGCCCCCCTCCTCGCCACGGTGCGCGAGCATTTCATCGCCGGTCACCGCGCCCGCCGTATAGCGCTCGTGCAGGATCGACAGCTGCCGGCCGCTGCGCTGGGCGGCGATGAGGCGCTGCGACACCGCCTCGGTACCCACCTCGACCAACTCATCCGCGGCAAAGTACATCTGCGGGGCACTGGACTCATCCAACGTGAAGAATTCCGCCATGGACATGGGCACCCCATCGAGCACTTTCTTCAGCGAGCTGACCGACGGACTGACGCGGTTCTGCTCGATCAGGGAAATGAGCCCATTGGTCACTCCGGCACGTCGCGCGAGGGCCCGCTGGGATAATCCGAAGGCCACCCGCACGCTGCGAAGCTTCGCGCCAACGTCGATACTCATATTATGTAAATAACTAACATGTTGAGGATACTCAACGAAGGGGGCGAAATTTCCGCCCTTGTAGCCCAAATTGTCAACTTTCTTTATCATCGCGGCCCTCGTTTACCGCAGTCGCGTTCCGGAGCACATAAGATCATGTCCACGCCCTCGCTAGATTCCCTGTGGATGCCCTTCACCCCTAACCGGCACTTCAAGGCCAAGCCGCGCATTCTTGCGAAGGCATCGGGCATGCATTACTGGACCGGTGATGGGCGGCAGATCCTCGATGCGGTGGCCGGGCTGTGGTGCGTCAATGCCGGCCACGGCCGCCGCGAAATCACCGAAGCGGTCTCCCGGCAGCTTGAGACCATGGACTACTGCCCGCCGTTCAACATGGGACATCCGGGCGCCTACGAACTGGCGAACAAGGTTGCTGCACTCGCGCCGGAGGGACTGGATCATGTGTTCTTCGGCAACTCCGGCTCCGAGGCCGTCGATACGGCGCTGAAGATCGCGATCGGTTACCACGCAGTGCGCGGCGAAGCGCGGCGCATCCGTATCGTGGGCCGCGTGCGCGGATACAACGGTGTGAGCTTTGCGGGCATCACGGTGGGCGGCATCGCGGCCAATCGCAAGATGTGGTCCGGCACTCTGCTGCCGAATGTGGATCACCTGCCCCACACTCACGACCTGGCGCGCAATGCCTTCGCGCGCGGCCTGCCCCAGCACGGCGTCGAGCTCGCCAACGAGCTCGAGAAGATCATCGCACTGCAGGACGCCTCGACCATCGCTGCCGTGATTGTCGAACCCATTGCCGGTTCAACCGGGGTGTTGCTGCCGCCCGTGGGCTACCTGCAGCGCCTGCGCGACATCTGCACCAAGCACGGCATACTGCTCATATTCGACGAGGTCATCACCGGTTTCGGTCGCACCGGATCAGCCTTCGCCGCGCAGGAGTTCGGGGTTACTCCGGACATCATCACCTGTGCCAAGGGTCTCACGAATGGCTGCGTACCCATGGGCGCCGCCATCGTCAGCAAGGCCATCTACGAGGCCTTCATGAAGGGACCCGATGGCATCGAGATATTCCACGGTTACACCTATTCAGGGCATCCGACCGCGTGCGCGGCGGGCCTGGCGACCCTCGACATCTACGCGCGCGAGAACTTGCTTACCCGCGCCAAAAGCGTTGCGAAGGAATGGGAAGATGCTTCGCACTCTCTGCGCGGTCTGCCGCATGTGATCGATGTGCGCAATTACGGGCTGATCCTGGGACTGGAGTTCGATCCCATCGCCGGCAAGCCGGGCGCGCGCGCGTCCGATGTGTATCTGAAGTGCTTTGAGCGCGGCCTGCTGGTACGTCAGACGGCGGACATTCTGGCGCTCTCGCCGCCGCTGATCATCGAATCCAAGCACGTCGACCAGATCTTCGAGACCCTGCGTTCGGTGATCAAATCCTTGTAGCTGCGGGATCGGAACGACATGTGCCGTGCGACGCTGACGCGCCGCACGGCACTCCCAACGGCTCCTCACGTACCTCAATCGGCCTGCGCGACGGTGGTTGCAGCGGGCCCCGTGCCGATCAGTTTCACGCTGACGCGGCGTTGGAACGCATACTCGTCCAGGTCGCCGTTCGCGCTGGCGCTGTCCGCCCCGAGCGCCTCGATCACGACGCGGTCCTCACTCAATCCGGCATTCGTCAGCACCGCAGCCACCGACTCGGCGCGCTCCTTGGACAGCATGGCGTTGTACTGCTGCGAACCACGCGGATCGGCGTGACCACTGACCTGGATCTTCACGCCGTCCATGCCGCTCGCCAGCTGCCCCAGCGTCGTCAGCTGGTCGATGTCATCCGGCGTCAGATTCGCATCGCCGGTCTTGAAGGAAATGTTGACTGTCAGCTCGCGGGCATGATCGAGCGAGCCGCCCATCTGCATCACGGTCTGCGTCAGCATCGCCTTCTCGGCATTGCTGCCGGAAAGATCCGCCGCCAGCTCGTGGTTGGCGAGCTTCTGCTTGTGATAGTGCTCGCCCAGCAGCGCCCCGGTGATCGCCCCGGCCACCGCGCCGATCGGGCCCCCGGCCACTGCGCCGATCGCCAGGCCGCTGACCAGCCCGATGTTCTCCTCGGCCGGCGCCCGCTTGCTTTCCTGCTTGTCCCCGGCAACGCAAGGCAGCGCTGCCGCCACGGCGCATGCCATGCCGAAACCCACCACGATCCCGTGCACCTTGCGCGCATTCGCATTCATGACCTGTACCTCTTGTTGGTGGCGGCGGCACGCTGCCTCCGCTACCGGTACAGTTCACACCCGCAAGTGGCCGCCGAAATGCGGCAAATATGCGCAACAGGCGAAGCTTTATGGCGCTTTGTGGCGCTCTTTCGGCCGGTTCTTCGGGCGGGCCACACGCTCGGCCGCAACGAGTTCGCGCACCAGCCCCGGACCGCGATAGATGAGTCCGGTATAGACCTGGATCAGATCGGCGCCAGCGGCAAGCATGGCGGCGGCATCCGCGGCGCTGCTGATACCGCCCACGCCGATCAGGGGCATGTCCGGACCCAGGAGGGCGCGCAGCTGACGCACCACGGCCAGCGAGCGCTCCCGCAGCGGCTCACCGCTCAACCCGCCCGCACGGTGCGCGTGCCGCACGCCGGTCACGGCCGCACGATCCAGGGTCGTATTGGTCGCGATCACGCCATCCAGTCCAAGTTCGTGGATCACCTGTGCGGTGCCCGCCAGCTCATTGCTCGACAGGTCCGGTGACAGCTTCACCACCAGCGGCACCTGCCAGCCGATGCGCTCCGCCAATTGCGCGCGCGTCGCCAGCAGCGCCTGCAGCAGCGGCCGCAGTTGCTCGCCCTCCTGAAGCTGGCGTAGCCCCTGCGTGTTGGGGCTGCTGATGTTGATCGTGACGTAGTCGGCGTACTCGTAGACCGCCTGGAGCGCGCTGACATAGTCTGACGTGGCCTGTTCGAGCGGCGTCGCTGCGTTCTTGCCGATGTTCACGCCACACACGCCGGTGTAGCGGCGCTTGCGCAGGTGGCCAATGGCGGCGGCTACGCCGTCATTCGGAAAACCCATGCGATTGATGACGGCGCGTGCCTTCGGCAATCGAAACACGCGCGGTTTCGGATTTCCTGCCTGCCCTTTCGGTGTCAGGGTGCCGACTTCGACGAAACCGAATCCGAGTGCGCCCATTGCATCGACGCACGCAGCATTCTTGTCGAACCCCGCGGCCAGTCCGATGCGATTTGCGAAGGTGAGCCCCATCAGTTCCACCGGTTCCGCGGGCTGTGCTGCGGCGAGCAGCCCCAACAGTCCCACACGATGCCCGACACGCAGGCCGACCAGCGTCAGCCGATGCGCAGCCTCCGCATTCAGTGCGAACAGCAGCGGTCGGGCCAGCGCGTACATCTAACCGCGCAGAGTCAGTTCGTCGGCCGCAAACTCCAGGCGCAACGGCTCGATGATGACCCGACGCGGGCCGGGTTCGACTTTGCCGCAGGCCCAGGCCTCAACGCCTGCCGTGCGCACCGCCGCAAGCGTCGCGGCCACATCGGACGGCGCGACGAACAGCGCAAATCCGGCACCCATGTTGAGACTGCCGTAGGCCTCGCGCGCATCCATGCGACCTTCGTGCTGCATGAAGCTCAGCACTTCGGGTACCGCGGGAATCGCGTGCATGCGATAGGTGAAGGCCGCCGCATGCCGCATCAATTTGCGCCAGCCGTGACCGGTAATGTTGACGCAGTAATGGGGCAGAACCCCCGCCGTCCGCAAGGCCTTGAGCCCCGGCGGGTACAGGACCGTCGGATCCAGAACCGCCTCGCCGAACAGGCGGCCGCTGCCCAGGTGCGTGGCAAAGCCCTGCGGCAGATCTTCGGCAAGCCTGCGCGCCAGACTCACGCCGTTGGCGTGGATACCGCTGGCGGCGAGCAGCACGATCACATCGCCCGCGCGCAGACCATCGCCCAGCGTGAGGTGCGCGCGTGAGGGCACAATGCCCATGCAGGCGGCGGCGAGGTCAATGCTGCCGGGGGCCACGACGCCCGCCAGGGCCGGCGTCTCACCACCGCCCCAGGACACTTCGCACACGTCGCAGGCGGCCTGCCAGCCGCGCACCAGATCTTCCATGCGCGGCACATCGGAGAACCAGTCGCTGCCGCCCGCCGCCCAGTAGGCGTGGACGGACATGGGCGCGGCGCCGACGCTCACCAGATCATTGACCGCCATGGCGATGGTGTCCTGCGCGATGGTGTCGTAGTGGCTGCGGCCACTGATGGCGCGCATGGCATCCGCGACCAGCGACTTGGTGCCCAGGCACTCGACAATGGAGGCCAGCAGTACGCCATGGCTTTCCACGACGTACGCCGATTCGCCACGCGAGCTTTCGATTTCACGCGCGCCGTGGCTCGCCAGATGCCGGGCGGTGCCGCGAGCAGCCTGCTGGGCACGGATCTTCAGGGCGTCGATGCGATGGTAGTCGACCCCGGCACTCTGGTAATCAAGGGGCGCCTTGGACATGCGTGCATCGTAACAGGCCGCGCCTGCGCTATCGTAGGCCCCTGCCATGGAAACCAGCATGAAATACACGACCCACCGCTCCAACGAGGCAATTGTCATGACCCCGGGCACTCCGCCCACCACCAGCGTCATCTGGATGCACGGCCTGGGCGCGGACGGAACCGACTTTGTGCCGCTCGTACCCGAGTTGCGGCTGCCCGAGAATATCGCCCCGCGCTTCGTTTTCCCGAACGCTCCGGTACGCCCGGTGACGGTCAACAATGGCATGGCGATGCCGGCCTGGTACGACATCTACAACTTCGGTATCAAAGACCGTGAGGATGCGGCCGGTATCCGCGCATCCGCTGCCGCAGTCCATGGCCTGATCGATGCCGAGCACGCTGCCGGCATCAGCATCGCCCGTATCGTGGTGGCCGGGTTCTCACAAGGCGGCGCCATCGCCCTGCAGGCCGGGCTGCGCTATGCGCAACCGCTCGCGGGAATCCTGGCGCTTTCCACCTACCTGCCGCTGGCAGCGACCCTGGCCGAGGAAGCCGTTCCGGCCAATCGCGCCATACCCATCCTGATGTGTCACGGGCGCCAGGACCCCGTGGTGCCGCTGGAGCTGGCGCGCAAATCCTTTGCGGCATTGCAGGCTCAGGGCTACACCCCACGGCTGCTGGAGTACGCCATGGAGCACACCCTGTGCGCCGAGGAAGTCGTCGCCATCAGCCAGTGGCTGACGCAGGTGCTGCGGCCGGTCTAGCTAGGGCGCCGGGCGACTCAGGTCGCGCAGCAGGTCCTCGGCAAAGTAGCCGGTGGGGATGGTGCCCTGCTTAATGAATTCCAGGTGAAAGCGCTGTTCGGAGAAGTCCGGCCCGAACAGTCGTTGCGCCCGGTGGCGCAACGCCAGGATCTGATCCTTGCCGATCCGGTAGGTGATCGCCTGCGTCGGCCAGCGCGCGTAGCGGGCGATTTCGCTGCGCGCACTCTCGCAGCTTGCGCGCTTCGCGCCATCGGCCAGCGCCTGCGGATCGTGGCATGAACCCGGGATGAAATCGACGATCTCGGAGTACAGGGTCACGGCATCTTCGAACGACATCCGCCCGGTGTGGATGCCCGTGTCGATGCGCACACGCAGATCGCGGTACAGCTCACCCTGCATCTGATACAGATGCTGCTCGGGCGAGTAGAACCCGTGCGGCGCGCCGGGCTGCGGCTCGGCCATCAGCCCTTCCGCATACAGCGCCCAGCCTTCGCTCGACACCGAGTCCTCCCACATCGACGAGGAGTCCTCGACCGCACCGGGAGTGAGCCAGCGCACGGCAGAGATGTTCGCGCGATACTGGGTCATGATCTTGTAATCCCAGTCGTGACCGGGGAAGCCTTCGTGCGCGGCCAGGTCCGGCTGCACATCCAGGTTATGCAGCTGCCGCAGCAGGTCCGGATCATCCCCTGTTGGCGTCACGTAAAAGCGGCCCACGCCATCGGGTGTGAAAATCGGCGCCGGATAGTAGGCGGCGCTTTCGATGGCCGAGCGCAGTGGGGGCGGTGTGACGGTCACGTCCAGGCGGTAATTCGCGGGCACATCAAACAGGTGCGTGCGGCGGGCATAGTCCACCAGCTGCTGACCGGTCCTGCGATACGACTCCAACATCGCGGCATCATTGGCCGGAGCATCCTCGCCAAGATGCGCGAACACCATCTGTACCATGGCATCGGCCGTGCCTGCCGGTATTGCCCAGTGATGGGCCTGCGCGATGCTGCGCGCGAGCGTGATCATCTGCGCGCGCGTGGCCTGCACGATGGGCCAGGACTTCGGGTAAAGCGCGGCGGCCGTGGTCTCCAGGTGCAGGTTGTTGTGCAGCGCCCAGTCGTATTCGGCAGCGCCCACGGCAAAGCGATCGGCCCTGAACTGTGGCTTCAGCGCCTTCACATCCTTGCCCATGGGGTCCACGAAAAACGTGGTGGCGATGAAGTCGTGAAACTGCTGGTAAGCCGCTGCCGCATCCTTGCCGGCCTGCTGCAACTGGTGTTCCAGCGACTCCTTGTCCGGGCTGGTCATCATCTGAGTTGCGATCGCAGGCAGGGTCTTCGCGAAATACTCCGCATCCGCCGCGGTACTGTTCAAGCCGAAGTCCCTGAGCATGCGCCAGTCCGGCGGATGGCCAACGCGCACGCCGGTGGCCAGCTGCCCGCGCGCGATCGCAAGGTACGCCGGAATGGCGCGGACGCGGACGAGCACATGCTGCCACTGCGCCTGCGTGCCGTTGGTCGCCGCGCCGGTGGGCTTCATGCCCTGGATCTGCCAGTCGACGCCACGCAGTGGCTCATCCACGTACGAGTCGACCGAATTTTGCTGATGACGCAGCACCTCGTGCTGATGCAGGAGGAATTCGATCTGCGCGAGCGCGACTAGACGGTCGATGCGCCGTCGCGCCGATAGCCGGCGCGGCTCGCTTTGCGCAAACTGTGTACGCAGCTCACGCAGATGTTGGTCCTCGGCCACGATCGCCGCCGGGGAATAGTCGCGCAGCGTGCCGTCGACATCGACCAGGCTGGGATCGAATGCCGAGCCGCCCAGATAGGTCGCCATCACCGGGAAATGGCTCATGCTGTAAACGACGTAGCTGTGCTCCAGTGCCGCAAAGTGCGCATCGGCGGCGGATTGGGCGTCGGGTGGCTGCGGCGCCGCGCCCGCCGCGCTCATCAGCAGACACGCGGCCAGCCCCGCCAGCGGCACGGTGATTTTGTTCAATCCGGACACCGGTACATCCTGCCACAATCTGCCCGAATTGCCCCACCGGGATGGCCGAATACCCCGTGTAGGCTGGAATCATCCGCCAAATCCGCAGGTGAATTCCATGCTTCAGGATCTTCCCGTCTGGGTCGCGCACTTCCGCGGTCAGGCAGCACACCCCCGGCTGGTTCCCGCGACGCTCGATGACACGCTGAGCAGTCGTGAACGTCGTCTGATCGCGCAATCCATCGCCCTATTCCAGCTCGGTGAGAGCTCACAGGGTGTACGGCTGAGCCAGGCCGTGCGCCGTCATTGTGGTGCGCGCGACGATCACGCCTTCATCGAAATCTTCAATCTGTTGATCGCCGAGCAGCAGCGGCACGCGAACCTGCTGGGCGCGTTCATGCACGATCATGACATTGCGCGGCGTGAGCGCGCGTTCACCGATCGCGCATTCCGCGCCCTGCGGGATCTCGGCGGCCTCGCGGCACGGCTGCGGATCCTCGTCTCCGCGGAAATCATCGGCATCGTCTATTACCGCGCACTGGAGGGGGTAACAGACTGCCGCCGGTTGCAGATCCTGTGTCGGGCAATCGCGGCCGATGAACTGGCGCACGTTGCGTTCCAGTCCCAGCTGCTGTTGCAGATGCGGGGCGGCAAGCACGGCATCGCGAAACTGCTCACCTGCGCCTGGGAACAGTGCCTGCTCGGTGCCGCCGCGCTGGTGGTGTTCGCAACGCACCGGCGCGTATTGAAATCGGCCGGTTACGGCGTGGCGCTATTCCTGCACGACTGCCGCAGCCAGTACGCCTTCTACCTTAAGTGGCCACCGGCGCTGCGGCGCTTGTCGCCGCATGGCACTTGAGTGCACGCTTGCGGCGTGACGAAAGCAACCCATACCTTCCGTGGCGTGGTCATGAAGAGCGACCCGGCCAGGCGCCTCAAGGCACTGGCGCCGAACCGGCCGGTTCCGGCTGGCGCTGCCGGCGCGGCCCGCGTGCGTGTCGGACGCCAGACCTCCGGCCGCGGCGGCAAGGCAGTCTCCGTCGTCACCGGCCTGCCGCTGTCCGCACCGGATCTCGAATCCCTCGCGACCCGGCTGAAAAAGTTGTGCGGTGCCGGCGGCGCCGTCAAGGACGGCAACATTGAAATCCAAGGTGATCACCGCGACCGGCTGGTGCAGGAACTGATCAGACTCGGACATGAGGCCAAACGCTCCGGCGGCTGATACGCTGCGGTCCCGACAGCCTTAATTTCATTCATTGACCAAGTCTGCAGCCAAGGGCGGCACCGACCCACAGCACTCCCTTCAGCCGCTGCTGTGGCTGGTATCCGCCAGCTTCTTCATGCAGACGCTGGATTCCACGATCGTCAATACGGCATTGCCGGCGATGGCGCGCAGTCTCGGAGAAGCTGCGCTGCGCATGCAGTCGGTGGTCATCGCCTACTCCTTGACCATGGCCATGCTGATCCCCGCCTCCGGTTGGATCGCGGACCGCTTCGGCATCCGGCGCGCCTTCCTGGCCGCCATCGTCGTATTCACCGGCGGCTCGATTCTGTGCGCCGCCTCGCACACCCTGGTCGAGCTGACGGCGGCCCGGGTGGTGCAGGGTGCCGGCGGCGCCATGCTGCTGCCCATCGGCCGCCTGGCATTGCTGCAGAGCTTTCCGCGCGAGCGCCTGCTGCCGGCGATGAGTTTTGTGGCCATCCCCGGACTGGTGGGACCACTCATTGGTCCGACGCTTGGCGGCTGGCTGGTCGAGGTGGCCAACTGGCACTGGATCTTTCTGATCAACGTGCCGATCGGCATCCTCGGCGGATTTTTCACGGTGCGCCATATGCGCCTGGGGCGTGCGAAGTCCGTACCGCCGTTTGATTTCGCGGGCTACGCGCTGCTGGCAGTGGGCATGATCGCAGTGTCCGTCGCCCTCGCTGGGCTGTCGGATCTATCGCTGCATCATGCGACGGTCCTGTTGCTGCTGGTGTTCGGGCTCGCGAGCCTGGTTGGCTACTGGCTGCGCGCCACCCAGCAGGCCCATCCCCTGTTTGCACCCGCGCTGTTTCGCATTCCAACCTTCAGCATCGGACTGATCGGCAATCTGTTCGCACGCCTGGGCAACGGCAGCATGCCCTACCTGATCCCGTTGTTCCTGCAGGTGGAGCTGGGGTTTGCCCCCTTCCATGCCGGCCTGATGCTGCTGCCCACCTCGCTGGCGGCGATGCTGACCAAGCGCAGTGTCACGAGCCTCGTGCATCGTTTTGGCTACCGCACCGTACTGGTCGGCAATACCGTGCTGGTGGGCGCAGCGATGGCGAGTTTCGCCCTGCTCGACCACACCAGCGCGTTGTGGATCATGCTGGTGCTGCTGTCAGTGCTGGGCATCGTCAACTCACTGCAGTTCACGGCCATGAATACGCTGACACTCAAGGATCTGGCCGCTCCGGAGGCCAGCAGCGGCAACAGCATGCTGTCCATGGTGCAGATGCTGGCCATGAGCCTGGCCGTCGCAGCCGCGGCCGGCCTGCTGGCGGCATTCGCAGACTCTTTCGGGCACGAACGTGAGTTGAAGGTCTTTCACGCGACCTTCCTGTGCGTGGGTCTCATGACGACCGCGTCGGCGTGGATCTTCTGGCAACTGCCCAACGATGGTCCGGACCGGAGCGCAGGAACTGATGTTCCCGAGATGTCCTAGCCCTACCCCGAATTGCGTTATATTCTTCAGGATATACCGTGCCTGAGGTCGCCGGGCTAGAATCGCGCCATAACTTAAATCAATCGACCTGCAAAGGTCTGCAACGCCCACATACGGTCCGCCAGGGAGACAACATGCGATCCATAACTACGGCCGGTCTGCTGGCCGCACTGGTGTGCGCCGCACCGGTGTTTGGTGCTGATGCGAGCGCCGGCAAGGCCGTCTTCCGCGCCCAGTGCGCGCTCTGCCACAGCGCTGAGGCGGGTGATAACGGCGGGGCACAGGGGCCCAGTCTGAACGGCGTGTTCGGGCGTCATTCCGCCAGCACGAACTTCGGCTATACCGCTGCCATGAAGAGTTCCGGCCTGACCTGGGACGCCGCCACGCTCAATCGCTTCCTGACGGCGCCGACGACGGTCGTGCCCGGGTCAGCCATGGTGATCCCGGTCGCCAACGACACGGATCGCAGCAACCTGATCGCCTACTTCCAGGCCGTCAAGCAAGGCACGTTCAAAGATGCAGTCGCGACGGGCCGTGGTCCCTTCGGTGGCCCACCCGCGGCAGCCCCGAGCACGGGCAAACCCATCAAGGGGAGTGATGACTGGAAGAACGACGCGCCCGGCCGCGCGCATCGCATTGATCTGGCGAAACTGCCGCCGCCGTACGACACCCCGTCCAGCGCCAAATTTCCGCGCTTGGTCCCCAAGCCGGCCAATGCCAACGTGAAACTACCGCCGGGCTTCACGATCTCGGTATTCGCTACCGATACGACAAGGGCCCGCAAGATGCTGCTGGCACCGAACGGGGACATCCTCCTGTCCGAAACGCAGGCCAACAAGATCGTGGTAATGCGTCCGTCGGCGGATGGCACCCGCGCGGAGCAGATCACCACTTACGCGCAGGGCCTGGTACTGCCGCACGGCATGGCCTTCTATCCGAATGCCGAGCATCCGCAATGGCTGTACGTGGCCGAGACCAACCGCCTGGTGCGCTATGCGTACAAGCCGGGGGATACCAAGGCCACCGGTGTTCCGCAGATTGTCGTGCCGCAGCTCTCGCCCGTCGCGGGCGGCGGCCACTTCTCGCGCGATGTGGTGTTCTCGCCGGACAAGAAGAAGATGTACGTGTCGGTGGGCTCCCAGTCCAACATCGCGGAAGACATGCCGAAGAAGACCGTCGCTGAAGCGCAGGCATGGGAAGCCGTGCACGGCTTCGGTGCCGCCTGGGGCAACGAGGAAAACCGCGCCAACGTACTCGTTTATGAGGTGGGTTCGAACCAGCCCGGCAAGGTCTACGCCAGCGGCATCCGCAATTGCGTGAGTCTGACCGTGGAGCCGGTGACCGGCGCGCTGTGGTGCACGACCAACGAGCGCGACATGCTCGGCGACGATCTGGTACCCGACTATTCCACGCGCGTAAAGCCAGGCGCCTGGTACGGCTGGCCCTGGTACTACATGGGCAACCATGAAGATCCGCGCCATGCCGGTGAGCGACCGGATCTGGCCGGCAAGGTCACCTCTCCGGAAGTGCCCTACCAGGCTCACTCGGCGGCACTGAACCTCGAGTTCTATACCGCCACGGCCGGTGCCTCGGCCTTCCCGAAGGAGTACGTGGGTGATGGCTTCGCCGTGCTGCATGGTTCCTGGAACCGCGCCTTCCGCACGGGTCACAAGGTCGTGCGGGTTCGCATGAAGAACGGTGCGCCCACCGGTGAATACGACGATTTCCTGGTCGGCTTCATCGTGGATGACGGTGATGCCTGGGGTCGCCCGGTCGCGCTGCTGGTCAACCGCGATGGCTCGATGCTGCTGAGCGACGACGGCGCGAATCTTGTCTATCGCATCGCCTACAAGCCGTGAACTGCCTGACTGTCATTTAGAGGACTTCAATTTATGAGCAAAGCAAACATGAAAGCTGGCGCACTGGCCGCCGGGCTGGCGGCAGCCACCGTGGCGACCCTGGTGCATGCGGCCCTGCCGCAGACCATCACTGTCGATGGCGAAAAGGTATTCCCCGAAAGCATGACCTCCGCCGCGGATGGATCGGTGTTCTTCGGCAGCATCGGCAACAAGATGATCTATCGGGCGGCTCCGGGGTCGGACAAGGCCGAACCCTTCGTGCAGCCGGGTACCGACGGGGTGCAGAGCACCTTCGGGGTCTACGCGGACAGCAAGAGCGGAACGCTCTGGGCCTGCTCGAACCTGCTGGGACCGCCGGGTGGTCCACCCGCAACCCTGTACGCCTTCGATCTGAAAACGGGTGCCCGCAAGGGTCACTATGCGTTCGTGACTGCCGGCGCGCTGTGCAATGACATCGCCACCACCGCCGATGGCACGACCTTCGCGACCGACACCAACAACATGCAGGTCGAGGTGTTGAAGAAGGGCGCCAAGGAGCTGGAAGTGTGGGTCGGTGCCGATGGCTCGCTGGGCAAGAAAGGCGGCGCGGTGGATGGGATCTCGGTGCTCGGCAAGCGCGTGATCATCAACGAACTGGCCGCCAGCAAGCTGTTCAGCGTCGATATCGGCAAGGATGGGGCCGCCGGAACACCGGTCGAAATCAAGCTGGATCGCCCGATCGCGCGCCCGGATGGCATGCGCACCTTCGGCAAGTCGGCGGTGCTGATTGTCGAAGGCGGCGACGGTGGCAAGCTCGAGAAGGTCACCTTCGATGGCAACAACGGCAAGGTCGAGCTGATCAAACAGGGCTATCCGGACGGCCCGGTCGCGGTGACGGTGGTCGCCAAGACGGCCTATGTCTGCGAGGGTCAGCTGTCAGGGATGATGCGCCGGCCCGGCTCATCCGCCCCCGTTCCTGAGCCGAAGCCCTTCAAGGCAACGGCGGTCGAAGTCGGCAAGCCGTAGATCGGCTGATTCGCCGCGCAGGGCAACCCTGCGCGGTGAATCCTAGGCTGAGCGCTGCAGCGCTTCGCCGAATTCCGCGATGGCACAGATGATGTGATAGAAACTGCTCGCCGGCGCCGGCTCGGCAACGAACCGGCCGTCACGGTCGATCTTGTCATGCCACAGGCCACGCGTGCCGTGGTCGAGGAACCGCCACAGCCCCTGTGCCGCGCCGAGCGCGCTGCGCCAGTAGTGCTCTTCACCGGTGAGCGCTCCGAGTCGCGAGGCCGCCTTCAATCGCTCGGTCTGCGGCCACAGTCGCGCTGCCGGGTCCTTGATGCGCAAATCCGCATTGAGGGTGTTGATGGCAATGCCACCTTTCACGCCATGGTTTTCGCCAATTTCAAACAATCGCTCCGCGACCCTGCGTGTGGTTGCGCCGGGGCTTGAGTCCTTGCACAGCAGCAGCCACGCCCATTCGAACTGATGCCCGGGTTCGATGGCCTGACCCGGCGCGGCCTCGGGCATGACCTGCCAGTGCTCATCGAAAACCTCGGCGAGGCTGCCGGTGCGCGGCTCGATGAAGTGCTTAAGCGCGATGCCGCACACCTCATCGGCCAGCGCACCCCAGGCGGGATCCGCCGAAACCGCCTGCCAGGCGAGCGCGGCTTCAAACAGATGCATGTGCGGATTCGACAGCAACGGGACTCGCGCGGACAGTTCGGAGTCAAAGCCCCCGCCGCAACGATGCATTCGCTCCAGCAGTGCGTTGCGCAGCCGCTCGCCGTGGCGGATGACATACGGCGCCGCTCCCAGGACCTCCTGGCAGCTGGCCAGGGCGAGCAGCGCGAACGCCTGATCGTAGAGCACCACGCGATCATCCTTGAGTACGCCGTCATGCTCGACCAGGGTATGGAACATCCCGTCCGCACGCAGGTAGTGGCGGATGAAGAAATCCAGGCCCGCCTCGACCAGTGGCCGCGCCTCACCGCGCCATCCCAGGCTCCCCGCACGCGAATAGGCGTAGACCTGCCGGGCCTGCACCCGGGCCCGCCGCGCCTCGTTCGGGACCGCGCCTTGCGGGACGAGCCGTTCATTGAATGCGCGCTGGACCGCATCGAAGCCGCTCGTGGCCCACACCGGGTAGGCATCATCGATCAGCCAGCTGAGCAGCCGACCATGCATCTGGCGCGCCTGGGCGAGACTTGACGTGCTGTTCATGCTCAATGGTCTGCCAGCGCTGCGAACGCTTCGTAGGAGTGTGCCGGAATCCTCACCGTGAAGGCGGCTGCCGCCGGCGGCTTTTGCGACAGCACGCCGGATTGCAGATCGCGCAGTGTCGTCACTGCTGCCGCTACCGACACCTGCACCGTTACGGCAGCGTCATTGAAGGACTCCACCACGAACGTACCATTGTCGTATTCGTAGAGCGCGACCTTGGATGGCCCGTCTGCCAGGCGCACGCCGAGGTCCGCACCGGCGATACGCCGATAGCTGTCGAGAATCGCGGCCGGCAGCCGGTACAGGTCGGCGGCATTGTTCGGTATCGTCATCACGAACAGGTGGCCCGTGCCATACGGTGAGTCCGTTAGCATCGGAAAGCCATTGTCGCCCGCGACCGAGGCGGCCAGCTCCCAGGTGTCGTTGGTGATGAAGTGAACCTGAGGGATGAGCATGGGCTCGCCGATGTCGATCGTGTTGCGTCCGCTGCGAAAGGTCTTCACCAACGCGTCCGGTCCGGTCAGATACAGATTCGCGATGCGGTCGATGCCGCGCGACTGCAGTTTACCCAGCAGTCCAGAAGTGATGACGACGTTACCGCCTGTGCGCACATGCGCCTCGATGAGATCGACGATCTTCGGGTCAGCCACCGCATCCTCGGTCAGAACGATGGTGTGCGCGGCGGACGGAAATCGCGGCTGCAAGTCGATCGGAATCCCGATCATTCCCAGGAAGCTCGGCAGAAAATCCTCTCCCAGCGAACCGAAGGGGCGATAGACCGCGACCCCGCGGGGCCGCCCGAGCTGACCGATCAGCGCATCGACATGCTGCAGCGCGACGCCGGCCGGCACCGCGTAGGTCGGCGCCGCGGTGCCGGGCCCTGCCGCCTGGTAATAGCCGCGCAACATCGCATCGTAGTTGAAACTGCTCTCTTCCGCGCCCTGCCAGGCGCCGCGCAGCGTGGGACTGAAGGCGCCGAGCAGCTGGCGGTAGTCGAACAGCGTGATTTCAGGCGCCTTGGCGAACAGCGTCACCCACAGTTGTTCGGCATAGTTGTCCAGGCTGCGCACACCCGGTGGATCCACCCAGCCGCCGTGGTTGAAGCCCGGTCGCAGATTGTCGAAATAGCGGAAAATGGCGTAGCCGTTGTAGGCCTGCAGATGCTGGGCGCTCAATACCGGATCGCGGGTCTCGGTGCCGGTATAGACGCCGTCGTAGATGTACGGTTCCTGGTCCAGATCGAAGCCCATGTCCTGGAAGTGCTCATACCAGTTCGGGAACTTGATGACGACCCGCACCTTCGGGTTGATCTTGCGGGCCGCCCCCACGACCAGGTCACGTGCCACCTCGCGCATGCGCTCGAGCCGGTACTGGGTCCAGGTGCGATTGCCGCGAGCGCGGATTTCCTCATCTGACTTGCAGCTGGTGAAGAAGAAATCATCCAGGATGATGTCATCGAAATGCCGGGCGGTTTCCTCGGCGACATGCTTCACCCAGGCCCGATCGGCGGCGTTGGCGTAGCAGAAGGTCTCGAAGCGGTTGCTCTCGTTGCGGGTCCAGGTGATGCCGCCGAAGGTCTGCACCCCGCGGGCCGCAAAAAAGGCCTTGGCCTTCTCGAGGGTCGCCCCATCCACGAGCAGCTTGTCGCGATGGGTCTCCAGGTACACCTTGTTGACCTTGACCGCCCGCGACACGACATCCCAGGACTGCCGCAGCCACTGATCATCCTTCATGCGGTCCACTTCATACGCGCGCACGTACACGGCGGCGTTGAAACTGTGGTAATGATCGGTGGTGGGCGATGCCGTTGCCGGGCAGATCGCGACGCTCGCGGCGAGCAGCAGCACCGGCCTGTACTTCTTGAGCATCAGTCCAGCGACGGTCGTTCGATGAGCTCGATTTTGTAACCGTCCGGATCCTGGACAAAGGCGATGACGGTCGTGCCGCCCTTTACCGGACCGGGCTCGCGCGTGACCGTACCGCCGGCAGCGCGGATGCGCTCACAGGTGGCGGCGACATTGTTCACGCCGATCGCAAAATGACCGAAGGCCGTGCCCTGCTCATAGGCCGCGACCCCGTAATTGTAGGTCAGCTCGATTTCGGCGGAGCCATCCGCATTGCCCGCGCCGTAGCCGACGAAGGCCAGCTGGTAGTTGTGGGCCGGCACATCCACCGTTCGCAGCACGGACATGCCCAGTATGTTGGTGTAGAAATCGATGGCCCTGGGCAGGTCGCCCACGCGCACCATGGTATGCAGTAGCTTCATCAACGCCCCCGAACGTGACTGCGGCCGTTATACCGCAGGCCATGCCAGTTCGCTATTGATAGCCGAACAGGCCACGCGACTTGATGGCGTGGGCGACTTCGGGGGGCACCATGCTTTCCCACTCGGTGTTCCCGGAGTTGATCTTGCTCAGGACATCGGGGGAATAGATGCTCAGGTAGGTCCGATTCGCATCCTGCAGCTGCACGATGCAGCGCCGCGACAGCAGGTAACCGTACAACTGCCGCAATGAAGCGCCCACATCCACGTCATTCACGGTCACCAGCTTGCCGGTTTTCTGGTCCATGTAGGGGTAGATGTACAGCTTCAGATTATTGCGGAACAGCCGCCCGAAGCTTTCAAGGATGCCGCCATCCAGGCAGGTGTAGTACGACTCGTCGAATATTGCCTCGAGATTCATGGCGCCCATGGCCAGGCCGATGCGCCGATTGGTGTAACGGAACAGGTATGCCGCCAGCCGGTAGTACTCGGCAAAGTCCGAGATCATCACGGTGTGCCCGGTCGCGGCCAGGACATCGGCGCGACTGATGAAATCCTGCAGGTCAACGGTGCCATCGTGGGTGAGGCTGCTCATGGTGATCTCCATGAGCGAGACGGTCTCGCCCGGTGCCACATCGGAGCCTTCGGCTTCGAAAGCGCGCAGTGCCGAGCGTGCCAGGTCCAGGTTGACGTAGGTGACCGGCCGGAAGCGGCCGCGCTCCACCAGCACCGGCTTCTTGTGCAGCACTTCCGAGGGCTGCAGCACCTTGCCATCACTGGAGAACATGGCAGCGCCGGTCAGATGCAGCTGCACCAGACGCAGGCTCATCACCCGGTTGTCGACCTGGGCAAATTCGGGGCCCGAGAATTCGATCAGATCGATCTCGATGCGGTCCGTGGACAGGCCATCCAGCAAGGACTCCACCAGCCGATCCGGATCGTGATCGAAATATTGCGCCCCATAGATCAGGTTGAGGCCGACGATCCCCAAGGCCTCCTGCTGCAGGGCGTTCTCCAGGTCCAGCATGCGCACATGGATGATGATCTGGCTGCTGTCGGCCATCGGCCGCGGCTGAAACTTGATGCCGAGCCATCCATGGCACTCATTGTTGCCCCGGAAACTGCGTGCCGATACGGTATCCGCAAAGGTGAAGAAGGCGGTTGTGGTGCCGCGGCCCTCCACCAGGCGCTCGATATTCAGCCGCTGTTCGTAGTTCAGCATGGACTGCAGGCGCTCTCGGCACACATAACGGGCGCAGGGGCCATAAATGGCATCCGACACTTTCATGTCGTAGGCCGAAATGCTCTTGGAGATCGTTCCAGCCGCACCGCCCGCGCGGAAGAACCAGCGCACGACCTCCTGTCCGGCACCGATTTCGGCAAAGCTGCCATAGCAACCCGGATCCAGGTTGACCTTCAGCGCCTTCTCGCGCGGCGTAACCGGGTGTTCAGCCATGGGACGCTCGTTCGGTATCAGGCCATTCATTCGACCCTTAGAATAGCCGAGAGCACAGCCGTTAAGACTTTGGAACCCCAACAACGTGAGATGCGCCACGTTAGTGCCCTCCTTGCCTAATTATTACTTTAAATATCAAATGGTTACACGGAACGGATGATTTATAGCTCTGGCGCTACCGTACAGGCTCTCCGCAAACTCCCGGACTGCAAATTTTCAGTTGTAATTTGGGGTATATTTTCCGCCGATATTTCGCTCGCCCCAAGGAGACGGCCCATGAATGCCCAGCTGCAGACCTACCCGGCTTCCGAATTCAACCTCTTGATCAACGGCCGACTCGTTGCCGGCGCGTCAACCTTTGACGTCACCAATCCCGCCACCGAAGAACTGCTCGCGGTTTGCCCGCGCGCCGACGTGGCCCAACTGAACCAGGCCGTCGCCGCCGCCAAGGCCGCCTTTCCGGCCTGGTCCGTCACGCCGATTGCCGAGCGTCGCCGCCTGCTGTTGAAGCTCGCCGACGCGCTCGGCGCCTCGATGGATGACATTGCCCGGGTGCTGACCCAGGAACAGGGCAAGCCCCTCGCCGGCGCCAAGTATGAGATCGGTGGTGCGATTCACATGATCCACACTTTCGCCGCCATGGACCTGCCCCCCAAGGTTCTGAAGGAAGGCGAAGGCAGCCGCATCGTGCAGCATCACGTGCCGCTCGGGGTCGTCGCCGCCATCACGCCGTGGAATTTTCCGGTCATCCTGCTGATGATCAAGCTGGCCCCGGCGCTGCTGGCCGGCAACACCGTGGTCGTGAAGCCCGCGCCGACCACGCCGCTGTCCACGCTGCGCCTGGGCGAGCTGTGTGCCAAGATCTTCCCGGCCGGTGTCGTCAACGTGATCACCGACGTCAATGACCTGGGCAATACGCTCACCTCGCACCCCGATGTCGCGAAGGTTGCCTTCACCGGCTCCACGGCGACCGGCAAGAAGGTCATGGCCAGCGTTGCCAGCACCATCAAGCGGCTGACCCTGGAACTGGGCGGCAATGATGCGGCTCTGGTGCTGGATGACCTGGACCCGAAAAAGGCCGCCGCCAGCCTGTTTGCCGGCTCCATGGTCAACAGTGGGCAGGTGTGCCTGGCGATCAAGCGCGCCTATGTGCCGGATTCGATGTATGACGCCGTGTGCACGGAGCTGGCGAAGCTCGCCGATGCGGCGGTCGTCGGCGATGGCATGGACCCGAACACGCAATACGGGCCGGTGCAGAACGCCACGCAGTTCAAGAAGGTCAACGAGTACATCGAGGATGCGCGCGCCAACGGCAGGATCATCGCCGGCGGCAAGCCGCACACCGGTCGTGGCTACTTCGTGCGCCCGACCATCGTGCGCGACATTCCGGACAACACGCGCCTGGTGCAGGAAGAACAGTTCGGGCCAGTGTTGCCGGTGCTGCGCTATAGCAGCCTCGATGATGCGATTGCCCGCATCAACAACAGCGACTATGGATTGGGGGGCACCGTCTGGTCATCCAACAACAAGCGCGCCTACGAGACCGCCCTGCGCATCGAGTCGGGCACGGTGTGGGTAAACAAGCACCTGGACCTGCCGGTCGATGTGCCGTTCGGCGGTGCGAAGCAGTCCGGCTTCGGCGCCGAGATGGGTCAGGAAGGATTGGAGGAGTTCACTCAGTCCAAGGTCATCAATCAGGCAATCTGACCCGTTGATCCGTTTGAGACCCACGCGGCCGGTGTTCGCAGGAACACCGGCCTTTTGTTTGGGCCGGCGGTTCAGGTACCGCGCAGCGCGACGGCCACCGGCATCCTGGCGGCCCGCATGGCGGGGAGAAAACCGCCGATCATCGCGATGCCAAGCGCCCAACAGATGCTGACCACCAGCAGGTGCGGGGTGACAGTCATCTGGAAGGTCAGCCCGCCGGCGTCCACCACATCGCCGTTGAACAGCAGCCAGGACGCCGCGGCACCGATCAGGGCTGGAGGGATAGCGAGGATCAGGCCCTCCGCCAGCACCGAGCCGACGACCGGACCGGCCCCGAAACCAATGGCCCGCAAGGTCGCGATCTCGACCTTGCGCGCGGCAACGGCCGCGTACAGGCTGCTCAGGGCACCACATACGGCCCCCAGGCCCATCAGGCTGCCGATGAAGTAGCTGACGAAGTCGAGCACGTTGCGCAGGCTTTTGATGACGGCTTCATTGGCTTCAGAACTCGTCAGCACCTTCGCCTTCAGCGTGGGATCGGAGCTCACCGCCTTGCTCAGGACACTGAAGTCCGCAGGAGTCTGGAGGATGGCTGCAACCGAGGAGTAGCTGGCCTGCGGCAGTGCGTTCAGCAATGTATTGGCGTCACCGACCAGCGCATCGTCAAAGAAACCGCCGTTGCCGGCGAACACGCCGACGATTTTCCAGGGGCTGCCGTTGACCTTCACCTCATCACCCAGCTCCACATCCTTGAAACGCTTGCGGATGACATCACTCACCAGTAACTCGTGCAGCCCGGGCTGAAAAAACCGGCCCGACAACAGGCGCACTTCCGGCCAGATCTCCCGCCACGGCGGGTTGGCCGCGAACAGTCCGATGCTGCCGTGCTGGTTCTTGCGGGTCACGCCATCGACGATCTGCGTGACGCTGCCGGAGGCCTCGGGCCTGCCCTGGGCATCATGCCGGATGCCGGGCTTTTCGATGATCTTGGCAACATCGGCGACGGTCAGGGAGCTGTTCATGGCGGATGTGGCGCCATTCGCAATGACGATCACCTCCTCATCGCTCACGCCCTTCTGCGCGAAGGATTCCAGTCCCTGTCCGAGGGCCAGCATGGCGACGAGCACTCCGATCACGGTGCTGATGCTGATGACGGTGACCAGGGCCGCGCCGAGCCGCTGTGGAATGCTGCGCAATCCGGTGGCGGTCAGTGCGAACAAATGCCGAAATGCGCCCATGGATGCTCTCCTTAGCGATTGGCCAGCGCGTCGACGACGTGCAGGCGCAGCCCGCGCCAGGCGGGAATCGCACCGGCTGCGAGCGCCAGCACAATCGCAAATACGAACCCGGTGACGACCACCTCCAGCGGAATTGTGCCGAGGCCGATCAAGTTGCGTGCCAAAGGCAGAATGCGCGACGCGAGCCCGAGGCCCACGGCGGCGCCGCACACACACAGCGCCAGCGTCTCGGCGAGGATCAGCATCATGACCAGCCGGTCGGAGAACCCGAAGGTCTTCAGCACCGCCAGTTCCGGCGTGCGCTCGCGAATCGACTGCATCATCAACGCACCCGTCGCGAACAACAGCACGAAGAAGGTCGCCGCGATGACACGATGCACCACGGTGTCGATGTCCCCGATCGAGGCGACCTGGGACTGCGCGAGCTCCAGTTCAGATTGGGTAAGCGTCTCGTTCGGCGAATTGAGGAAGTGTTTGTCGATGGCCGTCTCCACCGTGGCCGCGCGCGACGGATCAGCCACGCGTAGGGCGGCCACGGCCATGGTGTTGGCCTGCGGTGGGTTCAGAGACTCGTTGACGTAGTGGTAGTTCGCCATGAGCAACTGGGATGAGTCCGGGTCATCGCCATTGAGGTAGGTCCCGACGATGTCGAAAGTCCAGTTGGGGCTACCGTCCTTTTTCACAATGGACTGCACCACGATGCGCTGTCCGATCTTCCAGTGGTACTTGGTCATGGTCGCCTCGCCGACAATGACTCCGTCCTGCAGCTGCTTCATGGCACGGCGCGCCGCCGGGGCAACCTGCAGCTCCGGATACACCATCAGGAAGTCATCGATGTCGCTGGCCATGATGGGAACCTGCTGGTCCGGCTTCTGCCACACAGCGCCGAACTGGAACCGGGCTGCCGAGGCAATGACGCCGGGAGTGCTCTGCACCGTGGACATGATGGCGATGGGCAGCGGGGTACCGAAGCGCTGGCGGCTGCCCACGTACAGCCGGTCCGCGTGCGTCGCGGCCACGGCCTTATTGATGGCGCCGTTCAACCCCTGCAGCACGCCGAATAGGGTGAAGGCAATCACCACCTGCAACAGGATCAGATTCGAACGGCCGCGATTGCGGCGGATCCCGGCCCAGATCAGTGCGGCGAATTTCACGAGTCACCTCCCTGTGCGCGTTGTCGGGCTATCGGTTCCCCGCTGGCGGCGCCGCGCCAATCAGGTGGGTATCGCTGGGCCCCACGCCCGAAATGACAATGACCACGGGCTCATCACGCGTCTCCGTGTAGTGCGGCGTGGCAGCAGGCTCGGTGTAGTAGCTGCCGGGCGGCAGCATCTTGAGCGCGCTTGCATCACGCTTGTCGCCGTAGCCCACGTACAACGTGCCGGACACCACGTACACCATGCGGTTGTCGCGATGGGTATGCGGCGGCACGATCGTATGAGCCGGCAGGGTGACCTGCACGGTGTAGACGCCGGCCTTGGTGGAGTCGCCATTCAGTGCCAGTGAGGCCGGACCCGGCCGACCGGGACTTCTCGCTGCCTGCGCGGCCAGCGCCTGTATATCGGCGGGCGCCAGTCGGATCTGCGGTTCGGCAACCTGGACCTCGGCCACGGTCGTGGTGGCCGCGACGGGTTCGATGCGCAGCAGCGCACCATCATCCTCATCGGTCACGGCATACAGCAATCCATCGGGCCCCTGGCGCACGTCGCGGAACCGCTGGTGCAGCTCCGTGAACATCGTCTCGCGGCGCAGCTCTTCCATCTTGGAATTGAAGACCACCCGTTCCAGTCCACCGGTGCGCGGAATTTCACCGCGCCTGGCGCTGGTCACGAAGACATTGCCGACCCAGGCCGGAAACTTGTCACCGGTATAGAAGGTCAGTCCACCCGGCGCGATGGAGGGCAGCCACACCACGATGGGCTGGTCGATGCCCTCCGCCACCGGGGATTCGGAAATACGCGGGCCCGCATAGTCACGCCCGAAGCTCACCTTGGGCCAGCCATAATTGTGTCCGGCCAGGATCACGTTGAGTTCGTCGCCGCCGTTGGGCCCCTCCTCGGCATTCAGCACCACTCCGCCCGGGCTGACGGTCAGACCGAGGTGGTCGCGGTGTCCCAGCGAATAGATCTCGGCGCGTGCGCCGGGCTTGGCCACGAAGGGATTGTCCTTCGGAACGGTGCCGTCATCGCGCAGGCGCAGCACCTTGCCGTACACGGTATCCAGTCGTTGCGCGGCATCATCGAATGGGCCGCCGGTGGTCATATAGACCATGCCATGGCTGTCAAACGCCAGGCGCGAGCCACTGGTGCTGCCTGAGCCGCCTGCAAACAGCTGTTGAACGTGGGTCAGTGCATGTCCGTCCAGTTCGCCACGAAACAGTGCAATCCGGCTCTCCGGCCGTACCGGTGGCTTGGCATCTGCCGCCGGCGGATTCCCGGCCAGGTTGAACGTGAAGTACACGAAATGGTTATGGGCGAAGTCCGGATGCAGGGCGACATCCTGAAGGCCGGCATTGCGGAAAGCCGGGGTCGGCGGCAGTCCTTCAAGCGGCGCAGGATCAAGCTGCGCTACTCCTGCCGCTGCATTATGGATCAGGCGAATGCCGGCGCCGCGTTCCGACACCAGGGCATCCCCGGAAGGCAGCGGTGCCACGGCGAACGGGTGCCTAAGGCCGTGCGCGACGACCACGACCCGCACCTTATGCTGCTCCGCGGTATCAAAGACGTAGGCCGGCTGGCTGAGCGTGACGGCCTCTATGCCCAGGGGCGCCTGCTGCTGCGCGTGCACCGGATGAAAGCAGGCCACCACACTGGCGGCGGCCGTGAACTGCAGACCACGCAGCATCCAATATCGCACTCGCATCGCGCCTCCCCCGTTACAAACGCAGCCCCGGAAGTCCGCGAGTGTACTCTAAGGTCGCAGTTGTCCACGCACACCCACGAATAACCCGAACGCCGGGTGCAGGAAGCCGATCGGGTCCTGATAGTGGCGGTCGAACAGGTTGTCGATGCGACCGAACAGGGTCAATCGCGGGCGCAGCGCGTAATTTACGGCCATGTTCACCGTCGCATAGGCGGGTGCCGTCAGCCGCGGAATCGAGAAATCACGATTACCGTCGATCCAGCTGCCCACATACAGCACCGTGGTGTCCAGCGCTAAGCTGTCATTCAACTGCCATGCGGCGTTCAACGTTGCCTTATGCCTGGGACGACGCAGCAGCTCCTCGTGCAGTACCTCATCATCGGCCTGCGTGAAGGTGTAATCAGCCCGCAGATGCAAGGCTTGCAAGGGCTGCCAGGCGATGAAGCTCTCCACGCCGCGGGTGAGTGCGCGGCCGACGTTGGCGTATGTCGAGCCAGTCACATCTGTTGTGATGAGATCGCGGATATCGTTGCGGAACCAGGTGGCGCCGAGCTGCGCGGACCGGTCAAATAACTCCTGCTCGATGCCGAAGTCGTAGCCGGTGCTGGTCTCCGGTTTCAAATTGGGGTTCGCAAAAAAGTACGGCGGGAAATTCTGGTAGAGCTCACCGAGCGTGGGCGCCTTGAAGCCCGAACCGGTGCTGGCCGTGAAGCGCGTGTCGGTTGCCGCAATCGCATACGTCGGCGCGAACCGCCAGGTTACCTTGCTGCCAAACCGGCTGTTGTCGTCGTAACGCACGTTCAGTGCCGAACTGAGCTGTGGTGCGAGGTGCGATTGCAGTTCCACCGCGCCCGCCGCGTCGCTGACGGCGGCACTGATCGGCTCGTGGACGGCATCGCGCGCATGCTCCGCATCCAGTACCAGGGTCTCATCATTTGAAAGCCGCACTGCGCCCTGCCAGTCGACCTTCAGGCGATCGCCGGTATTCACCGAAGCGCCGAAATTCGGATCCAGGTTCAAGGTCCAGGCACTGGAATAGGCCACACCGAGCGTCTGATCCAAAGCCCCATCAAAGCTGACCAGGTGGCCACTCAGTCGCGAGTAGTTCTGCGAAGTATCGCTCTTGCTCGGCTGGGCCGCCGGAAAGCTCGGAAAGGCGAAGGGATCATCGCCGGTGAAGGCGTAGTGCGCGTCGGTGAAACGGCTCACCAGGTTCACGTCCAATCCCGACGTCACCGCAAGCCCGAGCCGGGTGGAGAGCGTGACATTGTCCTCGTAGTCGTCAGCGCGCGCCTCGCCGGGCTGCAGCAGATCCAGCGGCGTGACGGGCGTTGAACCCGCATGCAGATGCTCGACATTGGCAGCGTACTGAAACTGGTCGGCGGAGCCGCTCAGCGCCAGAGTTTCGTTGCTAGTACGGAAGGTGCCGCCTTCGACGCTGCCGGCGACAGTGAGCGGACCTTGACCCGCACGCGTGGTGATGCTGATGACGCCGCCAATGGCGTCGGATCCATACAGTCCGCTTTGCGGGCCGCGCAGGACCTCGATGCGTTCGATGTCCGAAGCCAGCAACTGTCCGAAATCGAACGACGCGCCGGCATTGCTCGGATCACTGACGTCGATGCCGTCAATCAGCACCTTGGTGTGATTCGAATTCGTGCCGCGCATGAAGATCGAGGTTTGGCCGCCGGGTCCGCCGGATTGCACGACATTCAGTCCAGGCACGAGCTGCAGGACATCGCTCACGGTGCGCAGCTGTTCGGCCGCGATATCCGCGGCCGTGATCACGGTGACACTGCTGCCGATCTGCGCTGCCGGCGTCGCAATGCGCGTGGCCGAGACAATCACATCCTGGAGCCGTTCATCCGAGATCGAACTGTCATCCGCACGGACTGATTGAATGAATAGGGTCAGGCAGACCGCGCCGAGGGCGGCAGCCATTGAAATCTTGGGCACAACATTCTCCGCAACAACGACACAACAAAGTCGTCGCAGCGGATTACCCGCAGCTCATGACACACCCCGGCCAAAAGCATGGACGACGGCACAGGGCTGGTCTCCTGACTCCCGGGTCACAGTGCTCGTCCGCCTTCCCGAAGCCGCGAGGCCCAGTGGCAGTCAAGGACGATTACTCGCCGGTTACAGTTGCGGGGGCAGCCGCGGCATCGCACCGCGTTCCCATTCAAATCCCCTTGCGGGGAACCCTGAGCGTTTACTAACGGCTGCAGTATACCAGCCGGGGCTGCTTGTCCCTAGACCGCGCTTTGGTCCTTGCCGACCGAGCCGAGCGCCGCGCCCACGATCTGCTGCGCCTCGGCAAAGATTTGCTGCAGATGCTCGGGGCCGCGCATGCTTTCGGCGTAGATCTTATAGATGCTCTCGGTACCGGAGGGGCGGGCGGCGAACCAGCCGCTGGCCGTGACGACCTTGACACCACCGATGGCGGCATCATTGCCCGGCGCCCGGGTGAGTACCGCGTCGATCTTTTCGCCCGCCAGCGTGGCGCTCTTCACCTGCTCACCGGACAGCTTCGACAGTGCCTTGCGCTGGGCGGCATCGGCCGGTGCATCGACACGTTCGTAGGCCGGATTGCCGAAGGCCTGGGTGAGCTCGTGGTACTGCTGGGAAGGATCCCTACCGCCGCGCGCCGTGATCTCACCGGCGAGCAGGCCTAGGGCAATGCCGTCCTTGTCGGTGGTCCACACGCTGCCATCGCGTCGCAGCAACGAAGCTCCCGCGCTCTCTTCGCACACGAAACCCAGCGAGCCCTCGACCAGACCGTCGACAAACCATTTGAAGCCCACTGGCGTCTCATAGATTTTGCGTCCCAGCTGCGCGGCGACCTTGTCCAGCATCATGCTGGTGACAACGGTTTTCGCGATCGTGGCCTTGCCGTTCCAGTGGGGGCGGTTCGAAAACAGGTAATGCGCCACCGCGGTCAGGTAGTGATTCGGCGGCATCAGTCCGGCGCTGCGCGTGACCACGCCGTGACGGTCGTGGTCCGTGTCGCAGGCGAAGGCGATGTCGAATCGCTCCTTCAAACCGATCAGGCGCTGCATGGCGTTGGGCGAGGAGGGATCCATCCGGATTTTGCCGTCCCAGTCCAGCGTCATGAAACGGAAGGTTGGATCGACCGCATCGTTGGTGATGGTCAGATCCAGCTTGTACTGATCGGCGATCAGTGGCCAGTAATGCACGCCCGCGCCGCCCAGCGGATCCACTCCCATGTGCACCCCCGACGCGCGGATCGCATCCAGATCCAGCACCGATGGCAGGTCATCGACGTAGCTGTGCAGATAATCGTGCTTGCGCGTCGTCGCAAGCTTGCGGGCCTGATGATAAGGCACGCGCCGCACGCCCTCGAGTTGCTTGCCCAAAAGTTCGTTGGCCTTGTTTTCGATCCACGATGTCACGGCCGTGTCGGCGGGGCCGCCGTTTGGCGGGTTGTATTTGAAGCCACCACTGTCGGGCGGATTGTGCGACGGGGTGATCACGATGCCATCGGCCAGGGCCGCGGTGCGGCCGCGGTTGTAGGTCAGGATGGCATGGGAGATGACCGGTGTCGGGGTGTAGTCGGTATGCTCATCCGGCACCATGACCGTCACGGCATTGGCGCCGAGCACTTCCAGTGCGCTGATGAAGGCCGGCTCGGACAACGCGTGCGTGTCCATGCCCAGAAACAGCGGGCCGCTGATCCCCTGCTGGGTCCGGTACAGAACGATGGCCTGCGTGATCGCCAGGATATGCGCCTCGTTGAACGAGCGCTGGAAGCTGCTGCCTCGGTGTCCGGAAGTGCCGAATGCCACTTTCTGGTCAGGCACTGTTGGATCGGGTGCATCTGCGTAATACGCACACACCAGTCGCGGCACGTTCACCAGCATGGACGCGGGTGCCGGCTTGCCGGCCATCGGACTTATTGTCATCTGCTTGCACTCCCGTGAGTTTTCACTTGCGCGGCGGCGCCGCGCAGGCGAACATTTAGGGGATTGTCGCATTTGCGGCAGCAGTGCGTGGATGCGGGTTTGTCCTACTTTGGGGCAGCCGTGCTGAAGTCTTTGGCGCGCAGGCGAGCCTGTCTCTCCTGAACCCTAGCCGACCCACTCCTTGATATTCCGGCCCCGGCGCGCCGACTACGGCGCCCGCGGGCGTTTTGGACGTTTTTATGATGGACAAGAGTTACTTACGGCACGGGATTATTTTAGGGCTGCTCTCGGCAATCGGCCCTTTTGCCATCGACATGTACCTGCCGGCCCTGCCCTCCATCGGCACGAGCCTGCATGCGAACGCCGCCACTGTGCAGCTGAGTCTGACGGTGTTCTTCATCGCCGTCGGTGGCGGGCAGTTGCTGTATGGCCCCCTGTCGGATATGTACGGCCGCAAGCTGCCGCTGTATGTCGGGCTGACGCTGTTCTGCATCGGCAGCGTCACCTGCGCGCTGGCGCCGAACGCGGAGCTGTTCCTGCTCGGCCGATTTGTGCAGGGCCTGGGCGCCTGCGGTGGCATGGTGATCCCGCGGGCGGTCGTGCGCGATCTGCATTCGGGCGTCGAGGCCACACGGCTGATGTCGCTGCTGATGCTGGTGTTCAGCATCTCGCCGCTGCTGGCCCCGCTGACCGGCAGCTTCGTCATCCAAGTCGCCGGCTGGCGCGGCGTGTTCTGGATGGTGCTGGGCGCGGCCGTCATCGGCTTCGGCATTCTGACCACGCTCAAGGAATCGCGTCCCGTTGCGGCGCGCGCCGACAGCAGCCTGGTCAGCGCGTTCCATTCGTATCGACGGCTGCTGGCTGACCGGCACTTCATGGGCACGGTGCTGATCGGCACCTGCGGCATGGCAAGCTTCTTCCTGTACCTGTCGAATTCACCCTATGTGATGATCGAGCACTACCACCTGAGCCCGCGCGGCTTCAGCCTGCTGTTCTCCGTCAACGCCGCCTCGTTCTTCGTGGCCGCGCAGTTCAACGGCAGGCTGGCCATGCGCGTGGGTCTGAAGACACTCGTGCGCCGTGCTTCCACCGGCTTCGCGATGGCCATGGTGCTGCTGCTGGGCGTGTTTGCGGCGGGCGTCGATAATCTGGTGGTGCTGGTCGCGCTGCTGTGCTGCGCGTACGCGTGTTTGGGAATGACGGTGCCTACCGCCACCATCCTGGCATTGGATGATCACGGCGCCATAGCCGGCACGGCCTCGTCCCTGATCGGCACCCTGCAATTTGGCTTAGGATCCGTGGTCATGGCGTTTTCGGGCACCTTTGCCAATGGCGCACCGCTGCCGATGGTCGCCGGCATCACCGTGTGCGCAGTGCTGTGCATGACGTTTGGACGCATCACGCTGCGCAATCGCCGGCCAGCCGCGGTCGCGACCGCCTAGCTGAACAGTGGCAGCGCCGCCAGCTCCTCGGGCGGTACCGTCTCCACCGCCAGTCCGGCGCTGCGCCAGCCGCGCAGGCCGCCGTCGATCACCGCGACCCGCAGTCCGAGCTTCAGCAGCTCGCGCGCGACGCGCACGCTGGTGGCCTGGCGCGCACAGGTGCAGTACAGGTAGATCTGCCGATCCTGCGCAAACTCACTGAGGCTCGCGCGCAGGGCGTTGGGATCGACCCGCCGCGATCCCGGAATGCGTACCGCGCCGGAATCAAAGTAACCATGACTGCGCACGTCGAACACGAGGGCTTCCCCAGACTTCAGTTCCCGGGCCACGATGGCGGCGGGCGCATGCGGCACCGCGCGTCCCAGCCGGCGCGCCCGCAAACTGCCCCATAACAGCCACAGGCCGTAAGCGGTCAGCAGGATCAGCACCACCGCCGTGGTGAGGTGGCCGAAGCGCTCGTAAAACCGAATGACCTGCGTCACCGCGCCACTGCACAGGTATCCGAGTACGAAGTAGGCACCGATGTAGAGCGCGCAGCCGGCCGTGTCCAGCCCCAGGAAGGACCACCAGCCCATCTGCATGCTGCCCGCGAGCGGCGGCGCCATGGTATTGATGCCGGGCAGGAATTTCGCGACCACCAGCAGCGGGCGGCCGCGACGATGGAAAGTATCCGCGGAGGTGACGACGCAGGATTCCGGGTTCAGGGAAATGCGGCACAGGGTGCCGAGCAGCCACCAGCCCGTGCGACGCCCCAGCAGGAACATCACGGCATCGCCTGCGAGCATGGCAAGCAGCGCGCTGCCGACGACGGCGATGCCGGACACGTGCCCGGTGGCAGCCTGCGCGGCCGCCAGAATCAGCGCGACAGCACCCGGGATCGGCAGACCGATCGCCTGCAGGAAGATGGCGAGCGACAGGAACGCGAGGCCGTGTTGCGCGAGCTGCATCGACGCGGCGCGGCTACTTCAGCGCCTTGCTCTTCGTCTCAATGGATTTGAGGAGATTCTTCCAGGAGGCGTTGAAGGACTCGGCGCCATCGGTCTGAAGTTTCGCCGCCAGGGCCACCAGGTCGACTCCCGCTGCCTTGATGGCCGCCAGTGCCTGCTCGCAGTTGCCGCCGTCGGGTGCCAGCGTCCCTTTCAAGGTTCCATGATCCGCCAGCGCGAGCAGCGTTTCCTCGGGCATGGTGTCCACGGTATTCGGGGCCGCGAGTGCCGTGACATACAGCGTGTCCGGCGCGGACGGATCCTTCACTCCGGTACTGGCAAACAGCAGCCGCTGGGGCCGGGCACCCAGGTTCGCCAGTCGCTGCCAGCGATCGGTTGCGAGCAGCTGCCGGTAGGCGCGGAAGCACTGCTGCCCCACGGCAATCCCGAGGGTATTGCGCAGGTTCGCGGGCAGGCTCTCCATCGTTGCCTTGTCCCAGCGGCTGACGAACAGTGAGGCCACCGAGCGCACATCGGGGCTCAGGCCGGCGGCCACGCGCCGCTCCAGGCCGCGCAGATAGGCTTCAGCGGCGGCCTGGTATTGCTCGGTCGAGAACAGCAGCGTCACGTTGATGGGTACGCCCTGGAAGATGGACTCCTCGATGGCGGGGATGCCCTCGCGGGTGCCCGGAATCTTGATGAAGAGATTCGGGCGGGCCGCCTTCGCGTGCAGTTTGCGCGCCGCCGCGAGCGTCGCCTTGGTGTCGTAGGCCAGTAATGGGGAGACCTCCAGCGATACCCAGCCATCGACGGTGGCCGTAAAGTCGTACACCGGCTTGAACAGGTCCGCAGCGCGGGTCAGGTCCGCAATTGCCAGCTCGAAGAACAGGTCCTCGACCGCCGCGCCCTTGGCGGCCAGCGAACTCACGTCGGCATCGTAGGCGGCACTCTTGCTGATCGCGTGATCAAAGATCGTCGGGTTGGAAGTCAACCCCGTGATGGACAATCCGGAGTTGATGTAGCGCGCCAGGGTGCCGTTATTCAGCATGTCGCGGGTGATGTTGTCCAGCCACAGGCTCTGTCCCAACTCATTCAGCTTGCGCGGCGCGTCGGAGCGCGTGCTTTCGGTCGCCATATTGATCACTCCGTAAAAAGTTCCGGTTCGTTCCCGCGCAGCCTACCGCTGCCACAGAATATGATTTGCCTCCAGTGGCACAGCGGCGCCCGCCAGGCGCGGTATCACCCGGGCAGTGTAGTCGGTGATGGGCCGGTTCGCCGGCACCACCACCCGATACGCCCTGCTCCCGCCGGAATTCCCACCCGTGGGAGGCGGGCTCTGCAACGTCATGTCATACACCCGCGGGGCAGCCCCGTCGACACCATTGGCGTATACCTGCACCGCCACGTCGGTGGGTGCCAGTCCCGCCAGCTGCACCTGCGCATCGAAGGCAAGTCCGCCGACCGTGGAGGACACGTCCAGTTTCTCGAAGCGCAGCTGGCTCCAGGCGCCGTCCAGCAGTTGGCGCCATTTCAGCACCTGCCTGCCGCCCTCGCCATTGCCCTTGCCTTGGGCTGAATCGCCACTGCGACGCAGCCACTCCTGCGCCGCCGGCAGGTAGTAACGCTCGGTGTATTCGCGCACGGCCCGACTGCTCGAGAACTGCGGTGTCAGCTGCGCCATGCTGGCGCGCATGCGCGCCAGCCACGCGCCGGGAATACCGGCCGCATCGCGCGAGTAGAACTGTGGAACCACCTCACGCTCCAGCAGTTCATACAGGGCGCCCGCGTCGCGGTCGTCCCATACCGTTTCGTCCGTGTGCGTCTGGGCATCACCGATCGCCCAGCCGAGCTCCGGCCGGAAGGCTTCCGCCCACCAGCCATCCAGTTGCGACAGGTTCAAACCACCATTCACCAGCACCTTCATGCCGCTGGTGCCACACGCCTCCCAGGGGCGCCGCGGCGTGTTGATCCACACATCCACCCCGTGCACCAGCTGCTGCGCGACTTCCATGTCGTAGTCGGCCAGAAAAATGACATGGTTGCGCGCATCAGTGCCACGTATGAACTGCAGCCACTGCCTGATGAGCGCCTGTCCCGGTTCATCCGCCGGATGGGCCTTGCCGGCAATGATCAACTGCACGGGCCGCTCGGCATCGGACAGCAATCGCAACAGCCGCGCCGAGTCGCGCAACAGCAGGTTCGGCCGTTTGTAGGTCGCGAAGCGCCGCGCGAACCCCACGGTCAGCACCTTCGGGTCGAGCAGCTTGCGGGCGTTCTGCGCCACTTCGAGGCTCTCACCGGAAATCAATAACGTTCGCGACAGATGATTACGCGCCCACTCGATCAGGGCGGCGCGCGCTTCATTGCGAAAGCGCCACAGCTCCGCATCGCCGACGCGCCGGATGCCGTCGGCAGCAGCGCCATCGAATGACTGCCAGCAATCGGGCCCGCACGCGCCGTTCCACAGCGCTTCGGCCATCCTGGAGTCCCAGGTCGGCATGTGCACCCCGTTGGTGACGTACCCGACCGGGACTTCATCCTCGGCCCAGCGCGGGAACAGCGTGCCGAGTATCTGCCGGCTCACCTGACCGTGCAGGCGGCTGACGCCACTGACCGCGCCACTGCCGCGAATTGCGAGGTATGCCATGTTGAAGCTCTCCGACCAGTCCTGCGGGTTGGCGCGACCCAGCGCCAGCAGTTGTTCGGTGGAGATGCCCAAGCGGCTTTTCGCATAGCGGCTCAAGTACTGGTCGATGAGTTCGGGCGCGAAGCGGTCGAAGCCCGCCGCGACCGCGGTGTGCGTGGTGAAGAGATTTCCGGCACGCGTGGTGGCCAGGGCCGTCGCAAAGTCCTGCCCCGTCTGCTTCATGTACGCGCCAGCGCGCTCGAGCACCGCGAGAGCCGCATGCCCCTCGTTCAGATGGCACACCTGCGGCTCGATGCCCAGGGCGCTCAACAGCCGCCAGCCCCCGATCCCCAGGATCATTTCCTGACGCAGGCGCTGCTCCGGCCCCCCGCCGTACAGTTCGTTGGTGATGCCCCGCCACGCCGGGAAATTGGCCGGATCATTGCTATCCAGCAACAATAGCCGGCAGCGTCCCACGCGCGCCTGCCAGGTCCGCAGCCACACCGATATGCCGGGCAGATCGACGCGCAGACGCAACCAATCCCCACCGGCCGTGCGCAGCGGCGTAATGGGCAACTGGTCCGGCGCATTGTACGGAAACAGCGCCTGCTGACCGCCGGCCCGGTCGATGAGCTGGCGAAAGTATCCTTGTTGATAGAGCAGTCCCACGCCGACCACCGGCACGCCCAGATCGCTGGCGGACTTGAGCTGGTCGCCCGCGACATTTCCCAGGCCGCCGGAGTAAATGGGCAGCGCCTCGCTCAGCATGTATTCCATGCTGAAGTAGGCCACCTGCTTCAGTGCGCTGTTCGAATGGTGCTGGTCGAACCAGGCCGGAGCGTCGAGCGCGGCGCGCCGGCTGCGCACTACTTTGTCCACCTCGTCCCGAAAAGCCTGATCTTCCAGGGCCTTGCTGATGCTCTGCGCAGACACCGTCTGCAGCACCGTCCACGGATTGTGCGTGAACTCCCACAGATCCGCATCGAGGTGGCGCCACAGGTCATTCGCACCATGGTCCCAGGCGGTGCGCAAATCCAGCGCAAGCTCGGTCAAGGCACCCATGCTGTCGTTCGGGGAATTCATGCTATCGGCAACGGTATAACTGAAGGAGGCGCATTTTATGCGCAGTCGTCGCGCTTAAATGTCATCCTTTGCCCGAAACAGCATAGGATTTGCGCACCTTCGCCGCGCGCCGGCCGCGGTGTAACATTCCTTCCGCCCAGCAGCCCTTGGCGACAAGGACTGTCACAAATCAACAGGATCACTACATGCACGAAAAACTCGACGGACCGGCGCTGGACATACTGTTCCGTACTGCCAGGACCCGCAATGGCTGGAGTCCCGAAGCCGTCGGCGACGCGCAGCTACGGGAGTTGTATGAACTCTTCAAATGGGGTCCCACTTCGGCCAACAGCAATCCGGCGCGCTTTGTGTGGGTGCGCTCACCGGCGGGCAAGGCGCAGCTCGCCGCCCTGGCCTCCGACGCGAACCACGCAAAGATTCTGGCGGCGCCCGTGACCGTCATCATTGGTTACGATCTGGCCTTTGGCGAGCAGATGCCGAAACTGTTCCCGGCACGCGGCGAAGCCATGAAGGCCAATTTTGCCAGCAATCCGGTCGCCTCCGAAACGGCGGCGTTCCGCAACGGCAGCCTGCAGGGCGCCTACCTGATCCTCGCGGCGCGCGCCCTGGGCCTCGACTGCGGCCCGATGTCCGGTTTCGACAATGCCGGCGTCGATCGCGAGTTCTTTGCCGATACGCGCATCCGCTCCAACTTCATCTGCTCGCTGGGATACGGCACGGATGAAAAACTCTTTGCGCGCAATCCGCGCCTGACATTTGACGAGGCCGGCAGGTTCGCCTGAACCGTTCGGGACTGACTATGAGTTCACTTTCACTACGTGACCAGTTGTTGCAGGCCGGGCTGGTCAATGAGCAGCAGGTCAAGGAAGCCGAGCGGCAAGCACAGCGCAAGCAGTATCAGGGCCAGAAGCACCAGCCCCGCGAACAGCGCAACGGCCCGACGGCCGCGGAAATTGCCGCCAAAAAGCAGGCCGACGCCAAGGCGGCCCGCGACCAGGAGCTGAACCGCAAACAACAGGAAAAGGCACAGCGCAAGGCACTGTACGCCCAGATCCGCGAACTGGTGAGCGAAAACCGCATTGCGCGACCGGACGTGGAGGAGACCTACAACTTCATCGACGGCGGCAAGGTGCGGCGCATCCGCGCCGATGCCGCGCTACGCGAACGCATCACGCGCGGGGACGTAATGCTGGTGCGCTGCGAAGGACGCTACGAACTGGTACCCCCGAATATCGCGGAGAAGATCCGCGAACGCGACGCGCGCGCCGTCGTCGCGCAAGGTCAGATCAGCAGCACGATCGAAGTCGTGGATGAGGCCTACAAGGATTTCGTCGTTCCCGACGATCTGATGTGGTGAGCCCTCACCACCGTTGCGTGACGATCTTGGTGCGGGTAAAGAAACGGATACTGTCGGTGCCGTATTGATTGAGATCGCCGAAGGCTGAGCGCTTCCAGCCACCGAAGCCATGGTAGGCCACGGGCACCGGGATCGGGACATTGATGCCGACCATGCCGGCCTCGGCCTGTTCGGCGACGCAGCGCGCAGCCTCCCCCGAGCGGGTGAACACCACCACACCGTTGCCATACGGATGCGCTGAGGCGAGGGCGATGCCCTGCTCCAGGGAATCGACCCGCAGCATCTGCAGCACCGGACCGAATATCTCTTCCTGGTAGCTGCGCATGTCGGCGCGCACGCGATCAAAAAAGGTGGGGCCCAGAAAAAAGCCGCGCTCGTGCCCCGCGACGCTCACAGCGCGACCATCGATGACCAGCTCGGCGCCTTCATCAATGCCCATGGCGATATGACGCTCGACGCGCTGTTTGTGCGCGGCGGTGATCAGCGGACCATAGTCTGCAAGCGGATCATCGGCGGCGCCGACGCGCAATTGCTTGATCGCAACGAGCAGGCGCTGACGCAGCGCCACGGCGGTGCTCTCCCCGATGGGGATCACCACCGGCAACGCCATGCAGCGCTCGCCGGCCGAACCAAACGCGGCCCCGACAATGGCGGCAACGGCCGCATCGAGGTCGGCATCCGGCAGTACCAGGCCATGGTTCTTGGCACCGCCCATGGCCTGGACGCGCTTGCCGGCGGCGGCCGCCGTCGCGTACACATGCTGGGCCACATCGGATGAGCCGACAAAACTCACCGCTTTGACGGCCGCATGTCCGAGAATCGCCTCGACCATTTCGCGGTCGCCGTGTACGACGTTCAGGATGCCCTCCGGAGCCCCGGCCTCGCTCAGCAGCGCCGCCAGTTCCACGACCACCGAAGGGACGCGCTCCGAGGGCTTGAGGATGAAGGCATTGCCGGCGGCAATCGCCGGCCCCAGCATCCACAACGGAATCATGGCGGGAAAATTGAAGGGCGTGATGCCGGCAACCACGCCCAGCGGCTGGCGCATGGACCATACGTCGATCCCCGGCCCGGCACCCGCCGAGAACTCGCCTTTGAGCAGTTGCGGGGCGCCACAGACAAAATCAATGACCTCCAGTCCACGCTGGATGTCACCCCGGGCATCGGCCAGCAGCTTGCCGTGCTCACTGGAGAGCAGCTTCGCGAGGGTTTCCATATGCTCTTCAATCAGGGCCTTGAAGCGGAACAGCACCTGCGAGCGCCGATGGGCGCTCTGCGCCGCCCAGCCCGGCTGCGCGGCGAGCGCCGCCGCGGCCGCGGCGTTGAGCTCGGCAATTCCTCCCAGCGGCACCTGCGCCTGGGCCTGCCCCCTGGCCGGGTCGAACACTTCGCCCAGGCGGGTGCCATGGCCCGGCAACCGGCAACCCTTGATGTAATGAAATACCTGTCGCATCGGTCTGCAGATATACACCATCGAATTGCGGTGCGCATTGCAGCGCCTTAAGGAGAACGACGATGACCCTCAGAACCCTGATGACCGCCTGTGGCCTGCTGCTGTATGCGGCCGCAACCGGGCCGGTGCTCGCGCAGGCCTCCTCCGCGCCGCCGAATCCCTTCGCCGGCCTGATCCGTTTCGGCGGTACCGTCGCCAGTGCCAGCGGCAACAGCTTCGTGGTTCATTCCCAGCAGGGGGGCGATGTGAAGCTTACCTTTCCTGACAAGCCGAACATCATGGTGAGCGGCAAAGGCACGGTGGCCGACCTGGGTCCGGGCAAGTTTGTCGGCTGCACGGCCGTCAAGCGCGCCGACAACCTGCTGCATGCGACGGAATGCCATATTTTCCCTGAATCCATGCGTGGCATGGGTGAAGGGCACAATCCGATGGGGCCCCCGAACACCACCATGACCAACGGCAATGTCGCCACCATGACCAATGGCCAGGTGACCGCCAACTCCGGCAGCGCCAGCGCCACCATCAAGGTGACCTACAGGGGTGGTGAGCAGGCCATCCACGTCGGTGCGGACACGGACATTACCAAGATCGACGCGGGCTCTCCCGCCATGGTGAGGCCGGGCGTAAAGGTCAACGGAGCCGCCAAGCCGGGCGCCAACGGCACCGCCGAAGTGGTGTTCCTAAGCATTACTCCCTAATACCCGCAAGCGGCGCCGCTCACGCGCGGCGCATCGGGACGCAGGCGCACTTGCGTGGCGCGCCTGCGGCTAACCTGCACCATCTTCGCGCACTCGCTTGACAGGGGCGCACCCTCCTGGAGTATTACTAAACTCAATTTTAGTAATACTACGGGGCTGCCCTAGTGGACGTACTGCCGCAACTTGCACGTTTGAGTATCAGCCTGCCGGCTGAACTGCTCACGCAGCTGGATGACATGGTCGCCGAGCGCGCCCTCCCAAGCCGCTCCCAGATGATCGCTGAGCTGATTCGTCACGAATTGGCTGAGCACAGCGAGAGTCGCGATGACGCGGTACTCGCCGGCACCCTCACTTTGATCTACAAGGCCGAGAGCGGCCGGGTGCGGCATGCGCTAGCCAACACCCAAACCGCCTACGTCAAGGAAGTGATCTCCTCGCAGCACGTCCTGCTCGAGGACGACCAGTCACTGGAGGTGCTGCTGGTGCAAGGTCCGGCGGTGCGCCTGCATTCGCTATGTGATGCCCTGCGCACGGTACGCGGCGTACAGCAAATCAAACTGGTCACCACCACCGCGTTGCTGCCACCACTGCATTCGCATGGCGCCGAGCAGCCCGCAAGTCCCGCGCCACGTTCTATTCGAGGTGCACGGTGAGCACGGCCGACCCTCACAGCGCCCGGGCGCACGCCCGGGCCATGGGCGACATTCGGGTAGCGGCTATGCCCACCTTGCCAGCCGGTGTCGCAGCATCGCGGCCACCGGGAGTGCCCGCGAGCAGCATGCTGTGGGAAACGACACTGGGCGCGGGCGGCTACGCCAGCAAGGAACTTTGGCGCGGGGCACGCCTGCAGCTGCAGGACGTGCTCGGCGACGCCTGCGTCTCCATGCTCGTTTTCAACGCGGAGCGCCCGGTTGAACGCTTGAACGTTGCGGACACCATCAAAGTCCAGTGGAACGCCTACCTGGGAGCGGGCCACTTGCTGCTCTCGGATATGGGCCGCGTGCTGATGAGTGTCATTGAAGATGGCGCCGGCACCCACGATTGCTTTTGCGGTGCCTCGACGGTGCACTCCAATGCCGCAAGGTACGGAGATGGGGATAGCTGGGGCGCCCATCCCAACGCCCGCGACCGCTTCGCCCTCGCGGTCAGCAAATTCGGGCTGGGGCGCAGGGACATTCATCCCTGCATCAACTGGTTCAAGGCCGTTCGGATTACCGCGGATGGCTCCACCGAGTTTGCCTCGGGCCCTTGCGCGCCGGGCCGCACGCTGACGCTTCGGGCCGAAATGAATGTCTTTGTCGTGATGGCGAACTGTCCCCATCGACTCGATGCGCGCGCCGATTACACGGTGACGCCGGTCCGGATGAGCGCCTGGCGGGGTGAGCCGACGCCGGCGGAGGATCCGCTTCGCAACGCGACCCCGGAGGGCTTACGGGCTTTTCTGAACGTTGAAGATTATTTTGCCCGGTGAGGTGATTATGAATGCGCTGGCCGGATTGGGGCCGATCATCCTGGATCAGATCGTGCCATCGCGGGCGCCGTGGTCACATCGGGTGCGCAAAGGGCAAACCCTGCGCATCATTGATCTGCAGGGCAATCAATCCGCCGACTTCCTGATGTATGCGACAGCGGATGACGCCGAGCGCTACAGCGCACAGGAGACCATCGCGGCGCAGCACAATGTGTACCTGCGCCAAGGCTCGATGCTGTATTCGAATGAAGGTAATCCCATGGCGCTGATCGCAGGCACCGATGTCGACCATCACGACACCATCGGTGGAGCGTGCAGCTGCGAGAGCAATACCTTGCGTTACGGCTTCCATACCCAGTCGCAGCACGCATGTGTCGAAAATTTTCTCGCCGCCAATCTGCGCTACGGGCGGGGCAAGCGCGACATGGTGTCCAACATCAACTGGTTCATGAATGTACCAATCGAAGCCGACGGGACCTTGGGTATCGTCGACGGCATATCCGCCCCGGGGCTGCACGTGGACCTGAGGGCGCAGATGGATCTGACGGCCGTGGTTTCCAACTGCCCCCAGATCAACAACCCCTGCAATGGTTTTAATCCCACGGCCCTGCGCATGGTGATCGCCGGACATATCTGATGTTCAACAAGGTCCTGATCGCCAATCGTGGCGCGATTGCGTGCCGCATCATTCGCACCCTGCGCCGCTTGGGGATAGATTCGGTCGCGGTGTACTCGGACGCGGACTTAGGCTCGCTGCATGTTCGCGAGGCCGACGCGGCCGTGCGTATCGGGCCTGCACCTGCCGCACAGAGCTATCTGCACATGGATGCCATCATCGCGGCCGCCCGCAGCACCGGCGCCACTGCCATTCACCCGGGTTATGGCTTTCTGAGCGAGAACGCGCAGTTCGCCGAACGCTGCGCGCAGGCTGGCCTCACTTTCATCGGACCTACGCCGGAGAATATCCGTGCCTTTGGCCTCAAGCACACCGCTCGCCAGATCGCGCAGCAGGCGGGCCTGCCACTCATGGCGGGCAGTGACCTGCTTGGCGATGAGCATACCGCGGTTCATGCGGCTGAGCGGGTGGGCTATCCGGTCATGCTCAAGGCCACCGCCGGCGGCGGGGGTATCGGCATGCGTACCTGCGAAAACGCCGCCACAGTGCGCGAGGCATTCGCTTCCATCGAGCGTCTCGCGGGCAGCAATTTTGCGAATGGCGGAGTCTATCTGGAGCGCTTTGTACCGCGCGCGCGCCATATCGAAGTGCAGATTTTCGGCGACGGGGCCGGTCGGGTCGTCGCGCTGGGCGAGCGTGACTGCTCCTTGCAGCGCCGCAACCAGAAGCTGATGGAGGAAGCGCCTGCGCCGCATCTTCCCGCTGCCACGCGCGCCAGCCTGCGCGATGCGGCCCTGCGTCTGGGTCGTGCGGCGCACTATCTCTCAGCAGGAACCGTGGAGTTCCTGTACGACCCCGAGCGCGATCAGTTCTTCTTCCTCGAGGTGAATACCCGACTGCAAGTCGAGCACGGAGTCACGGAGCAGGTCACCGGCGTGGACCTCGTTGAATGGATGGTTCGCGGCGCCGCGGGCGAGCTAGATTTTCTGGACACCTGGAAGGATGCCAGCGTTGGCGCCTCGATCCAGGCACGTATTTATGCCGAGGACCCAGACCAGGATTTCCGCCCCTGCAGCGGCGTTCTGTCCCAAGTGAAGTTCGCACCGAATGTGCGGGTGGAGACCTGGGTGACCGACGGCAGCGAGGTCAGCGCCTGCTACGACCCGCTGCTGGCCAAGCTCATTGTCACCGCGCGCGACCGGGACAGCGCCGTGCGTGCCATGCAAACGGCGCTGGACCATACTGCTTTGCAGGGACTGGAGACCAATCTCGAATGGCTGCGGCAGGCCGCGCGCAGCGAGGCCTTCGTCAGCGGTCAGCTCTTCACCGCGATGGCACAGTCGATCCAGTTCCAGCCGCAGACGATACGCGTGCAAAGCGGCGGCCTTGCGACGACGGTGCAGGACCATCCTGGACGCCGCGGTTACTGGGACGTCGGCGTACCGCCCAGCGGTCCGATGGATGCGTTGAGCTTTCGCATCGGAAACCAGCTGCTGGGCAATCCACCGGATGCGGCGGGACTGGAGATCACGTTGCACGGTCCGGTGCTGCTGTTCCGGCGTGACACACGCATTTGCGTGACGGGGGCCGCCCTCGAAGCATCCGTCGACGGTGCCGCCATCGATGCCTTCCGGCCAGTCCGGATTCGCGCCGGCCAGACCCTGAAGCTGGGCCGCATCCGTGGCGCCGGCATGCGCGCGTACCTGCTGCTTGCGGGAGGCATCGATGTGCCCGTGTACCTCGGCAGCCGCTCCACCTTTACGCTGGGCCGATTTGGCGGACACGCCGGTCGCACGCTCGTTGCCGGTGACGTGCTGCGGCTGTGTGAGCCGCGCCCCGTTGCCACCACCGCCAATGCCCTTGCGATTTCCCCGCCGCGGCTCACGCATGCGTGGGTGCTGCGGGTATTGTACGGTCCGCACGGGGCACCGGACTTCTTCGCCCCCGAAGATATCGACATGCTGAGCAGTGTGCCTTGGAAGGTGCACTACAACTCCAGCCGCACCGGCGTGCGCCTGATCGGGCCGCGCCCGCGCTGGGCGCGGCGCGATGGTGGCGAGGCGGGACTGCATCCCTCGAACATTCACGACAACGCCTACGCCATCGGGACGATCGACTTCACCGGCGACATGCCCATCATCCTGGGACCTGACGGCCCCTCGCTGGGCGGATTCGTATGCCCTCTGGTCGTAATCCAGGCCGATTTGTGGAAGGTGGGGCAGCTGGCCCCGGGTGACAGCCTCAGCTTCGAGATCGTCAGCGACACGCAGGCACGCGCCGCGGAGGATTCGATGGAAGCGCTGTTCGGCGATCCGCCGCCGCCACTCCCATCCAGCGCAGCGCGTGGAAAGCCGCAGCACAGTCCCGTCCTGGACACTATTGCGGCGCGCAGCCAGCGCCCCCAGGTGGTGTATCGGCGTCAGGGCGACCGCCACATCCTGGTGGAGTACGGCCCCTTGATGTTGGATCTGACACTGCGAATTCGGATCCATGCCCTGATGCTCGAGCTGCAGCGTCGTGCCCTGCCCGGTGTCATCGACATCACCCCCGGCGTGCGCTCCTTGCAGGTGCACTTCGACAGCCGCGTGCTGACTCAGGACGCCTTGCTTGCCGCGCTCGCGGATGCCGAGGATCGGATCGGTGACCTCACTGAGTTCAGCATCCCCTCACGGGTCATTCATCTGCCATTGTCCTGGGGCGACCCGGCGATTTACGCAACCATCGAAAAGTATATGGCCAGCGTCCGCAGTGACGCGCCTTGGTGCCCGGATAACATCGAATTCATCCGCCGCATAAATGGACTGCCGTCGATCAATGCCGTGCGCGACATCGTCTTTGACGCACGCTACCTGGTCATGGGACTGGGCGATGTTTACCTCGGCGCGCCCGTGGCCACCCCTCTCGACCCGCGTCATCGGCTGGTGACGACCAAGTACAACCCGGCGCGCACCTGGACGCCACCGAACGTGGTGGGAATCGGCGGCGCCTACCTGTGCATCTACGGGATGGAGGGCCCCGGGGGCTACCAGCTCTTCGGGCGCACCGTGCAGATGTGGAACACCTGGCAACAGACCAAGGCCTTCACCGAAGATAAGCCGTGGCTGCTGCGGTTCTTCGACCAGATCCGTTTCTTTCCCGTCAGCCATGCGGAGCTGACGGAATGGCGCCGCGACTTTCCCCTCGGCCGCCGCGATGTCCGTATCGAATCGGCGACCTTCAGCCTCGCCGCCTATCGCCTTTTCCTGGCGGCGAACGCACCGGCCATCGAGACTTTCCAGACGCAGCGACAGGCCGCATTCGAGGCCGAGCGCGAAGCCTGGGTGCGCGACAAGGAGTTCTCCCGGGTCGAGAAACTGCTGCAGGAACCTGCCGATGTGGCTGCGATCACCTCCGTGATCCCAGCCGGCAGCGAGGTACTCGAAGCCCCATTGGGTGGCAATGTCTGGAAGGTCAACGTGCGGCCCGGGGACCGGGTTGCACGCGGCACGGTAATTGCTGTCATCGAAGCGATGAAGATGGAATGCGATGTGCCGGCCCCGCAGGCCGGCATTGTGCGGGCGGTGTATGTGCAACCGCGACAGGCCATCAATCCGGGCGCGGCCATCATCGCGCTGGAAACGCAAGGGCACGAGGTATGACCGGCGATGCGCGGCTGCAGTGGGGAGTGGCTCAAATCAGCGCTGACGTCAACGCCGGCCGCGTCAAGGCTGTCGACATCGCGGCGCAGACTCTGCTGCGCGTCGCCGCGTACGCACCCGTTCAGCCGGAAATCTTTATCCACCGTGCCGGCGACAGCGATGTGCTGCAGCAGGCGCATGAGGTGGATGCCCGCGTGGCCAGCGGAGAGCGACTGTCGCTGGCGGGGGTGCCGTTTGCGGTAAAGGACAATATCGATGTCGAGGGCATGCCGACCAGCGCGGCCTGCCCGGGCTTCGCCTATGCTGCGCAGCGCTCGAGCACCACGGTGCAACGCCTGCTGGCGGCCGGCGCGGTGTGTCTTGGCAAGACCAATCTGGACCAGTTCGCAACGGGCCTGGCGGGCACGCGCAGCCCGTACGGCGCACCGCGCTGCGTATTCAACCGCGAATTCATCAGCGGCGGATCCAGTTCCGGCTCCGCCGTCGCCGTCGCTGCCGGCCTGGTGGTCTTCGCCCTGGGCACCGACACCGCCGGTTCAGGGCGGGTTCCGGCGGCATTCAATGGCCTGATCGGATTTAAGCCGACCCGGGGTCGCTGGAGCACTCAGGGGCTGGTGCCGGCGTGTCGCTCCTTAGACTGCATCACGGTACTCGCTGCAAATGTGGACGATGCGGCGATGGTCGATGAAGTCGTCGCAGGCTTTGACGCCGCGGACCCGTACGCACGTCATCCGCTGGCGCCGCCCATGCTGGGGCCCGCCTTCCATTTCGGCGTGCCGCGACCTGAACAACTGCAGTTCTTTGGCGACGAATCATCCTCGCGCCTATACCGCGAAGCACTCACCCGAGTGGTGGCCGCCGGTGGCACCGCGGTGGAAGTGGATATCGCAGCGCTGTTGAATGCAGCACAGCTGCTGTACTGCGGACCCTGGGTCGCCGAACGCACCGCGGCCATCGAGGATTTCCTGCGCACGCGATCCGGGGCGATTCATCCGGTAGTGCGCGCAATCATTGCCGCGGGCGCAGCGACTACCGGTGTACAGGTATTCCGCGGACAACATGAACTGCAGGCACTCATGCGCCAGGCCGAAACACTCTGGTCCGTCATTGATGTGCTGGTACTACCCACCGCCCCGACCATCTATCGCGTGAGTGAACTGCTGGCCGAGCCCGTCACGCTGAATGCCAACCTCGGGCTGTATACGAATTTCGTGAACCTGATGGATCTGAGCGCCGTGGCCGTGCCCGCCGGATTCCGCGCCAATCACACCGGCTTCGGCATCACCCTGGTCGGCAAGGCATTCATGGATCGCGCGCTGCTGAATCTTGCGCAACGCTATCTGAACAGTTCACCGGCAATTGTGAATCCGCCGCTGGATCTGACGCCGCGCGCCCTGAGCGTGCAGGTGGCCGTGGTCGGTGCGCACCTGTCCGGCATGCCGCTGCACTGGCAGCTCAGTTCGCGACACGCGCGACTGGTCGGCGCCACCCATACGGCACCCGCCTACCGCCTCTACGCGATGGCCAACACGACACCACCGAAACCGGCCCTCATTCACACCGGCACGCGCGGCGGCGGCAGCGCCATCGCCGTCGAGGTCTATGACCTGGACCTCGCTGCATTCGGCAGCTTTGTCGCCGAAATCCCGGCTCCACTGGCCATCGGCAGCATCGTCCTCGCGGACGGGAGCATCGTCAAAGGATTCGTCGCCGAGCCGCGCGCCATTGAGGGCGCTCGCGACATCACCTCGATGGGCGGCTGGCGCGCGTATGTCGCGTCCATGTCATCAACCCCCCCAACTCAGCCCGCAAGTCCGGAGTCATCCTCATGAAGAGCCGATTTCCCCTCACCTTGGCCGCCATCGCCGCAGTCGCACTGCTCACCGCATTTACCACGCCAGCCACCGCCGAAATCAAGGTCGGCGTCTCCGATTGGACCGGTTGGGTTGCCTGGTACGTCGCCGAGAACCAGGGATATTTCAAGAAATACGGCGCCGATGTGAAGCTGATCTGGTTCGCCAATTACAGCGATTCAATCGCGGCGCTGTCCACCGGGCAGTTGGATGCCAACAGCCAGACCTGGTCCGACACGCTCGGGCCGCTGCAGAAGGGGCTGCCGCTCAAGGCCGTCCTGATCAACGACAACTCCTTCGGTAATGACGCGCTGATGGTCAGTCCCAAGATCCACAGCTTTGCGGACTTGAAGGGCAGGAAAGTTGCACTGGAGCAGTTCAGCGTGTCGCACTTCGTGCTCTACACCGCGCTTGCCCGCCACGGACTCACCCCTCGCGATGTCACCGTGGTCAACCTGGCGGCCGGGGACGCCGCGGCAGCATTCATCAGCGGGCGCGTCGAGGTCGCGGTCGTGTGGAATCCCTGGATCAGCCAGATCGAGAAATCCGGCAAGGGACGTGCGCTGTTCACCTCGCGTGACATGGCTGGCCTGATTCCGGACCTGCTGGTCGCACAGGAGTCGGCGATCCGGAACAAGCGCCAGGACCTGATCGGCATGACACGTGCATGGTTAGACACCGTGAACTTCATCAAGAACAATCCCGACGCCGCGGTAAAAATTATGTCCAAGGTGGTGGGCATGAATCCGGCCGACTACAAGGTCTTCCTTCCAGGCACACGCTTCTTCGACGCCGCGGCAAATCTTGATGGGTTCAATCCCGCGAGCTCCTCGAGTCTGGTCACCGTGGCGCCGCAGATTGCCGCCTTCCTGCTGGCGAATCGACTGATCGACGGCAAGCCGGACCCGGCCAAAGGTGTGGACGGCTCGATTCTGTCCGCTGCATTGAAGCGGTGAGGAGCGCAAGTGCCATGGGATTCTGGACCATCAGGGGCACCATCACGCAGCAGCGCTACTGGATACTGGCGACCGTCGGACTGCTGCTGCCTTTGATTGGCTGGTCCACCCTCTCCGCCACCGGCATCGTCAATCCGGTGTTCCTGCCCGGACCCTTGAGCGTGCTGAAACGCGTCGGCACCTGGTACACCAACGATGAGTTGCTGGCCGATATCGCGATCAGCACCATGCGTGTCGTCGCAGGCTGGGCGCTGTCCGCGCTGATCGCACTGCCGTTGGGACTGTTCATTGGTACCTATCGTTCCGTGCAGGCGTTGCTTGAGCCGCTCACCGATTTCATCCGCTACATGCCGGCCGTGGCCTTCATCCCGCTGGTGATGCTCTGGATCGGCATCGATGAGGGGGCCAAGATTGGCATCATCTTCATCGGTACCTTCTTCCAGATGGTGCTGATGGTCGCGGAGGATGTCAGGCGTGTGCCGATGGCGCAGATCGAGGCGGCACAGACCATGGGCGCCTCGCGCCTGGAGATCATCGAGCTGGTGATTATTCCGTCAGTGAAGCCGGGACTGGTGGATACGCTGCGCATCACGATGGGTTGGGCCTGGACCTACCTGGTCGTTGCCGAACTGGTCGCGGCCAACTCCGGCCTTGGGTACGCGATCATCAAGGCGCAGCGCTTCCTGCAAACCGACAAGATCTTCTGCGGCATCATTCTCATCGGCCTGATCGGACTGGCCATGGATCAGACTTTCCGCCTGATGCACCGCAAGGCCTTCCCGTGGCTTTATCTGCGAAGCTGAGCATGTCGACTGCAGTGCAGTGCAAGGGAGTCTGGAAGACCTTCGGGAACGGTCCCCGTGCGCTGACAGCGCTGCAGGACATCAACCTCAGCGTCGAAGAGGGTGAGTTCATCACATTGGTGGGGGCATCGGGATGCGGCAAGTCGACGCTGCTGCGTACGATTGCGGGAATCGAAACTCAGAGCGCCGGCGAAATCACCGTGGACGGGGCGCCGATCAGCGGTCCCGACGTGGATCGCGCCATGGTCTTTCAAAACTACAGCTTGTACCCGTGGCTGACGGTGATTGGCAACATCAAGTTCACACGGCAGCTCGCTGCCCACACTCGCGATCGCACCAGCGCCGATGTCGAGGTCGCAGCCGGTCGCGCTGAAGCACTGCTGGCCGTCATGGGACTGACCGCAGTGGCGGATGCCTACCCGAACCAGCTTTCGGGCGGCATGCAGCAACGCGTCGCCATCGCGCGTGCCCTGATGAGCCGGCCGCGGATCCTGCTGATGGATGAGCCCTTCGGCGCATTGGATGCGCAGACCCGTGAGGTCATGCATGACCTGATCCTGCATGTCTCGCAGCTGGAATTGTGCACGGTAATCTTTGTCACGCACGATGTTGAGGAGGCAATCTATCTGGGCCGACGCGTGGTCCTGATGGCACCGCGTCCCGGGCGCGTGGATACGGTGTATCCGGTGCCCCTGGCGCTCGAGCGATCGCAACCGATGAAACATCAAACCGTGTTCCTGGAACTGAAGCTGGCGCTTCTGGAGCGCATTCGATCCACCTCGGGCATGAAGACCGACCTGGATTTGCTGCAGAAGCTATCGCGCACCTCGGCCCAGGACTGAACGATGGGGGCAGCCTTCGATGCGGTCGCTGCGGCGCAAGGCGCGATTGCCCAGGGGGAGCGCAGCACGCAGGCATGGATTCGTCTTGCGACCGCGCTGCGCGCGGCCCGGCGCTGGCAGGAGCTGAACGAGGCTATCGACGCCGCGCGCACCGCGGCAAGGCAAGCCAATGACTTTGCTGTGCTGGGCGAGTTCCTGGGCCGCCTGGAGCGATATCACGAGGCATGCGCCGCGTACGATCAAGCGCTGGTTCGCGATGCTGACAATCCGCGCTACTTGTTCAATCGGGCCACCGTGCGTCGTTTTGTCGGCAGGACTGATGATGCGGAAAGCGATTACGACCGTGTCATCGCGACCGATCCGGCGGATGTCGAGGCCTGGTACAACCGCTCGGAACTGCGCAGGCAGACGCCCGGCCGCAATCATATAGAAGCGCTGCTGAAACGATTGCGCGTGGGCTTTGGCGCGCCAACCGGGGAGGTGCCGATCCGGTATGCGCTTGCCAAGGAGTACGAAGATATCGGTCAACATGCCGTATCATGGGAGCACCTCGCGGCCGGCGCGGCCATTCGGCGCCGTAACCTACACTATGATATTCGACATGATGTCGACTCTGTCAGCTGGATAGTTCAGTCATTTCCCGAAGCGCGGCTGGATACCCGCGGGTGTCGCAGCACCGAGCCCATATTCATTCTCGGAATGCCGCGAACCGGCTCCACGCTCCTGGAGCGGATCATGAGCGGCAACGCCGGGGTATACGCCGCAGGCGAGTTGATCGATTTCGCGGCGGTCCTTGTTGATGCCATCCGCAAAAGGATCGGAACACATCAGATTTCGCGACGCGACATGGTCGCTGCCAGCACGACGATCGACTTCACGAGCCTCGGTGCTTCGTATCTCGAGCGGACACGGCCACGCACCGGCCATACACCCTACTTTATAGACAAGATGCCGCTGAACTATCTCTATGGTGGAATCATCCACGCTGCGCTGCCGAATGCGCGCATCCTGCACATGCAGCGGCATCCGATGGCGACCTGCTACGCCGTTTTCAAAACACTCTTTAACCAAGGCTATCCATTTTCGTACGACCTCGGTGAGATCGCCGACTACTACATTGGCTACCACCGGCTCATGACCCACTGGCGCCGCGTGATTCCGCAGGCGATCCTCGATGTGTCGTATGACACGCTGGTGACATCGCCGGCGACTGAAGCACGACGGGTGTTTGATCACTGTGGTCTTGGATGGAGCGATGACTGCCTCGATATCGGACAGCGCGGCGCAGCCAGCACCACCGCGAGCGCCGCACAGGTCCGAGGCCCGATCTACTCAACTTCAGTCGACTTATGGAGACAGTACGAGGCTCCCCTGGCGCCTATCGCCGCACGACTCCGGCGTGCCGGCATCGAGCTCGTATAGCCGTAATCCGCCCTAGCGGCTCGGCCACACCGCCTGTGGATCGCCTTCGGATTCCACTATTTCCCAGCGACGCGTCATGGACCTGCCCGTCGGGTCGATATCCATCGTGGTGACGGTCGAGCCTGTGCATGCGAGCCGCAGGCGCTCGCTCACCCGCCACGGGTGGGTCGACGCAAGAATCACGCTGCCACTGCCATCAGCAGCGCCCACACCGATTGCGGCTGATCCTAGCGTAATCTCACAGTCCAGCATCGTACGTGCATCAGCCAGGGATGTGGCGGCCCCGATGCAGTCATTCAGCGATGCGCCTGCCGGCAACGATCTGTGCCGATCGCGCGCAAACATGAACACGGCTCCCACCTGTACTGCAAGGCCGGCGAGACCGGCGTCGACATCACGCAGCCGCAGCGCGGCCAGCGGGCGCGTTACCACCGTCGGATCACGCATCCAGTGCTCAACATAAGGTACGTCCCGGCCGGCCTCGATGAGGGTCTGATTTTCCCACCGTAAGCGCCCGGCATCGGCGCTGAGGCTCGCGGGCTGGAAGTCAATCAGGCGCAGCCACTCGAAGCAATCGCCGTCGAAGCGAAGACGGCCGGCAAATCCTTGCTGGCGCGCCAGCTGCGTGCAGTCGGCGAAGGTCAGATCGTTCAGGCAGCGCAGCTGCGGGAAATCCGGCAGGGCAGCGCTTTGTCGCAGGTCCACGAATAAAGTCCTCGCCTGCAGCCACCGCACCCGGCTGCTGGAGTCACGTACGCCGTCAGCCTGAATGATCAGCGACCGGTTCCACATGCCGGGCATGTCGGCCAAAGCTGCAAAGCCGTGTTTCATGCGTGGGTCATACCCCGTGTGGGCGCAACAATCGTTACTAAGCGGGGCGATAGTTTAGGGCGTCGCACGCCGCTGGTGCATGGCAGGCGCAAAATCGGCCTGCCATTTTGCCAACGCAGTCTGGCGCGGCGTCAACACATCCCCGCAACTGCCGCTTTTTTAGCCATTTGCAGAAAGGCGCGTGATAATTCGCACGACAGGCACGTGCCTTGCAGGTTCCTCATTGAAATGTGCGTCTAGGGTTCCGGCCTGTTTGCAGGCGACTGGTCCGAGAGAGGCAGTCCACTTCCAGGAATCTTCCTGCGACGGTGGATACACGGCGGGACAAAAGCCCGGGAGATCTGGCTGCGGGGATGACGCCCCGAGAGATCTCCTGCACCAGGAGAACCTCCGGGACACGCAAGACATCCTCGCAATTGGCCGAATTTGGCCAGCGCAATCAGACCTGTTCATGCAGGTTTGTGAGGAGATGGATCTTGAAGACTTCAAAGCCGACGCGTCCCACCCGCACGATCACGCTCGCAGTACTCACCGCTGTGTATGGCACCGCCGCCTGGTCGGCGGATGTGCTCACCGATGCCGCGGCCAGCGCCACGGCGACGGCGGACGAGGTCGACACGCTCCAGGAAGTCACTGTCACGGCGACACGCCGCGAGGCTTCGGCTCAGGAACTGCCGATGAGCATCATCGCGGTCAGCGGCTACCAGCTCGAAGCCGCCGGCATCGAGGATGTCGCTTCCCTCGCGCGTTCGATGGCCGGAATCAACTACACCGACAAGGGACCGTTTGGGGATGCCAATGGCTCGACGCTCATCATCCGCGGCCTCAACAGCGAGGCCACGGCCGGGCAGCTGGCACTGGCCACGCCCATCGTGCCGCCGGTTGCCACCTACGTCGACGACACCCCGTTGTATGTAAACCTGCGGCTGGATGACCTCGATCACGTGGAAATCCTCCGCGGTCCGCAAGGCACGCTGTACGGGTCGGGCTCGCTGGGCGGCACGATTCGCTACGTACAGAACGCGCCCGATCCGGAAGCCTTTGACGCGAAGTTTTCCACGGGCGGCAGTGACACCGACCATACCCATCGGGCGAATGCCGATATCAGCGGAATGATCAATATTCCGCTCAGCAGTACACTTGCCATACGGGCAAATGCCAGCTACACGAATGATGCCGGGTTCATCGATCAGCCCCATCTGTACGCGCTGGATGCCAGCGGCGCCCCCATTCTCCAAAACCCCGCCGACCCGTTCAGTCCGGCCGTGACAGGCTCTGCCAAGGGAACCAATGGGTACACCTATCGCTCGGCCCGTACCTCCGTGCTGTGGAAGCCCACCGACACCTTCAAGGCGCAGCTGTCCTACTACAACCAGTACTCTACGGCCGGCGGCTTTCCTTACTCCTCGCCGCAATACGGCGTGGACACTTACCAGTCCACAGATCTCACGCGCGGCTCCACGCAGGACAAGGTGGATGTGATTGCGCTGACACTCAATGATGAGCTGGGATTTGCGACCTTGACGTCGAACTCCTCCTGGGGACGGCACGTCAACCACGCCAACTCCGATCTGACGGGGCTGTACTCCTCGTTCCCATTCTATCCGTCCCTGTACGGCGCCAATCCGCGCGTTCTGGTTACCGGTCACGACGAACTCAACGACAAGCCCTGGGCCGAGGAAATCCGGCTGGCCTCCAAGTCCGGCGGCAGGCTCGATTGGATCGCGGGTCTGTTCTATCGCAACGAAACCACGGACATTCAGGAGCATGAGTTCTATCACGGCTATAACGATTTCTTCAACGCCTGCGTGCCGCTGTACGGTGTGAGCAACGGTGATGGCGTGACCCCATCCGAGTGTGGCATCGGGGAGACGGCCTACACACCCGGCAATCCGCCAAACTATGTGGACGGTATCCCCATCGTCCTCGACCAGGCCTACATCGGCGACTTCGAAACCAAATTCACGGACTTGGCGACCTTCGGAGAACTCACCTGGCATATTTTCGATCCGTGGAGCGTCACCGGTGGCGCGCGTCTGTTCAAGCAGACCGTGGCTCAGTCGCAGCAGACAGGACTGCTGTTTGACGGTCCGGAGTCAATCGCCAACAACTCCTTGAGCGACACCTGGCGCCGGGCACTGTGGAAGATGAACACGTCCTATCAGCTCGATCCCACCAACCTAGTGTACGCCACCTGGTCTCAGGGCTTCCGGCGCGGCGGTGTCAACGCGCTGCCTCCCAACGAGCCAGCCGTCAACTACACCACTGACCCGGCGCTGTACAAGGTCGCACCGGACACCGCCGACAATTACGAGGTCGGCCTCAAGGGCACGATTGCCAACCGGGTCCGCTATTCGGCGGATGTGTTCTACATCGATTGGCAGCATGTCCAGGAGGGCGCGCAGCTGACGCCGTTGGTGCTGCCCGGTGCCATCAATGTCGGCCACGCCTACAGCAAGGGCATCGAGACCGATATTTTCGCCAATATCACCGCGCGCCTGAGCGCCCAGCTGTCCTATACCTATGACCAGACCAAGCTGCTGTCCTATGCCGACGATGCCCTGGCGGGACTTGCGGTACCGCCGCCGGCGCCCGGCGGCCCGTTGCCGGCGACGCCCAAATCCAGCGTCGCGGCTACGCTCACCTATGGCCACGTCAGGTTGGGCCAAGGTGAACTTGCCTACTCGTTGAGTGTCCATTATCAAAGCTCGCTGATCCCGGCCCTTTCGGCCACGATTCCGACCGTGCCCGGCTACACCACCGTCGATACGCGCCTGACCTGGGATGTTTCCCATTGGATGCTGGCGGCGTACTGCAATAACCTGACGGACACACTGGGCATCAGCTCTTGGTCCGATCCATTCAACTACGCGAGCTTCTACCAGGCGGTGGTGTCCACACCGCGCACGGTGGGGGTGACCGTCAGTTATCAGTTCAGGGACGAATAACGACGCGCCGTCGCCATGCAGGCTCTTCAGTATTCGCGGAAGTGATCCACCTTTGCCTGCGGGCTCGGCATGTGCACCCCGCTGACCCAGCCAGGACGCGTGCCGTACGGCACCGACACGAGTACCGCCTCGACCTGGCTGATCTTGCCGGCGGCATTGACTTCGAAATATTCCTGAATCATCCACGTCCAGGGTCCGGTGTTGCGCACCTTGATCTCCCGACCGTCCTTGAGCTGGTAGTGGCGCACGGTGGCATCGTGATCAAAAAACACGCTGGCGACCACCAGACCGCGCGCGGTATCAACTGCCAGAATGCGGCGGTTACGCAGCCGCGTGTCCTCATGGTAATAGCCAAGACCAAAGGCCTTGGCGCACGACAGGCTGGCCGCGCCGGGCTGCGCTCCCTGTGCCGCCGGAACGTTGGTGGTCGGCGTCTCGTTCTCCAGGCGTTGACAGTCGGCCGCAAACTGTGGCGGCTTATCCCCGGTATTGCCTTCGAGGCCGGTGAAGTAGCCATTGACGATGGCGGCCAGCTGGGCCGCGGTGCGGCGCGAGGCGGCCGGCAGATCGGTGACGAACTGCGGGCGCGGCTCGCCATCGATACTCATGTTTTTTGCCGCCGTACCGAACAGCGCGCCACCGGTGGTGTTGCTCAGCCGGGCGACCACACTTTCCATTTCGGTGATCTGGTGATTGATGACCCGCAGCCGCGTGCCGATCAGCACCGGTGCGCCATTTTCCAGCCCCTTGGCCAGAAAGGCGATTGTGCGGTCCTGGGGATCCGCAACATACAGCCGGTAGGTTCCCAGCTTGTCGAGCGTGCGCCAAAGCCCGTCCGGAATTGACAGGTCAACGCCGTTTTCCGTGTAGCGGGCATTCAGGGCGAGCGGCGCCTTCGCGGGCGCGTGCGCCAGCATCGCAGCCAGGTAAGTCTCGGCGATGTCGCGCAGGCAGGCCCGATCACAGGGCGTGCTACTGGGCGCAGCGGCGCCCGTCACGAACCCACACAACATGCCAGCCGCGACCGCGCGTGCCACCGCCTTCATCAGAATGTTCATAGCCCCCCACCTAAAAACAATGTAACGCCGTCAGCCGCTGTTGCGCAGCGCGGTTGCCACGGCATTGATGGACAACTGGATGCCTTCGCGGACCCGCGCGTCGGTTTCGCCGGCCCGATGACGCTTCAACAACTCGACCTGCAGCAGGTTCAAAGGTTCGATATAGGGCAGACGCAACCGGATGGAGGCATCCAGCGCCGGATGCTTCTCCAGCAGGCGCGACTGGCCTGTGATATCCAGCAAGGTGTCATGCGTCGTTTGCCAGGCCGTTTCGATGCGCGCAAACAGTGCATCGGCCAGGGCGCGATCCTCGACCAGGGTCGCGTAGCGGCGGGCGATGGGCATGTCCGATTTGGCCAGCACCATCTCCAGGTTATCGAGCGTCGACTGAAAAAATGGCCACGTCGCGGCCATGTCCCGCAGCAGTCCGCGATCCTTGAAGGCGTTCAGCGCCTGGCCAGTGCCATACCAGCCCGGCAGCATGACGCGCGCCTGCGCCCAACTGAACACCCAGGGGATGGCGCGCAGGTCCTCGATGCGATCCGACTGGGTACGCGAAGCCGGACGCGAACCGATTTTCAGCTCGGCGATTTCAGTCAGCGGCGTCATTTGGCGAAAGAAGGTCTTGAAGCCTTCGGTTTCGTAGACCAGGCCACGATAGGTGCCGAATGCCGCGGCGGAGATCTCCTCCATGGCGGTGGCGAAACGCGCCACCAGTGCCTCATCAGAGGCGGAGGTGGGCTCCAGGGATGCAAGCAGCGTCGCCGCCGTGATGGCCTCGAGATTCGCGGCCGCGCTTTCCGGCGTGCCGTACTTCGCGGCGATGACCTCGCCCTGTTCGGTGATCCGGATACGTCCCTGCACGGTGCCCGGCGGCTGCGCGCGGATCGCTCCGTAGGAGGAGCCGCCGCCCCGACCCACTGCGCCACCGCGTCCATGGAAGATCTGCATGCGGATCTGGGCGTCCTCGAACACCCGCGCCAGGGCCCGCGTGGCGCGGTTCAGGCTCCACACCGAGGTGAGGTAGCCGCCATCCTTATTCGAATCCGAATAACCGACCATCACCTCCTGGTAGCCGCGCCGTCTGGCAACCTTGCGGATTTCCGGTAATGCGAACCAGGCCTGCATCACCTGCGGTGCATTCTGCAGGTCGGCGATGGTCTCAAACAGCGGCACGACCATGATGGATGCAGCAGCAGGATCCGCCGGACGGTAGAGGCCGGCCTCCTTGAGCATCAGGTTCACTTCCAGCATGTCCGAGACGCTTTCGCATTTGGAAATGTTGTAGCTGGTGATGCAGCCGGCACCGAAGCGGGTGTGGGCCGCAGCGGCGGCGCGCACAATTGCCAGTTCCGACTGGGTCTCCTCGGTGTATTGCGAATACGGACTGCACAGCAGGCGCTGGCTCCCGAGCTCGCGACGCAGCAGCGCCACGCGTGCGGCCTCATCGAGGTCCTGGTAACGCGCCTCGACGCCAGCCACGGCGAGCAGATCCGCGACCACGCGCGCGTGCACATCGGAGTTCTGGCGCAGATCAAGGGTCGCAAGATGAAAACCGAAACTGTCGACCGCGCGCACCAGGCGCGCTAAGGCGCCCCCGGTCGCCAGCAGTCCGGCACCTCGTTGCGCCAGCGAATGCGCAATGGCGACCAGATCAGTGCGCAATTCTTCGGGACTTGCATACGCCACTCCCGGCACCGTCGCGCGCCGCGCGGGCGGCCGTCCGGTGATCCGTTCATAGCTGGCCGCGAGCCGCGCGTAGCAGCCCGTCAGAGCGCGCCGGTACGGCTCGTCCTCGCGCGCGGGACTAGTGTCACCGCTCGCCTGCGCCAATGCCATCACCTGCGCCGTCGGCGTCGCCAGTTCGCTGGAGATGGACAGCTCCGCGCCAAGTCCATTCAACTGCTGTAGATAGTTATCGAGTACCGCCGCGGCCGAGCGTCCCAGTGCGTAATCCAGGGTCGCCGCGTTCACGTTCGGATTGCCGTCTCGATCGCCGCCGATCCAGCTGCCCAGCCGCAGGAAGCTGCGGGGTCGCTGGGGCAGGTGGCGCTCCCAGCGTGCGTACAGCATGGGCAATACCGGCAGGAAGATGTCGCGCAGGTACGCGAGTGCAATCTCGACCTCATCCGCGACAATGATGCGCTCGCGGCGCAGGGGTCGCGTCTGCCAAAGCAGTGCAATCTGGCGCAGCAGGGCCTGCTCGATTTCTTCGCCCCCCGTGGCCTGCGACAGGCCTTGGTCACGCAGGCGCATCAGGTCCGCGATACGATTGCGGTGGTCGATCATGCTTTTGCGCATGACCTCGGTGGGATGCGCGGTCAGCACCGGTACGATGAGCGCCCGATCGAGCACCTGCGCGGCCTGATCGGCCCCAATGCCTTTGGCTGCGAGCCCCTGCAGAGCCACCGCCACGTCCTCGCCCGCGCGGCTGCCGCCGCCCTGTCGGTCCTCGGCCAAATTGGCGAGCATCGAAAACAGCATGAAGCTGCGGACAAATGCCAGCGTGTCATCCAGACTCAGCGCCTCCAGCCCGCGATCCATCGCGGCCGCATCGGAAATTCCACGGTGCCGATCCACCGAGCGCGCCCGGATGTACTCGATGCGCTCGAACAGCTCGGTTCCGCCATAGGCACGGATCACATCGCCCAGGAGCTTGCCGAGATAGCGAATATCCGCGTTCTGGGTGATCGGCTTCGCGGGAACTGTCATGCGGTGCGGCTCATGCTGACTCCAATGGCCCCAGCCACTAGAGTTTGCTGAATTTCCGCGGATCCGCAAGTAATCCCTGGATTGCCTGCCCGCGAGGCGGATAGCGTGGCTGCCGCATCATTCCGGTGCACGATGCTCCACCGAATCGTCACATCCGGCGCGGTAGCGCGCGCCTCGCACGGCGCGGCTGGGGCGGCGCGCTACAGCGTCAGTCGCACGCCGCCGAACACCTCGAAGGGCGCCGCCGGACTTTGGAAACGGTTGTCGACGCCAGGATCATTGGAGTCGGCATCGGCCGGAATGCCCGGTGCGTTGATGCCCGTGGGATCACTCAGAATACCCCAGGTCGAATACTTGCGATTCAGCAGATTGCTGATCGAGGCGAAGACCTCAAAGTGCGCGGAAGGCTTGTATGAGGTGTGCAGGTTCACGACCGCATAGCCGGGCAGCGCCGGAAGCTGATTGGACTCATCCCCGACGTAGAAGGAGCTGCTGACCACGTTCAGCGTGGCGCCCACGGTCCAATCCGGAATGATTCTGAAATCCGCACCCAGTTTCAGGCGATTCTCGGGAATGCCGGGCATGCGGTCTCCCGGGGTCACCTGGATGTCCCCATCATCGTCCTGGAAAGGATTCGACGGTGACGGAACGGTCAGGGCCGACCGGAAGGTCGCCTGGACGAAGCTGTAGTTGGCGAAGGCCGACCACCGCTCCCCGTGATAGCCGATGCCCGCCTCGAAGCCCTGACGACGCGTTTCGCCAATATTCTGGAAGAATCCCTGGCTGATGGAAGTCGCAATACCGAAAATATCATTCTCGAGCAGTGTGCGGAAACCGCTCAAGTTCCAGGAAATCTCACCGCCGGCCAAGTCGGGCAGCGTGCCGCGCAGGCCCAGTTCGGTGGTGTGCGAGACGACTTGCTTCAGCAGCGGCGGATCACCGGCGAGATTCGTGGGCAACAGGCACGGAGTGAGCGGATCCGAACACTCGATTTCGCTGGCGGTCGGCGTGCGGGTATTGGTCGACCAGCCTCCGTAGAGAGTCATCGTCGGCAGCACCTTATACGTGGCGCCGACGGCCGGATTGAAATGTACAAAGCGGTTATAGCCGCTGAGATTATCGCCGAACTGGTCCGCAAGATTGATATGCGCGACGTTGTAGCGGCCGCTGGCAGTGACGGCAAGGTCCGCTGTCACATTGAACGTGTCAGTCACGAAAACGCCGAAGTTCTTGTTGATGGAGGCGACGCTCACCGGCGTCGGATCACCATTGTCGACCGCGGCGTCGGAGTTCTCCGGTGTGAAGACGAGCAGATCGGATGGCAGCACGAGCAAGGCCGAATTGAGCACGCCGATCTGCGTGCCGGAGAAGAAGCTCGTCGATGCATAGTCGACCGCGGCGCCCACGGCAAAATGATTCTCGCGCCCGAAGAGTGAGTCCGCGTTGGCGACCTGAAAGGAGGCGCCGCGGCTCCACGCATTGATGACTTCGAAGTCATTCTGGCCGATGACCAGATTGCCGCCGTCGGAAATGTCGGGCAGTTGCGCGCCCGCCGCGTTCGTCAGCGGCGTGACGCCGTCGGGCTGGCAGAGGATTCCGGGCGTATCGGCGCACGCCATGTAGTCCGAGTTGTCGCCGTTTTGCACGCCCTGCGCGTACTGTCGGTAATAGAGCACGCCCTGCAGCGACCAGGTATTAGTGAGTTTGAGCGTGCCATTGAGCGTCAGAAAGTTCAGGCTGTTGATGTTGGCCTGCGGGCCGGTGAAAACCAATGAGCGGCTCACGGCCAGCTCCTGCACCGGCGCCGGTCCCTGCCCGTCCATCGCGTTGTCCGTGCGGGTATAGCTCAAATCAAGCGTTGCCGTGTCCGTGTGCGCACTCAGGACGGCGTACACGTCACGCATTCTGTCGTTCGAAAACTGGCGCCAGCCGTTCCAGTCCACTGCACGGCTCGCAACATAGAATCCGAATATACCGTTGTTGACTCCGTACTGAAGGGTGGCCGAGCGCTGCCCGAAGGAACCCCCGGACAGCTCCAGGTCGCCGCCCTGGTAGCTGAACCCGTTTTTCATGGTGATCGAAATGGCGCCACCGAGCGCATTGAGGCCATAGAGCGGACTTGCGCTGACGAGTTCGACCCGGTCGATGGCGACGTCGGGGAACAGGTCCCAATTGACGGTGTCGCCGAAGGCCTCATTGATACGCACGCCATTCTGATACACCGCGAGACCCTGCGGCGTGCCCAGAACCGGGGAGGCCTCAAAACCGCGATACAGGATGTCGGGCTGAAAGGGATCGTCAAGGTCGTCATTGATGCTGATGCTGCTGAGGTTCGAATTCAGCGCATTCGTGAGGCTCGCCGAGCCATCGCGGATGAGGTCGGCGGAGGTCAAAACCTGCACATTGCCCGCAACCTTGTCGATGTCGATCTCCGCGCCCGGTATCGCCGTTGCCGTCACTGTTACAGTCTGCAACTTTCCTGAGTCACCGGGTTGATCTGCGCTCTGGGCCAGGACGGCGGGCGCGATACCCAGAAAAACAGTTGCGTAGAGTACACTTGGCCCGATGGCACGATACTTTTTATTCACAGGAAAACCCCATCTAATCCGTCTGAGCGGCGCGCGCAGCGTAGCGAATACTGCTCGGGAAATTCTCCTGACCGTTGCGGATGCGCACCGGGCAAGGCGCCGCGCACGATGCGATGGCAGGGATCTTTCGGCCCCCGCGGCGGTCTATAAGAATAGGGTGAGTGCGCCTGAAAAAGGGGCGCGGCCCTCGCTTTTTCGAGGTTGACTGTTGGAAAGCTTCAAATTCGTAGTGCTGGCAGTGGCAGTGTTCGGCTTGTTGGCCGTCACCCCGATGAGCCGAGCAGGTGCACCTGCAGCCTATGGCATCGCCTCACGGGTGCCTCCCAAGGCCTATCTGAACATGCCCAGCAGCGCGCATGGAAGGATTCCGGCGCTGCTGTCGCAGACGGGGGTTTTCACGGACGTGCGGGCCATGACCCCGGCCGCGGGCCTGATCCCGTATGACCTGATCGTCCCCTTCTGGTCAGACGGTGCCGCCAAGGTGCGGTACCTCGCGCTGCCGAAGGGTCAGAAGATCGGCTTCACACCGGATGGTGACTGGACTTTTCCTGCCGGTACGGTATTCGTGAAGACCTTTGAACTGCCGACGGACGAGGCAAAGCCGCAGATCAAGCGGCGGCTGGAGACAAGACTGATTGTCCGGGACGGCAAGGGCGGCGTTTACGGTGTCGACTACAAGTGGCGCCCGGATAACTCGGATGCGGATCTGCTCACGAGTAGTCTGGTTGAAAATGTCGCGATTCGCCGGCGCGATGGCAGCACCCGCGAGCAGCCCTGGTATTACCCGAGCCGCGAGAATTGCATCACCTGCCACAACGCGCATACCAGTGGCACGCTGGGCCTCAAGACGCGCCAGCTCAACCGCAGTTTCACGTACCCCTCCGGCATTAGTGATAATGAGCTGCGCACCTTCAATCACCTGCATTTGCTTGACACGTCGCTGTCCGACGCACAGCTGCAGGCCCTGCCCAAGCTTGCAGCGCTGTCCGATACATCCCTCAGTATCGAGGATCGCGCCCGCTCGTACCTGGATGCGAACTGCGGCCACTGCCACCGCCCCGGTGGTACCGTCGCGTATTTTGATGCCCGCTACAGCACGCCGCTGGCTAAGCAGGAGCTGATCGACGGTCCGATTCTCATCAATGAAGGAATCGACCGGCCGCACGTGATTGCGCCGCACGACATCTGGCGTTCCATCGCCTACATGCGCATCAACACCAACGGTGACATCCGCATGCCACCGCTCGCACGCGAGACGATTGATGCGCAGGGTGTGCAGGTGCTGCGCGACTGGATCAACAGCATGCCGGGCAAGGATGTGCTGGCACCGCCGAAAATCGCGCCTGATGGCGGCACCTTCGGCAAGGCGGTGACGGTGAGAATCACCAGTCCTGATCCAGGGGCGCAGATCCGCTACACCGAGGATGGCAGCGTGCCGGGACCGCAGGACATGCTTTATTCAAGTCCGATCAGTGTCAGCGGACCCACTGTCGTGCGGGCCCGCACCTACAAGGACGGCATGACGCGCAGCATCACCGCCGAATCTGTGTTCATCATTGGACAGCAGTAGCCGCGACCGTCAGTGAGTCGGGACGATCGTGACACCCCACGGACTTGCACCCGCCTTGATGCGCGCGATCTCCTTGCCCTGCGCCAGGTCCACCACTGAAACGTCATTGGACGGCCCATTGGCCGAAAACAGAAACTTGCCATCGGGCGACAGCACGATGCCCCAGGGTCGCTTGCCGACCTTGATGCTGCCGTCGATGGCGTAAGTGTGGGCGTCCATCACCGTCACCGTTCCCGCGCGACCATCGCTGACGTACACCTTGGCGTTATCGGGGCTCACCCGCACCCGCATGGGCCGCGAGCCTTTGGGCAAAGTGATGGTCTTCGTGACCTTCGAAGCCGCCGAGTCGATGATATTGAGCAGGCCGGCGGACTCCGAAGGGATGAAGCCTATGGGGGCATCGGTGCGGAAATCCACGCTGCGCGGCCTGGGCGGCACCTTGAAATGTGCCAGCGTCTTATAGGTATGGGCATCGACGACGAGAATGTCCCCGCCGGTTTCGCAGGTCACGTAGATGCGATTGCCATCGGGCGTCACCGCGACACCCTCCGGTTCCTGTCCGACGAGGATGATGTGTTGGACCTTGCCGGAGCCGATGTCGACGATGCTCGCGGTCTTCACATCTTCGTTGGACACATAGATCTTGCGGCCATCGGGACTGAGCGCGAACTCCTCGGGGTCCGAGCCGACCTTGATCTTTCCGGTCAGCTGCCGGTTCGCAACATTGATGACACCGATACCGTCGGCCGATTTGTCGGACACGACATTGTCATCGTCATCATCGTCATCTTTTCCATGACCCTTCTTGAAGATGGGATTGCCGGCGGCATCCAGTTCCGGCGGGGCTTCGATGGGCGTGCCGCTCAGCGCTACATACACCGTGCGCCCATCGGGGCTTGCGTGGATGCCGCGCGGGCGCTTGCCCACCGGCATCGTCGCCAGCACCTTCAGCGAGCCGCCGTCGATAATGGTCACGTCTCCGGACTTTTCGTTCGAGACCCAGACCTGGTAGTCCTGTGCAGCAGCCGCAGGCCGCGGCGACAGTGCCACACATAGGATCGCGGCAGCCGCGACCAGCACTCTTCGTTTGTTGATCATGTCGCTCTCGCAGTTCAGACCAGAGTCGCCTCGAGGGAGATCTCGGTCTTCAGCAGTTTGGACACCGGACATCCGGCCTTCGCCATCCCCGTCAGCTCGGTGAATTTCGCGGCGGTGATTCCCGGAATCTTGGCGCGCAGGGTCAGATGCGATGAGGTGATCTCGAAACCATCACCGATCTGCTCGATGCTCACGGCCGCCTTGGTATCCATCTGTTCGGCGACAAGGCCCGCATTGCCCAGGATCAGCGACAGCGCCATGGTGAAGCAACTGGCGTGGGCCGCGGCAATCAGTTCCTCCGGATTGCTGCCCTTCACGCCCTCGAAGCGGCTGGCGAAGCCATAGGGATAGGCACTGAGCGCCCCGCTCTGGGTTGAGATCGTGCCCTTGCCGTCCTTCAGGCCGCCCTGCCAGGCAGCCGAACCGGTGCGTGTGATCTTCATCTCAAACCTCTAATGACGAGCTTAGGTCGTCGCTGTGAAGGGGGTTATTCAACCGATTAGGGGAATCTTAGCACCGCAGCACGAACCGCAGCGGCCCTGCAGGGGCCCAACGTCTGCCTTTACCCCTCGGCAAAGGTGTGTGCCCTTTAAACATTCATTTCAAATGCATATTATTAGAACCGCTCCGGATAACCCTGTGGAGCCCGACATCCGATGCATCTGACCCGCTATACCGATTATTCCATCCGCGTGCTGACGTACCTGTCGACCTATTCCGACCGACTCTCGTGCATCGCGGAAATTGCGAAGGCATATGGGATCTCGCAAAGCCACCTCATGAAGGTGGTCCAGGACCTCGGGCAGTCCGGCTACGTCGAAACCGTGCGCGGTCGGCACGGCGGCATCCGCCTGCGCAACGCGGCCGCGGACATCAACCTCGGCGCCCTGATACGCCATACGGAGAAGCACTTCGAACTGGTGGATTGCCCCAATTGCCTGATTTCACCGGCCTGCCAGGTGAACAACGTGTTTGCGCAGGCGACGCGCGCCTTCCTGGCGGTGCTCGATCAATACACGCTGGCCGACATGATGGTCCGCCGCAATCAGTTGCATCGGCTGTTTTCCGCGGCGACGGCCGGCAACAGCGGCGCGCGGCCATGAAACTGCCGGTGATGCGATTGCTGTTCGTGGTCGCCCTGCTGGCCACGAGCGCCACTGTGTCCTTCGCGGGCGCGCCCGATGCGCGCATCGTCAGCTATGGCGCACAGCCCGAATCCGGCCCCACCTCGGATGCGCGCCGCCCGCCGGATGGCGGTTCGGTCATGGTCTATGACCGCGATTATCCCTTCATCCATTATTCCGACCCGCCGGTACGCAACGAAATCGCGCGCCTGCAGCAGCGCATCGAGGCGGGCACAGTGAAGCTCACCGCCACGCCGCAGCACGGCTATCTGGAATCGATCCTGAAGGCCCTGAACATCGATCCGGACTCCCAGGTGCTGGTGTTCTCGAAGACCAGCCTGCAGGTCGATGCGATCAGTGCGGCCACGCCGCGCGCAATCTACTTCAACGACAACACTTACGTCGCCTGGGTCCAGAAGACCGGCATGTTGGAGATCAACACCATGGATGCGGACCGGGGACCGGTGTTCTACACCGTGATGGCCGCAGACAGCCATGCCAACCTGGACCGCCAGGCACTGCGCTGCCTGACCTGCCATGACTCGTATTCGGAAATGGGGGGCGGGGTGCCACGCTTCCTGTTCGAGTCAACCTACGAAGTGGACCATGGCAAGTTGATCCCCGATGCCGTCGCCCGAGAGACTGCCGATGAGACGCCGATTGCCGAGCGCTGGGGCGGTTGGTACGTCACGGGCCAGGACGGCGGTGCCATGCATCTGGGCAACATCCAGCCGCCCGCCTCGAATACCCCGCTCGCGCTCGATAAGGTCAGGCGCGGCAGCCTCATGTCGCTTGACTCGCTGCTGGATACTTCGCCATACCTGCGCAAGACTTCCGACATCGTGGCATTGCTGGTGCTCGAGCATCAGGTGACGGTGCACAATCTCATCATCCGGGCCAATTACAAATCGCGGATGTTGCTCGCCCGTTTACTGCCCACGGGGGATGCCGCGAGCCTGCATTGGGCGCAGTTGCCGGTGACTTTGCAGGGCCGGCTCGACCCACTGCTGGCCCCGGTGGCGGACGGGCTGCTCGTGCGGGGCGCGGCACCGCTGCCGGACAAAGTCGCGGGCAGCAGCGGCTACGCGCAATGGTTTCAGGCCCAGGGTCCGAGGGATTCGCGTGGTCGCTCGCTGCGGGAACTGGATCTGGACAGGCGCGTATTCCGTTATCCGGTGAGCTTTCTGATCTATTCCGAAGGCTTCGATGCGCTGCCGCTGTTCGTCCGCGAATACCTGTACGCGAAGCTTGCGCAGAACCTGCACGGCACCCCGGATGCGCAGACGGCATTCGATATTCTGCTGGCGACCAAGCCCGAATTCGCGCAGGACGTCAAAACGCTGCACGATTGATTGCTGCGCTCAATGCTGCTCGTGAGCGCCCGCTGCGGGTGGCGGCGCCGCAGGTTGTGGATTGTTCTTCAGCTGATTGGCCTGATTGATGATGAAGTCGCGGATCAGCGCGGTGTCCGTCGGCTTCAGCACTTCGGCGAAGGAGGCCATGCCCTTGTCCTTCAGCAGGCCCTTCAACACGATCGCATCAAAGCCATCCGGCGACCATAACAGCGGCGTGCGGGTCAGGTCGGGGAAGTTCGCACCGCGGGTCTGGCCGCGATCACCATGGCAGGCCGCGCAATTGCGCGCGTACAACTGCTCGCCCTGATGCACCTGCGCGACCGTGGCCTTGTCGGGAGGGGGCAGTAAGGCGCGCGGGGTGTACGGCTGCGGCGCCGGCAGCTGGGCGCTGCCACCCACGGTATATACCAGCATCCGCGAGTGATTCGGCGCGTAATAATCACCGCCCGGAACCGCCCCACCCACGCTGACGGCTATGTACTGTTTGCCATCCAGTTCATACGAGATGGGGGCAGCCAGCACGGCTGTCTGGGTCTGGGCGGTCCAGAGGATTTTTCCGGACGTGGCATCGAAGGCCCGGAAATCATCACTTGAGCCGCCACCCTGGAACACCAGGCCAGCGGCGGTCGCCACGGCGCCGCCGGTCGGGCCCTGATTCTGCGGCCCACCCCAGACCTTCTTGCCGGTCCGTGGGTCAATGGCCTGCAGGTAACCGACGAACTTGTTCGGCGCCTCGGGATGACTCTTGTAGTAGGTGAGCTGCGCGCCGAAATCGATGCCGAGGTTGTAGCCGACCGGATTGGGCGTGTAGGTCGGATCAAATACCATGGGGAAGTACGCAATCTGCGTCGGCACATACAGCAAGCCGGTATCGGGACTGTAGGCATTGGAATGCCAGCCATGCGCGCCCTGCACGCCTGGGCTGAGGTCCCATGGCTTGCCTTCGGGGAAACGGGCGGCCGGATTGACGCGCGGGCGACCGGTCTTCAGGTCCACTCCGCTGGCCCAGTTGACATCCACGAAGGGCGTCGCATTCAGCAGCTTTCCGGTGCGCGCCTCGAGCACATAGAAGAAACCGTTCTTGCTCGGCTGCAGCAGTACGCGGCGCTCCTTGCCATCCATCTTCATGTCCACGACCGCGATCGGGCTCACGGCATCGTAGTCCCAGGTATCCGCGGGGGTTTCCTGGTAGTGCCACACGTACTTGCCGGTGTCGACGTTGACCGCGACGATGGAGGCCAGGAACAGGTTGTCCTTGGTGGTCGGGTCACGGAAGTGATCGTTCCACGGTGTTCCATTGCCGACACCGAAGTACACCAGGTTGGTGACCGGATCGAACACGATGGCATCCCACACCGTGCCGCCGCCGCCGAGTTTCCACCACTCACCGCCCCAGGTCTTGGCCGCCATTGCCATGGCTGGATTCTCGAAGCCCTTCTTCGGATCACCCGGCACCGTGTAGAAGCGCCAGTCCATCTTGCCGGTCTGCGCGTCATAGGCGCTCAGGTAGCCGCGCACACCGTACTCGCCGCCGGATTCGCCGATCAGCACCTTGCCCTTGGCCACGCGCGGTGCGCTGGTGATCGAGTAGTGCTTGGTGGGATCGATCGTCAACACCGACCAGACGACCTTGCCGTTCTTTGCATTGAGCGCGACCAGCCGGCCATCAAGCGTGCCAAGATAAATCTTGCCATTCCAGGCCGCGATGCCACGATTGACGATGCCGCAGCACACATTGCGGATCCAGTCCCCGGGCGTCTTCGGGTTGTACTCCCACAGCGTCTTGCCGGTGTGGGCGTCGAACGCATACACCTTGCTCCAGGCGGTGGAGACATAAATCACGCCGTCAATCTCCAGCGGGGTTCCGGCCTGGGTCAGATTGGTGTCGTAGTCCGCGAACCAGGCCAGCCCCAGCTGCGAAACATTATTCTTGTTGATCTGGGTCAGCGCGCTGAAGTGCTGCTCGGAGTAGGTGTCCCCATAGGACATCCAGTTCGCGGCCGTCGCCGCCGGATCCATCATGCGCTTGGCGTTCACATCCGCAGCACCGTCGGCCGCCGTTGCCGCATACGAGGCGATGATGCTCATGAGGACGCCGAGCGTCGCAAGTCCCGGGATCAGTTTCCATGTACGCATCAGCATTGCCCCCAGCAGACCTCAAATCACGCAAAAAACGCGGATTACGATTGTAACCGCAAAGCTGTCTGGGGACAGCATCCGGGCATAGAATGGCGCCAGGGCCATGGACTGGCCGTAAATCACCGACTGGGGAACGAACATGCTGGTTGTCACGACGGAGAATGTTGCCGGTCACCGCATTCGCGAAACCAAGGGCCAGGTCTTCGGCGTTGTGGTGCGCAGTCGCGGGCTGGGAGGCAACATCATGGCAAGCCTGCGCTCCCTCGCCGGCGGCGAAATCGTCGAGTACACCCAGATGCTGGAGGAAGCTCGGCGCCACGCCGTGGACCGCATGGTGAAAAACGCCACCCTCATGCACGCCAATGCCGTCGTGATGATGCGCTTCGATTCATCCGAAATGGGCCAGACGATGAGCGAAGTGGTGGCCTATGGGACTGCCGTCATCATCGAGCCCGTTGCCTGAAGATGATGCTGCGCCGGATCGTGCTCGCAATCGCACTGCTGCTGGCGGCCGCGGGACTGGTGCTGCTCCTGCTGCGGGTGTGGTCGCCCGGAGTGCAGCTGCTGCTCGTGGGCGCGCTCGTCTTCGTCGGCACCGCCTTCGAGAACTGGCGCTATCGAAAAGGCTCCGGACCGCACAGCGCCCACTGGCAAGCCACCGAAGAGAAATTCGCCGATCCGATCAGCGGCGAGGTCATGGATGTGCAGTACGACCCGGTATCCGGCGAGCGTCGTTACGTGCGTCGCTGACCCTGACCGGCCCGCTCAGGCCGGCGCGTGCGTATAGCGCCTGACCTGCTGGCGCTGCTCGCCCAGACCATCGATCCCGAGGTGGATCTCATCCCCTTCCTGCAGGAATACCGGCGGATTGCGCCCCATGCCCACGCCGGCAGGTGTTCCGGTGCTGATGATGTCACCGGGTTGCAGACTCATGAACTGACTGACGTAGTGCACCAGGAACGGCACGTTGAAAATCATGTCACGGGTGCTGCCGTTCTGCATGGGCGTACCGTTGACGCTCAGCCACAGGTGCAGACTGTCGAGGTCACCGGCCTCATCGAGCGTCACCAGGTAGGGTCCGAACGGCCCAAAGGTGTCGCAGCCCTTGCCCTTGGCCCATTGGCCGCCGCGTTCGATCTGGAAGTGCCGCTCCGACAGATCGTTGCACACGCACACGCCGGCCACGAAATCCAGCGCGCGCTCCAGCGACACGTAGCGGGCCTCCTGCCCGATGATGATGCCGAGCTCGACCTCCCAGTCCGACTTCTGTGACTGCGGCGGGATCACGACCGGGTCGTTCGGGCCCATGATCGCCGAAGTCGCCTTCATGAAGATGATCGGCTCGGCGGGGATCTTCATTTTTGCTTCGGCGGCATGGTCGCGGTAATTCAAACCGATACAGACGAATTTTCCAACTCCGCCGACCGGCTCGGCGAAGCGCGCCACCGCCGGTACCTCGGGCAGACTTGCCGTATTCACATCCTTGAGCGTGGCCAATCCTGCGGCCAGCAACTGGCCGTCGATATCAATGACGATGCCCGACAAATCACGGCGTCGACCCTGCGCATCGAGGATGCCCGGCTTCTCCTGTCCTTTCGCGCCATGCCGAAACAGCTTCATCGCAATTCTCCTGTGGCGCGCCGCGGCGATCCGGCGCGTGCACCCAGTATGGCGCGGGTATGCTCGCGCACAACAGTCTTGATGATCTGCAGGCGCTGCGTGTCAAAATCAGTCCAGTTCAGCGCCTCCAGTGTGCTCTCGCGATTCGTCAGGAAGGTCGAGATCTGCCCGAAGATGGCCGTAGCCTTGACGCGGATGAGCTCATCGGAGGGGTCGCCCGCCGTCACAATGGCAATCAGCTGTGCGACGGTGAGCATGATCGGCATCGCAATATTCTGGCGCAGCATGCCGATGGCCGGACCCGCACCATCGGCCTTGCCGCGGGTGATGAATCGGCTCCAGCTCTCCGAACCTGCGGCGACGAGGGCATCCGCCATCGAGTCCAGCAGCGCGCACAACGCATCGATGGCACGGTCGCGTTGCGTGTGCTGCCTGACCTGCCGTGCTTCGGCCAGTGCGGGCGCGATGATGATCATCACCCGGTCGATGATGAATTGGGCGCAAGCGCGGTGCAGGCCCTCCTTGCCACCGAAGTAATACTGTAGCGCGGGAGGATTCACGCCAGCGTCGGCGGCGATCTGCCGGGTCGAGGCCTTCGTGAACCCCTCCTCGCCGAATACACGCAGCGCCGTAGTCACGATGCGCGCGCGGGTCTCCTCACCTCTGGCATAGCCGCCGTCCGCAGGGTGACGGCGCTTGATCCGGGCTATGGGCATCGGGATTCTCCTTCGGCCGTAATGTATTCCACTTGACACAAAAGTTCCAGTCGGACAACATCTAGCGATCAGAATACTTCTGACAGGATCTGCCATGGCTGACGCACCCGCCCCCGAGACCCCGGCCAACGGTGACGGAAACCGACGCATCCGTACCGTGCTGTTCATCGTGCTGACCGTCATTGCGATCATCGGTATCGGCTTCGGGGTGCGCTGGCTGGTGTACGGCCGCTTCATCGAAACTACCGATGATGCGTATCTGCGCGCCGACACGGTGACGGTCGCGCCACGGGTCAGCGGCTACATCCAACAGATCTACGTGGTCGATGACCAGGCCGTAAAGGCCGGGGATCCGCTGGTGCGCATCGATCTGCGCAACTACAAGGCAGTCCTGAACCAGCAGGATGCGACCGTCGATGCCCGCAATGCGGACATCGAAGCCGCGCAAAGCCAGATCACGCAACAGGAAGCCGCCGTGGAGTCGGCCCGCGCGCAGCTGGTGGGCGCGGAAGCCAACGCCAGGTACGCCCGCGAAGAATCGGATCGCTACAAGGGGCTGCGCGACCAGGGCGTCGAGACTGACGAGCGCTACGCCCAGGCCCTCAACCAGCGCAACCAGACCGCCGCGGCGGTGCTGGGCGCCGAGGCCAATGTCAAGGTGGCCGAGCGCCAGCTCGTGACCATCCGCAGCCAGATGAACCAGGTGCGCGCCCAGCTGGAAGGTGCCAAGGCCGCCTCGCACACCGCACAGCTGAATCTCGACGACACCATCGTGCGTGCCAGCATCGACGGCCGCATCGGCGATAAGACCGCCCAGGTAGGCCAGTTCGTGCAGCCGGGCACGCGGCTCATGTCGGTGGTACCGGTGCAGGAGGTCTACCTGGTCGCCAACTACAAGGAGACCCAGGTGCGCCGCATGCGCGTGGGACAGAAGGCAAGCGTGAAGGTAGACGCGCTGGGCGATGAGGCCATCCCCGGCACTGTCCAAAGCTTCGCACCCGGCACGGGCGCGCAGTTCGCGCTGTTGCCGCCGGAGAATGCCACTGGCAACTTCATCAAGATCGTGCAGCGCGTGCCGGTGCGCATCAAGCTGGCGCCGCCCAAGGATGTCCTCGGACGGCTGGTGCCTGGGCTGTCGGTCAGCGCCGAAGTCGATACCCGCACTGACGGTCGGTAATCATGAGCGCGGCCAAAGTGGCACACGCCGAGCCGAATGCGACCCCGCAGGACTGGATCGCGGTCATCGCGGGCGCGCTGGGCGCCCTGATTGCGACCTTGGATATTTCAATCGTCAACTCGGCACTGCCGCAGATCCAGGGAGAAATCGGCGCGACGGGCACCGAGGGCACCTGGATCGCCACCGGCTACCTGGTCAGTGAAGTGGTGATGATTCCACTCACCGCGTGGCTGTCGCGAATGCTCGGGATGCGCACCCTCCTGCTCACTTGCGCCATTCTGTTCACCGTCTTCTCGGTCATGTGCGGTGCCAGTCACGACCTGACCACCATGGTGATCGGTCGGGTGGGCCAGGGCTTCTTCGGCGGCGCCCTGATCCCGACTGCGCAGACGATCGTCCGAACCCGCCTGCCGGAGCACCAGATTCCGGTCGGCATGACCATGTTCGGCCTCATCGTGCTGCTGGGTCCGCTGATGGGCCCGGTGCTGGGCGGTTGGCTGACCGAGCATGGCAGCTGGCAGTGGTGCTTCTTCATCAACGTGCCCGTGGCCATCGGCCTGATCAGCCTGCTGCTGCTGGGCGTGCCGCACAAGAAGGCCAACATTCACGAACTGGTGGAGGCCGACTGGGCCGGCATCATTGGCATGTCGATCGGTCTGAGCTGCCTGACCGTGGTGCTGGAGGAAGGGCAGCGCGATCAGTGGTTTGATTCCAGCGTGATCCGCATCCTGTCGGTCCTTGCGGTGCTGGGGCTGACGATACTCGGTATCACCCAGTTCACCAGCAAACGCCCCGTTCTGAAGCTGCGGCTGCTCAAGAACTTCACCTACGCCAGCGTGATCCTGATCGTGATCACCATTGGCATGGTGTTGTACAACATCCTGTACGTACTGCCGCAGTTCCTAAGCGGCGTGGCCGGCTACAACTCCTTCCAGTCGGGCCTGATCCTGGCGCTCTCCGGGCTGCCGGCCTTCGCGCTGATGCCCGTGCTGCCACGCATCCTGCGCGTGGGCAACGTGAAGCTGGTGGTGGGCTTCGGACTGATCTGCTTCGCCCTCAGCTGCTTCATCGATATCCATCTCACCGCGCAGTCCAGCGGTCGCGACTTCATCGCCTCGCAGCTGCTGCGCGGCATCGGACAGATCTTCTCGTTCATGCCCTTGAACCAGATTTCCGTGGGCGCAGTCTCCCGCGCGGAGACCGCCGATGCCGCGGGCCTGTTCAACATGGCGCGCAATCTCGGCGGCACAGTAGGGCTTGCGCTGATGGGGGTGTTCATCGATCGACGCACCGAAGTTCATGCCGATGCCATCCGCGAGTCGGTGAACGCGAATTCGGTGCTGCTGCAGGACCTGCTGGCCGAGCAGGCCTCGGTATTTGCCGCACAGTCCGGGGACCTGGCCTTGGGCCAGAAGTCGGCGATCGCCTCGCTGGCCGCACAGATCCATCAACAGGCCATGGTCATGACCTTTTCGGACTGCTTCTGGATACTCGGCGTGGGGCTGCTGGTGATGATGCCGTTGCTGCTCATGCTGCGCGCGCCAAAATCCATCAATCAACCGGTCCGCACCTAAGCCATGTCATCCATCAAGTATTACGCTCTCACCGCCAGCATCGCACTGAGCCTTGCCGGCTGCATGGTCGGGCCGGACTATCACGGCGCCCCCGCAGTCACCGCCACTGACAAGACGTTCATGCGCGCCGATGGCAGTTCCGCCACCACCCCACCGACGGCACAGTGGTGGACTGCATTGGGCGACCCGGAACTGAACCACCTCATCGAGGAAACCCTCGCCACCAACCCGGGAGTGGATATCGCTCGGGCGCGCGTGCGCGAAGCGCGCGCCAACCTGCGCCAGCAGACGGCGACCGGTCTGCCCACGACCGGTGCCACGGCAGCCTATCTGCGCACCGCCAATATCAGCTCGCTGCTCGGCGGTGGCAGCTCGAGTGAGGCGGGGAGCGGTGCGGGCAGCTCGCAAAGCGGTTCCTCCGGCACTTCCGGTGGTGGCGGCCTGAACCTCTACGTGGTCGGTTTTGACGCGACCTGGGAGCTGGATTTCTTCGGCGGCAACCGGCGCGCGGTCGAAGGCGCTGCCGCGACCGTTGATGCTTCCGAAGCCCATGAGGCGGATGCCATCGTCACCCTCACCGCCGAGGTCGCGCAGTCATACGTCGCACTGTGCGATGGCCGCCAGCGCCTGCAGCTGACCCAGCAGAACATCGACATCGAGTCGCACCTGGTCGAGCTGATGAAGCTGCGGCGGGCCGGCGGTGCGGCGACGGACCTGGATGTGGTACGCGTGACCAACCAACTCGATACGACGCGCGCCATGCTGCCCGCGATCAATGCCACGATTGCCGAGCAGCTCAATCGCTTGGCCGCCCTCACCGCCCGCGCCCCCGGCGCACTGGATACGGAACTGGCGAACGTCGGACCGGTGCCGGCCCCGCCGGCCACCACCAACATCGGCGATCCGGCCGCGCTGCTGCGCCGCAGGCCCGATATCCGCGTTGCGGAGCGCCAGCTGGCGCAGCACACCGCCGCCGTTGGCCAGAGTGTGGCGGCCGAATTTCCCAAGGTCAGTCTGCTCGGCACCGTCGGCTTTGCGGCGACCCACCCGCAAGACCTGTTCAACAGCGGCAACTTCACCTACCTGGCCGGACCGCTGCTGCAGTGGACGCCGTGGGACTTCGGCCGCAACCGCGCGCGCGTGGCGCAGGCCAATGCGGCGCGCGATGAAGCCGAGGCGAATTACCGCCAGACGGTGTTGAATGCGCTGGCCGATGCCGAGACCGCCCTCGCCCGCTACGGTCAGCAGCGCGATGCCGTCACCGACCTCGCCCTGGCCCGCGCCTCAGCGCAGGAATCCTATCGATTGACCGAACTGCGCCTGCGCGGCGGAACGGCTGCCACGACGGACGTGCTGGATGCCGACACGCGGCGCACGCAGGCGCAGTTGAGCTACCAGCAGGGGCTGGCGCAGCTCACCGAGGACTATGTGGCATTGCAGAAGAGTCTCGGACTCGGATGGAGCGCGCCGACCGGCGGGTGATCATCCCGCCGCAGGTCCCAGGGGTGACTCTTGCCGCCGTCCCCGGCATGATGCAGCGCTGAACGCATATCAACCAGGGGGAGTCTCATGACCTTCAGATCAAAAGGCCTGCTCGCCGCGGGCGTGCTGGGCATCGCGCTGTGCTCAACGGGCGCATTCGCCGCCGATGCTGCACCTGCCGCGGACTACGCCGTCGTCAACCTCAACACCGTCGTCGATGCACCGGTGGATGTGGTGTGGAAGAAGATCGGCGGGTTCTGCGACATACAGGCGTGGCTGAAAGCCCCGTGCACCCTGACTTCAGGCAGCGGTGACGTCGGGTCAGTGCGACATCTGGCCTTTGGCAAGAATGGCGTGGATGAGGTGATGGTGGCCAAGACGGCCCACTCCTATACCTACACTCAGCCGAACACCACCATCCTCTACCACGGCACGCTGGAGGTGGTCGCGGACGGCAAGGGCAAATCGAAGATTCTCTACAATCTGATCTGGGACCAGGCGGCGCAGACCACCGACGAAGCGAAAGCCAAGGATCGCGACAGTCGCACCAAGGCCTTCACTGGCGCACTGGCCAACATGAAGGCCATCGTCGAGGGCAAGTAAGGCTCACCCGACAGCTGGCCGTGGCAGGCATGAACGTCATCGTCATGCCTGCTACTTGTATCCCTACTCTGCTTTTCCGGGTTTCGCGAACATCGCCTGCATGCCGGCGTTGCTGGTGATGATCCGCAGCTTGAACAGCCAGTGCCCGTTGACCTTCACGAGGTCATCGCGTTCGGTGCCTTGCTCAACAAAAACCGGCGCGGCAGTCTTGGTCGGCGAATTGATTCCCGTCCACAGCGTCTGCGCCGCCGCGGTGTTGCCATTGACCACGATGCGGACATTCGTCAGCAGCATGCGAAAGGTCCCCGGACGCTTCGGAGTGCCCGCCGCGACCTTCTTGTAGACATCATTGATGGCCGCTTCGCCCTGCCCCTTGAGGCCATTCACATCGATGACGCCGTCGGGCAGATAGTAGGCGCCGAAGTCCTTCTCGTCCGCACCCAGATGTGCGTAGTACTCCACGAGCATGTCCTGGATGGACTGTTTGTCGAGCAGCGTCTGCAGTGTCGTCGCGGGCTGCTCGGCCGACGCGGGCTTCACGGAGAGCACCGCCGCGAGTACGGCTGCGCCGAGTGCGAGACCCGCGGAGATGGCGCTGCTACGGGTGTACTTCCCAAGTTGATTCATGTCGATGTCCCCTCGTAAAATCAGCTAACTGCACCTGATGCGGCAGCGGCCGCGAATCAAGCGCCCTGCGCGACGGCCCTGAGGGCGAATCGTGGGTTGGTCTCGCGCAGCCCCAGGGCAAGTACTGCGGCAACCAGTGGAATGATGCCCTGGAATATCAATGGCGCTGCCAGGCTGAACAGATCCGCCAGCTTGCCTGCCACGAGTGGGCTTAAGACGCCGCCGCCAATCTCGCCCACGCCAATGACGAGCCCCATCGCGGTTGCCGCACGTCTGAAGGCGAGGGTTTCGGCGGGAACGACGCCCATGAACAGCGGGAAGGAGCCGGCGCCGATCCAACTGACCGCCATCAGCGTCGTCATCAACACCACCGATCCATTGATCATCAGAACCGCGGCCGGGCATAGCGCCATCAGCACGCAGAACCCGATCATGACGGGCCGGCGACCAAACCGGTCCGACAGCCACGGCCCGAATACCCCGCCGATTGCCGGACAGAAACCGAGGACGGCCATGATGTGCGCCATCACCTGCGGGGACACGTGCAGGCCACTGATGAGGTACTGCGGCAGGAAGATGGATCCGATGACCAGCGAGCCGACCATCAGAATGCTGATGCCGCAGCACAGAGCGATATTGCGATTCGCCAACATGGCCCACACCGAAGCGGATGGCTCCCTTGTCGCTTGCGCCGGGGACAACACCGCTGCCCGGGGCGGTTCATCCACCAGCCACCAGATCAGCAACGCCAGGATCAGCCCGGGCACTCCGGAGAGGTAGAATGCGGCATGCCATGAGTAGGCCACGGCCAGCGGCACCAGTACGATGGGCGCCAGGGTCGTGCCGATGACGGAGCCGAAAAAATTCTGGGTAATGCCGGCGTTCAGGCCCCGGCGCCGCTCGGCGGTGACGGCGGCCAGGATGGCCAGGCAGATCGGCAGGAACGGGCCTTCGACGGCGCCCATCACCAGTCGGGCCGCGAACAGGCTCCAGAATGAAGTGGCCAGTCCGGACAGTACCGAACACAGCGAGAACACTACCAGCGCGCCGAGCAGGAACGGCTTGCGGGCGCCGGTGCGGTCGGACCAGAAGCCGATCAGGTATGCCCCGATGGCCCAGGTGAATGCGAGCGCTGCGGGCAGCGCCGACAATTCGAAATTGGTGAGATGCAGTTCCGGAACGATGAACGGCGACAGGAAGGTGATCGACATCCGATCCCAGTAGGCGAAGCCCCACGCCAGGCCGAGCAGCAACAGGGTGCGCATTTCGATGGCGAAGGCGCGCCCTCCCAGAAAATCAGACGGGCGTTGTGACATATCGACCCCCCCTACAGGTACACGACACAGGCATCCGGCACGTCGCGCATGATAGAGCATGCGAGCGGCCGGGAGCGCAGCTTTACAGCACTGGCGCTTCCATGTTGGACTAGCAGCAGATGTGCGGTGCAAGGTAAAGGAGACACTCGTGCACAAGATTTCCCTATCCCCCGAGGTGGTGAAAATGATCGAGGCGCAGCGTGGAACGCTGCACCCCTACCAGCTGCTCGACCTGCGACGCACCGCGCACATCGTCGTGGATCTGCAGAATGGCTTCATGGAACCTGGCGCACCGGTCGAGGTGCCCGTTGCCCGCGAGATCGTCCCGAACGTGAATCGGATCAGCGCCGCGGTGCGTGCCCACGGCGGCAAGAACATCTTCCTGCGCATGACCGTGGATGCAAACTCACGCGCCAGCTGGTCGAACTGGTTCGCGCATCTGCACAGTCGCGAGAGCGGCACGACCCTCACCCAGGCATTCACACGCGGCGCGCATTACTGGCAGCTGTGGCCCACGCTGGAGGTCGCCAATGACGATGAGCAGGTCGACAAGTTCCGCTTCGGTGCCTTCGTGCCCGGCGCCAGCCCCCTGCATGAAATTCTGCAACGCCAGCGAATCGACACCTTGATCATCACCGGGACCCTGTCGAACTGCTGTTGCGAGTCCACCGCCCGCGATGCCATGCAGATGAACTACAAGATCCTTTTCGTGGCGGATGCCAATGCGGCGCTCACGGATGCCGCGCACAACGCCACGCTGGAAAACATGGCGTTCCTGTTCGGTGACGTGCTGTCGACGGATGAACTGATCCGCGTGCTCGAATGCAGCGGCAGTCACGCTCAGCGTGTTGCAGCGGCCGAACCTGCCTGACGCGTGTAGTGCTGGCGGGCCTGCTGGGCCCATGGGCCGCCCGGCGGCCTCGCCCGCGGCGGCGGCTGGCGACCCAGGGTGCGGGCGATAGTGCGCTCGGCTGCGGGACTGTCCCTGGACGACACGATTGCCGCAGTGGCGTGGGCCGCGTCTCTGCCTCCTTACACAACGCCGACTGCACAGTTGATCCGACAACTGCGGTAATCCCCGGATCCGTTGCGGTATACTCGATGCGCTTTTGTAAGGGGGAAAACATGCGTCAATCGGCATGGCTGGCAGTTAGTTTCGCGCTACTCTGGACGGCATCGTTTGCCCAGGACGGCCCGCCACCTCCGGGTGCTGCACAGGGCGGTGACCCCGCCGCGCGTGCCGCAGCACAGGACAAGCGCAACGCCGCAGCTGCGGCGCTGTGGAACAAGAACCCGGCCCCGACGGATCCACGTGACTTCTCCGGCGTGTGGTGGACTCGCGGCTACGACCGCACCTTCCGTCCCGTCACGGATCGGCCGATGTCGCCGGCCCAATCGGCAAGCCTGCTGCCGCTGACCCCGCTTGAGGCAGCCAGCCGCCAGCATCACCTGGACATGGAGAAGGCCGGTACGCCGATCGCGGATGCTCCGACGCAGTGCTTTCCGCACGGGATCCCGCGCCTGATGGCCTCGCCCTACCCGATCGAGTTCGTCTACGCGCCGGGCCTGATTACGATCCTGCATGAAGTCGCGCACAACGTGCGGTTCATCCATATGGACGGCAAGCCCGCACCGGCCGATACGCCGCGAACCTTCCTCGGGTACTCGGTAGGACATTGGGAAGGCGATACGCTGGTCATCGTCACCGATCATTTCAACGATCGCACGCAGATCGATGAGGAGTCGCTGTCGCACGGCCTGCAGCTGAAGGTGACCGAACGCATGACCAAGTTCACCAACAAGTACGGCGGGGTCGAAATCCGCAATCTGATCACCATCGAGGACCCCGAGCACTTCACCAAGCCCTGGACGGCGGAACGACTGTATCCCTGGCGCGGCGACATACATATCGCCGAATACTCCTGCGAGGAGAACAATCGTAATGCGCCCGTGAATGGCATCTCGGTGGCCAAGTGATGACACACATCAACCTCAAGGTCGCAGCGCAGGTTCGCGGGCTGCTCACCGTCCTGTGCCTGGTGGCGGTGCCGGCCATCCTCGCCAGCGCGCCGGTGTTCGCGGCCGCGGACTCCCAGACCAGTGATGCGGCGCCGCTGTTTGAACAACCGCCGGCAGGCACGCCGAATTTTACGGGCAAATGGTTGAACCCGAAGCCGGGCGGGCACCTGCGCACGGCTGCCGGGGCTGAGCCGCCGCTCAACGCGGCCGGCAAGAAGGAATACGCGCAGCACATGGCCGCGCTAAAGAGTGGCGATCGTAAGATCGATCCGGTCTCCAGCTGCCTGATGCAGGGCATTCCACGACTGATGCTGGCGCCTTATCCGCTGCTGATCCTGCAGACCACGCGCAACGTGAGCTTCGTGCACGAGGTCAATCATACGTTCCGCATCATTTACTGGGACAAGGCTCCGGCGGCGGCCGACGTGGACCCCACCTATCTGGGCAGTCCTGGCGCGCATTTCGAAGGCAAGGCCCTGGTCATCGACAGTGTCGGATTCAATGACCTGACCTGGCTGGACTACACCGGGCTGCCGCACGGCGAGAAGCTGACGGTGCAGGAGCGCTATGTATTGAGTGATCCTTCGACCATCAATGCATCAGTGACGATCACGGACCCGGACTTCTACACCGCACCGTGGACGACGAAGTTCACCCTGAAGCGTCAGCCGGGAATGAATCTGAAAGAAAACGTCTGCATGGATACCCACCAGATGTAGTAGCGGGCCACCCAGCCTTGCTAGTGCGCCTGGCTGGGTGCGTCTGACTTACACAGGTCCGTTATGCAGATGGACGCCAGCGTGCGGCCTTCGGGCGGTACGGCCAGACCGCGCTCCTTCATCATCTTGCGCAGCAACGCCGCCGTTTCCGGATGGGCAATCGAGGACTGCACGCCGACGCGCACCAGGCCATCGGCATAGTCGATCGCCTGCCAGGAAACTCCCGCCAGGCCGTGCACCGTGTCACGGCTGCCGATGTCATGCAGGGCCGGGTCCGCGCCATGCTGCACCAGCAGTTCGACGACATCATTGCGGCCCTTGTGGGCTGCCCCCATCAGCGCGGTACGCAGGTCTTCGGTATCCTGTGCATTGACGTTGGCGCCATGATCGAGCAGGAATTTTACGGTCTCGAGCGTCTCCTGGGGTGACCACTCATAGGTGACGCCCTCGACCCAGCCGATGCCACTGGCCACCATCAGCGGCGTCACGCTGAAATCGGTAGCGATGGACGGATCTGCGCCGTGCTCGAGCAGCAGCTTCATCAGCACCAGGTCGCCGGACTGCGCCGCGCGCAGGAACGGGGTCGCGCCGTTTTCGACCAGCCATTGATTGGTGAACACCGTACGGGTCTCCGTGCTCGAATGCATCCGCATGTTCGGATCGGCACCGGCCGCCAGCAGCTCCTTGATGAAATCCAGGTGATCCATGTCGGGCTTGCGCACCGGGTAATCACCGCCTTCGATATTGCGATTGTCGGTCGCAATGTACAGCGGGGTCCAGCCGCCGCCGTTGGCAAGGTTCGGCTTGGCGCCGTGCTGCAACAGATATTCACCGAGCTTGTAGTACTTGTTCTGGGTGGCAACCAGCAACGCCGTCCAGCCAAAGGAGCTGACTTCATTGACGTCCGCGCCGCTCTCCACCAGGACCTTGGCAGTGGCCATATCGCCCTGGCGGGTGGCAAACATCAGCGGTGTCAGCCCCCCCCATCGAATCCTGCTCGGTGGTGGCGGTTTCGGCAGCGGATGCTCCGCGAGTACCTGTTTCGCCGTCGCAATCTGCTCGGCCACCAGCTTCGCGGCCGCAAGCTCTGCGGCCGGTGAGCCATCCTGCTTTTCAACGCGGCCGGCCAAGCCATACCCGCCGACGAACTCCTGGATGCGCTCGCGCCCGGTCTGCGCGAGATACGGCCGGCGGCCCGGATCGGTGGTGCCCGAGCGTGCAGTGAGGTCCGCACCCTTCGACAGCAGGAACCGCACGGCCTCCGGATTGCCATTGGCCGCGGCCCACATCAGCGCGGTCGTGCCGCGCTTTACCTCACGGGCATCGACACTTGCGCCGCGCGCCAGCAGCAGCTTCAGCACCGGCACGCTGCCGGTGCGCGCGGCCATCATCAACGGGGTCTCCCCGCCGCTGAGGGTCTGGTTCGGGTCCGCCCCGCCACGCAGCAGCTCCTCGACCAGTTCGGGCTTGCCGGCCTCGCAGGCCAGCAGCAGTGGCGTCATGCCCGTGTCGGTCTTGACGTTCGGGCGTGCACCCGCCGCCAGCAGCATCGCGGCGAGATGCGCGTCGCCCTCATAGGCGGCCCAGTGCAGTGCGGTACTGCCATCCGGCTGGGGCGCATTCACGTCGCCATGGGCCTTCAGCAATGCCTGCAGACGCGTGGTGTCGCGCTGCATGACGGCGTCCGCAACTTCGCTCGGCGTTGCCGGCGGGATGGCGCTGACGACGACGACATTGCTCGGCGTACCGGCAGCGGTCGCGATCGCAGCCTGCATCGCGCAGGACACGACGCTTGCGAGCAGGGCAAGTCTGAGTGCCTTCACGCCACCATCACCCGTTAACGGGGCGCGCCGACCGGCTGACCATTAATCATGGCCTTCATCATGCTGCCGCCGTTGGTACCGTCCTTGAGCGGATGGATGGTGATTTCGATCGCATCACCTTCCTTGATGGAGGTACGGCGCCAGCCCTGACGGGTCAGACCATTGGGGCTGCCGCCCTCGATGGACCACTCCGCGGCGGCCCCGGTCTTCTCATCCTTCACCATGACCTGTACCCAGATGTGCGGATTGGTCCATTGCACCTGTTTGACGGTCCCGACCAAGGTCTTCGTCTGGGTTGCATCAAACATCGCGAACGAGTGATGCGCGGAAGCGGCCCCACCCCAGATGCTCAGAGCCAGAAGAAGACCCAACGCTGTTCTAATTTTCATCGTAACCCCCCCTCGTTCCATGCAAGGAAATATGCGTTTCAAATATTCTGGAGCGGCCCGGTACTGTCACCGAAATGCTCCGCCTCAACGTCAAAGATGCCCAGGATGCTCAACATCAGACTGCCCGTGGGCACGGTGCGGCTGGCATACGGCAGATACCGATCGCCCTTGAGGCGCCCGGAGGCGCCACCGACCAGCACCGCCGGTGTGTCGTAATGCAGGTGCTGATTCGAATTACCCATGTTAGATCCGAACAGGATCAGCGAATGATCGAGAACGGTGCCATCGCCCTCCGGGATCGAATCGAGCTTCTTGACCAGGTAGGTCAGCATCTGCACGTGATAGCGGTTGATCTTGGCGAACACCGCGATCTGGCCCGGATCCTCTGCGTGATGCGAGGCGCCATGGAAACTGGCGTTCGTGCCGCTTTCCGGGAAGGTGCGGCTGGTGAGATCGCGCGCGAACAGCATGGTCGCGACGCGCGTGATGTCCGCCTGATAGGCAAGCGCCAGCAGATCCCATTGCACCTGGATGTGCTCATGGAACGACTCCGGCACGCCGTACGGCATGGCCATGTTCGGTGCGTCGCTGGAGGCGCGCGCGGCAATGGTGAGACGGCGCTCGACCTCGCGCACGTCGTCGGCGTATTGCTCGAGTCGCATCTGATCGCCATGCGGAACCTCGGACATGATCTCGCGCAGACTGCCGTTCACGGAATCGAGGATGCTGGCCTGACGTTCGCGGCGCATCTTGCGCATCTGCGGCGAACTGCCATCGCCGAACATGCGCTCGAACAGCGTCTGCGGATTGATTTCCATCGGCAGCGGGCGCGTCGGTGATTCCCAGGAGATCGTGTTGGTGTAGACGCAGCTATAACCCTCGCCGCAGTTACTGGAGTTCGCGCCCGGATCCTCGACAGCCATCTGCACCGAGGGCAACAGGTTTTCGCCGCCGATTTTCGCCGCGATCACCTGGTCCAGGGACGTCCCCACCTGGATGTCCGCGCCAGTCGTCTTCTTGGGCTTCACGCCGGTGAGGAAGGCGGCAGCGACGAAGTGATCGGCTCCGGTGACACCCGGAGGATTCTCCGATGACTTCGACCACATGCCGCTGGTCAGCACCACGTGCTTGCGAAACGGCTGCAACGGCTCGTATACGTAAGGATAGGTAAATCCCGGTCCGGTAGCGTCCGGCATCCAGTGGCCCGGGGCTACGCCATGCGGGACGAAGGCGCCGAGGAAGCGCGTCGGCACGATCTGTTTCTGGGCTGCAACGGCACCACGCGTGGGCAGCATGGACTCGAGCAGAGGCAATGCGAGCGTTGTCCCGAGCCCACGCAGAAACGTGCGCCGCGGCAACTTCTTATTGGTCAGGAAAAACACACTCGGCTCCTTCAGTTGCCCGGGTCCAGGGCACCGGCGGTCGCGGCACTGGCGGTCGTAACGGCAGGGGTACTGCCAGCCGGCCCAGTGACCTGCGTATGCAGCGTCGCGCCCTTGTCGTCTGTTCCGGGGGCAACATTCATGCGGAACAGATCACTCATCACAACTGCTTCGATGAGACCCTTGAATCGATAGTTATCGTGCGCCGCGGCGTGCAGCACGCTGCGCACCATCGGCATGTCGCCGTAGTCGATACCACGTCCCAACGCATAGGTCATCAACGCCTGGGTCACATTGCGCAGATACTGTTCCTGGTGGCGCACCAGGAAGGCACGCACGCCCGCCGGTCCATCCACCGACGTGCCGTCGTACAACTGGCTGTGCGCGTCAATCGGCCGACTGCCATCCATGGTCCGCCAATGGCCGACCGCATCGAAGGGCTCGAGCGCAAACCCGATCGGCTCCATGATCTTGTGGCAGGAGGCGCATACCGGATCGGAATGATGCTGCTCCATCTGCTGGCGCAAGGTCGGCGGGCTCGCATTGCCGGCCGGATCCACCGGATGCGGCTTGAGCGAGGGAACATCCGCCGGCGGATCGGGGGCCGGGGTACCGAGCATGGTGCGCAGCACCCAGTTGCCCCTGACTACCGGGGAGGTACGTCCCGGCTGCGCCGTGATCATCATCAGCGCACCCTTGCCCAGAAGACCGTACCGCGCGCTTTGGCTGTCATCCAGATCGATGCGCCGGAAGTAGCTGCCGCGTACTCCCGGGATGCCGTAGAACTGTGCCAGAACCCCATTCACGAAGGTGTACTTGGCCGTCAGCAGATCGAGCACGCTGCGATCTTCGGTGACCATGCTGTCGAAGAACAGCTCAACCTCGCGCCGGAATGCCTGCCGCAGGTTGTCGTCGAAGTCCGGGAACTGGTCGACCACCGGGTCATGCGACGCCAACGCGCGCAGGCCAAGCCACTCGTCGGCGAAATTGGTGGTGAGTGCCGCGGCGCGTGGATCCGCCAGCATACGGCGCACCTGGCCGCGCAGGACGTCGTCCTTGCTCAGCTTACCGGCGTTCGCCAGACGCAGCAGCTCGTCATCGGGAATGCTGCTCCATAGGAAGAACGACAGGCGCGCCGCCAGATCCAGGTCGCTGACGTGGTAGGCGGCGCCGGGCGCGACATGCGCGGGAGCGCTCTCCACCCGGAACAGGAATTTCGGATCGACCAGCAGCCGCTGGAGCATCGATTCCACGCCCGTATCGAAGCCGCCGTTGCGTTGCCCGTTGGCGAAGAACTGCACCAGCGTGTTCACATCCGCATCGGTGCCATAACCGCGGTAGGCCCGGCGCGCGAGCTCCGTCGCGATCTGTCGGCCGCAGCGTTCCTCCTGACCCGCCACCGGTTTGCACAACATGATGCGTCGACGGCTCGGGGAATCGGTGGCCACCGTCGCATGCGCCGGTCCATCGATGCGCAGCCGGCCGATGTGCGGAAAGAAAGTGAACCCCGGCAGGCCGCCCGTCTCGATGGTGGTACGGTCGAACGCGTGATTCATGTCCAGCCCGGGCGCGAGGTTGGTCGCCAGGTAGGTCACGCCGATCCGATGCGGGCCCGCCTTCATCGGCAAGGTGATATCGATGGTCTTCAGCTGCCCCGTCGACTCCTCCTCGAGATTGCGGGTCACGCTCAGCGCCTTGTCCCAGTCAACCTGGGCGATGCGCTGATCATCGACGTAAACCAGCAGCTGCTCGCCGCGGATTTCACCGAAGGGCCGGAAGTTGCCCATGTTGCCGAGATTGACCGCAAACACCTTGAACGTGTACGTGCCATCGGCCGGAAACGTGTGCTCGACGGCGAGTCCGCCGCGCGTACCGAAAGGCAGCCCGTCGACGTGATAGTTCTGCGCGGTATCATCAGCGACTCGATAGGTCGCCTGCGTCGTCGCCACGGCCGTGCCCAGTGCGCTACGGCTGATGCGACCGGCCGCCGACAGGTAGGCATCCAGCAGTGCCGGAGAGAATGTCAGCGTACCCGCCTGATTGTCGAAGCCGCGACTCACATCATCCGCCGGCAGCAGCTGGGCGACATCGATGTCCAGTCCGAGCAGATCGCGCACCGCATTCTGATATTCGGAGCGGTTCAGACGGTGCAGACGCGGCATCGCCAGGTTCGGCTTGGCGTGGGCATCGACCTCGTTCTCCAGCGAAGTCGCCAGGGCCTGTTCGGTGTCGAAATCCGGGCGGGGTTTGCCGGCCGGAGGCATCATTCCGGCGCGCAGCTTCTTCAGCATCCGCTCCGTCAGTTCCGCATTCTCGTGCGCCTTGCTGGGGTCGAAGACCTCGAACTCGACGCCACCGGCATAATCTTCGTAGTTATGACAGACGGCGCAATACTGCTGCACCAGATGCTGCTCTGCAGCAACGGACAGGGTTGCCGGCGTGGCGCTTACCTGCAAGGGTGCGACGGCCAGTCCCAGCAGCGCCGCACCGACGATAATCCGCAGCAGGCCGGAACGATCCGGAGCTTGTTTTCCCGAGCAAGACCTCAAAGGACACAACTCCTGGGGATTGCGGGAACGGCAGTTTCCTCAATCACAACTGGTCGCCACGAAACGGGATCCCAACGCTCTAGCCACCTGGTTCGAATGGCGCACGCGGGTTGAGATTACAACAGCTACGGGAGGGCAATTCCAGCATCTCGGAGCCGGATTGGTGCATAGCATGGTTGCCATGCTCCGCCGTCAATAATGGGATCCGGACCGCGCCTCAGTGGCCGTCCACGCTGAAGGCCAGGAGCGCGTTCCCCGGCTCGCCCATGATGCGTCCGTAGCCTGAATTTACGAACAGAATGCCGCCGGCGAGGGTAGGGCCGCCATTGTCGAGTGAGCCGCCGGCAGCCGGCACGCCATTGACCGTGGCGTAGGACTGGGCCGTATCGATATCCCAGATAACACGGCCATCGCCGCTGGCATAGGCACGCAGATGGCCATCCTCCGAACCGGAAAAGACGACGCCGGGGATGGCCGTGACGGCCTGCGACTGGGCCGCAAGGCAACCGCGCGTCCCCCAGCTGCAGCGTGGCGGTGGCGGCGCGGCCCGCCACAATCGCTGCCCGTCGCGCAGCCGCAGCGCCACCAGCCCGCCGGGTGGCCCCTGGGTCGCCGCGGCATCGGATACCGGCGCGTAGAGGCGGTCGGCATCCGCCGCACTGCCCCACTCGATTCCGCCCAGGCTGCTGCCGACGCCGACCTGGGCGTGCCAGCGTTCCTGACCGGTCGCCGGATCCAGCGCGTAAACCCGTCCGGATTTCTCGCCGGTGATGAGGAGGCGTTCGCCGGAAGGCAGCTGCGTGAGAATCGGCGAGGTGCCGAAATCAACGTCGGGACCCAAGGTGTGAGGGCAGTTGCCGGACCCCGCCGACTGCGGTGTGTCACAGCCGACGATGTAGTTGTCATGTTCTCGCAGCTGATTGGCCCAGGCCACTGCCCCGGTGCTCATGTGCAGCGCGAGAATCGAATCCGTGTGCCGCGTCGGCAAGTCGGTGTACGAATTGCCGGTGCCGACGTACAGCAGATCGTGACTTGGATCCAGGGTCGGCGCCGACCACACCGAACCGCCGGCCGGCCCGTACAGCTGCGTCCCCGTGGCGTTCTTGCGATAGGGATGCGGCGCCTGCGCGATCGTGTAGGTGCGCCACAGCACACGGCCGGTCGCGATATCCAATGCGACAACGCTGCCGCGGAACTTGCAGCACTCATAGCTCGGTGTCGGCGCCGACAGTTCCTCCAGCGAGGACAGCGGTACGTACAAGCGCTGGGCGTAGATGACCGGCGCACCGGTAATGCGTGCGGCCGGATGCGTATCGAGCTGCCGTTTCCACAACTGTTTCCCGCTGGCCGCGTCCAGCGCGTAGACGAAGCTGGCGTCATCGCCGAACACGGCACGCAGGCGCCCGTGTACGCGAGCGATGGACACCGCCGTGCGCACGGGTCCGGCTGCATCGAAGGTCCAATGCGCACAGCCGGTATTGGCATCCAGTGAATAAACGCGGCCGCTGGAACTCGTCACGTAGACGCGCCCGCCGACCAGCGTCGGCTGGCCATAGACGTATGAAGACCGATAGCCAAAGGCCCATTTGAGCTTCAGCCGCGGCACCTGCGCCGCCGTGATACCCGGCGCGTCCTGAAACCGGGTGTTGGAAATGTCGTGACCCCAGCCATTCCAGCCCGCACCCGCATCATCGACCGACGCGCCCGCTGCGCAGGGATTGCTCTCCGGCGTCGGCGCGAGACGGCCGGTGGGCGCCTTGCCCGTGAGATAGGTCGCGATGCCCACCCGGTCGTTCATGCCCAGACCGGCGGCCTGGGCGCGCATCGAGCCATTCGTGAGGATCTGCATCACCTCATCGGGCGAGCGGCGCGCGATCACGGCACGCGGCGGAATGCGATCCTTGGGGTGATCGTGGCAGCCGGCACAGTTTTGCCGGAACAGTTGCGCCGGATCGCTGGAGGGCGGACCGTCATTGTTTGCCGCGTGCGCGCCGAGCGCGACCAGCGCCACACCGACCGCAAGGCCCAGCGGGCAAAACTTTTTTCGTATTCCGAAATTCAAGGAGGCCCCCCTCGCGATCTGTAAATGCACGGGTGATTCACGCCAGTCTACACGGTGCTTTTACCAGTTCTGCTCTGATACTGTTGCCTTGTATAGTCAATAGCCGCTATCGGCCAAGTCACCGGAAGCTGCCCAGTGCGCAACCTCATTTCGGCCTCACTCGCAATCGTCGGTCTCGCCTTCTCCGCCACCGCGATCGCAGCGCCACCCGCGCCACCTCCACCCAAGACGCTGAACAACAGCGGCGACCCGACTCTGGCGCTGACGCCGGGTTTGCGCGGCGCGGTCGATGCCCCACCGGGCACGCCGCCCGGCAATCCCGATCCGCATGACCTCAACGGCGTGTGGTGGTTGGCGGGATATCAATATCTGCTCGGGCCGGAACCCGGCGTCGCGCCGCCTCTGAAGCCCAAGTACATGGCCATTCTCGAACGGCGCATCCGCGCCAAGAATCGCGGCACGCCCGAGGCCGATGCGTCGACCCAGTGCCTTCCGCATGGCATGCCGCGCATCATGGAGAGTCCCTATCCGATCGAGATCGTGCAGACCCCCGGGCGGATCACGTTTCTTCACGAAGTGGCCCACAACCTGCGGCGCATCTGGATGAACCGTGACCATCCGAAGAATGTCGCCCATACCTTCCTCGGCGATTCGGTCGGCCACTGGGAGGGGGACACCCTCGTGGTCGATACCATCGGACTGAACGACAAGACCTTCATCGACGATGAGGGCAGCAGCCATTCGACCCAGGAGCATGTGATCGAACGTTTCCGCAAAATCGACAACGGCTCGAACCTCGAACTCCTCATGACCGTCGAGGACCCCGTCACCCTCGAGCATCCGTACAGCTATCGGCGCATCTACCACTGGCGACCCGACGTGCGCCCGCAGGAATATGTCTGTGAAGAGAACAATCGCAACGCGCCGGTGGACGGCGTGACGGTGGCCAAATGAGAGCGTTGCGCGCGTTGCTGTCGGCGGCCGCCCTGGGCGCCCTGAGTTTGAACGCTGCGGCGGCGGCACCGGACCTGAGTGGCGTGTGGTTCATTTCCCATCAGGTGGGTGCCTTGAAGACGGTCGATGGCAAAACACCGCCGCTGACTGCCGCCGCGCACGCGCTTTATGACGCCCACAAGACCGCCATTGCCAAGGGTGACTACTCATTCGATGGCGTCACGCACTGCCTGCCCCCGGGGCTGCCGCGCCTGATGCTCATGCGCGAGCCCTTCGAGATCCTGCAGCGGCCCAAGACGCTGTACTTCGTGCACCAGATCAATCGACTGCCACGACGCGTGTACCTGGATGAGGCGCTGCCCACCGATGTGGATCCGCACTACCTCGGTTATTCAGTCGGCAAGTGGGATGACGATGCGTTGGTCGTCGACAGCAATGGATTCGAGGACGGCACGTTGCTCGACAATGAGGGCCTGCCGCACTCGGATGCCCTGCATCTGACCGAACGCTACCAGCTGAGCAAGGATGGAATGCATCTGCATCTGCTCATGACCATCGATGATCCGAAGACCTTCACGCAGGCGTGGACTGCCGAGGCCGATTACACCAAGCGGCCGGGATACGAGATACCCGAAGACGTCTGTGCCGATACTCCCGTGGCCAAGCGCCCCCGCAACTGAATATGCGGGGCCGCCTGAGCACGAAAGCTCATTCGCAGCCTCATTCGCAGCTGAAGCTGGCCGCGTCGTTGCTGTCGCCCTTGCCGTCGTAGACCGCCTTGTGCGGATAGGCACATAGCGGCCGGGTGCGATCCGTCTTACCGGCACTCTTGTGGGCGGCGATCATGCTGGCGGGCGCCATGCCGTGCTCGACCCATGCCTGCAGCGCGCCGATCGAATCAAAAGTATCCGGTCCGGGCCCGCGCCCGCAGTGCATGACGCCGGGAGCCAGGAACAGACGCGCGAAATCCGCCACCTGCGTGATCGCAGCATCCTTGTCGGTACCCTTGGGCGCGAAATGTGCAGCGAGCCTGCCGTAGTAGGCAATCGTATGGAGCGGTGTGATCAGCGGATCCGACCAGCCATGCCACAGGATCAGCTTGCCTCCTGCCTTGCGAAATTCGGCCAGATCGGTGCTGCCATCGTTCATGACTGCGCCGATCTTGTCGTCCGCCGCTTTCACATCGTGGTCGTAGTTGATGGTATGGAAGTCCCATTGCGGGTTCTCGAACACCATGTCGCGGAAGGTGCTGGCACCCAGGGCTGCGACACCGTCGCTGCGCGCCTGAGCCAGCGCGAATTCCATGCCACGCGGCCAGCCCGGATAAACCGCTGCGCCGGATGAGTAATGAGCACCGGAGTAGATTTCACCGAGTGCCTTGACCTCCGTTGCCGTCAGACAGCTCTTCGGATCCTGCCCGCTCTTGCAGGCCAGCTCGGCCGGTTTGAAATCACAGGCAAGCGGATCGGAGATCAAGCCGTCCTTGAGACCATCGCGGGCGTCGCACTTGGCCAGCACCGCCGCGGAAATCATCGGGATCTTTTCCGGATCGATCTGCTGCGCCGCCATGTATCCCCACAGCTGTCCCGCATGCAGGTGCACGACATCGGAAGCCGGCGCGCCGGCGATAATGCCGTCGTAGTCGTGCGGATAGCGATGCGCTTCGGTCAGCGCCTCCCAGCCGCCCGACGAGCAGCCCACGAAATATGAATGACTGGGATGCTTGCGGTAAAAGGCTGCGACGATGGCTTTCGCTTTCAGTGCCGTCTCGTGTTGCGCACGATACCCCTGGTCAATCACCAGTTCCGGATGATGCAGTGCCCAGCTCGCCGGATCCGGCGTCGTCGCGACGTGCCCCATGTCGGTGTTGGCGGTGGCGAAATGCTGCAGCAACCCGCCCGCCAGCGCGGTGTAGACGATGGCGCCGTTATAGCCGCCGTTGCCCGTACCCTGGAATTTTCCATTCCAGTCCTTCATCGGCAGCCACACTTCGAAGCGTACGGCCGGCTTGATCACCCCGGTCACCCGGCAGAACTGCGGCAAACTCGCGTACAACGCGGCTTGAGCATTGGCCGCAGGACCGGGATTGGGCGGCGCAGGCAGTGTGAACTTCGAGCCTTCGACCACGGTCGCCGTAAGGCCGGTGGTGTCCACCAGTTTGAGACTGGCCAGATGATCGCAGTCCGCTGCGCTTTGGGCCCAGGCGCCTGATGCGACGCTGCAACCCAGTACCGCCGCCGCAATCAATACAGATTTGTCGGTTCTCACGATTCCCCCCTGAACCGGCTGCCAACGATGACATCCGGGCCGGAATCTTAGCACCTTGGCATACTATGGCGATCGGCGACTGTGCAGGAGCGGTTCATGAACAAGTTTTTACTGGCGCTCGCAGCAGCGTCTCTCGCAACGGCGGCGCTTGCCGCCCCGTGGCCCTACAACGAACAGGCTGATGCTGCGGCCGATGTGCAGCACGCGATTGCCGCTGCGCAGGCCGATCATAAGAAAGTGTTGCTGGTGTTCGGGGCCAACTGGTGTCCGGATTGCCGCGCACTCGATCGGGCGATGCATGGCAGCAGTCGGCACCTGATCGACAGCGAATTTGATGTGGTGAAGATTGATGTCGGCAATTTCGACAAGAATCTCACGCTCGCGAAGCGCTATGGCAATCCCATCGCCAAGGGCATCCCGGCAGTGGTCGTGGTGGGCAGCGGCAATCAGGTGCTGTACTCGACCCGGGGCGGCGAACTGGCCAATGCCGGCCAGATGACCGAACAGAGTATCTACGACTTTCTGAAAGCGAAAGTCGCCAATAGGAGTTGAACATGGCCCACCCGAATTCCACGCGCGTATCATCCGCGGAACGCGCCGAAATCATCGAAACCTATGCCCGCTACGCGTGGGGCCTGGACCTGGCCGATCCCGATATGCTGCTGTCGGCCTTCGCCGCTGACGCAGAGTTCGACCACCTGTGGCAAGGCAGGGTCAAGGGCCACGCGGCGATCCTTGAAAACATGCGCTCGCTGTGGAACGACCGGCAGCACTGGTGGTTCGGCCGCCAGCATCTGTTCAATCATTTCATCATGGAGCGGCAGCCCGATGCGTCCGTGAAGGTGCGCTGCTTCTTCCAGATTGCCCAATTCAACGTCGACTACGGCACAAACTTCCTGTTTGGCATCGGCACCCGCGAGGATCTGTGCGTGCAGCGCGACGACCTGTGGGTATTCAAGACCCTGTTCATCAATGCCTGGCGTTCGCAGGCGGATGTGCCCTGGAAGGGAGAGAACCGGCTGGTCGGGCGCCCCAGTGGACCCGCCGCAGCGGCGCCCTCACTGCCGCCAAGCTTCACGGCGCAGCGCTGAAGTCTTGGAGGATATATGACAGATACGCAGGTTCGGGCTATCCCGGTGCGCGATCCCCGCACCGGTAGCACTGAGTTTTCCTTTCCGGCTGCGAGTGCGGACGAAATTGCGCAAAAGGCGGCGCGGCTGCGGCGCAATCAGAAGCTGTGGGCCGCGCGGCCGATTGCCGAACGCATTGGCATCATGCGTCGCTGGGTCGCCGAACTGATTGCCCATGCCAAGGTCATTGGCGCGGCCGACGGCGCCGATACCGGAGGTTGTCACACCTCGCAGTTCACCGCATTCATCGCCGTGGCCAATATCAATGGCTGGTGCGAGGACGCTGAAGCCGTGCTGACGCGTGCGCATGTCGGTGGCCAATCCCTCACCATGCCCACCGTGAGTATACGTTCACAACTGGTGCCGTATTCGCTGGTGGGTGTCATCAGCCCCTGGAATGCACCGATGATGCTGTCGCTGCTCGATGCCGTGCCGGCACTGTTCGCAGGCTCGGCGGTGCTGCTCAAGCCCAGTGAAGTGACACCCCGCTTTGTCGAGCCGCTCATGCATACGGTGCGCCGTGTGCCCGAACTTGCGGAAGTTTTCGATGTGGTGCTCGGCGACGGTCGCACCGGCCAGGACGTGGTCGCAAACGTTGATCTGGTGTGTTTTACCGGCAGTGTGCCGAATGGGCGCAAAGTGGCGCTGGCCTGTGCGCAGCGCCTGATTCCGTGCTTCCTGGAACTGGGAGGCAAGGACCCGGCGATAGTGACCGCCGATGCGGACATCGATCGCGCCACCACCGCGGTGCTGCGCGGCGGCGTGTATGCCACCGGGCAGGTGTGCTACTCGGTCGAGCGCGTATACGTCCACGAATCGATCCACGATCGCTTCGTGAAAGAACTGGTTGCCAAGGCCGCCAAGGTGACCCTGAATGACAAGAATCCGCTTGAAGGACACATCGGTCCGTTCATTTTCGTGCGCCAGCCCGAGATCGTTGAAGCCCACCTGGCCGACGCGGTCGCCAAGGGCGCCCGGATTCTCACCGGCGGTGTCACCGAATCGTTGGGGGGCGGCCTGTACATGCGTCCCACCGTGGTCACTGAAGTCGACCACACCATGCGCCTGATGCGCGAGGAGACCTTCGGCCCGATCCTGCCCGTAATGCGCTTCAGGACCACCGACGAGGCCATCGCGCTCGCGAACGATACCGAATTTGGCCTCACCGCCTCGGTGCTCACCGGCACCGAGGAGGAAGGTCAGCAGATTGCCGAGCAGCTCAATGCCGGCAGCGTGTTCGTCCAGGACACCTTTCTGACCTTCGCAAAACTGCGCAAGATCGGCACTCACAGCTTCGGGGTGTCCGGACTCGGCGGCTCGCGCACCGGACCTGACTCCATCATGCGATTTCTAAGACGCAAGGCGATCCTGAGCAACCAGGGTGCGCCGGCCAGCATCTTCGATGACAAGCCGCGGGACGTGGCCGGCCCGCGTCGCTAAACCAGCTTCAGATCCAGCGGGCGGGCGCCCGGAAAGATGACATCGAGCTGCTGTGGGCCAAGGCCCCACAGCCTGCCGAAGATTCCGCCGAGCACGCCGCGGTAGTTGTTCAGCACCGGATAGTCCCGGTCCTGAAACAAAGTGTCATGGGCGACGCGCACCTGTTCTCCGGCAATGCGGCCCCCGCTGATGCGCCCGCCGAGCACCCAGTACACGCTGCCATGACCGTGGTCCGTCCCGGCATTGCCGTTCTCGCGGAACGTGCGTCCGAACTCGGACAGCACGAAGACCAGCGTGTTGTTCCACTCCTCCTCCCCGAGGGCCTCGGCAAAGGTCGCAAGGCCTTTGCCGAGGCTGTTGAGGTTGGTCGCCAAGGCCCCGTGGGCACCGCCTTGGTTGACATGCGTATCCCACCCGCCGACATCCACGAATCCCAGGCGGTACTGCGTTCGCATGAAGCGCGCCATCCGCTCGGCCGTCAGCTCGAAGCCCTTGGTACTGATGGCGCCGCGATTGGCAGCCTGCATCTCCTCCTGCATCGCCTGGGCCACCTGCTGTTGCAGCTCCAGGCCCTCACGCACGGCCGCGTCGAGCTGGCCGCCGGCATACATGTCGCGCAGCGCCGCGGTCTGGGTAGCGTCAAACGCTGAATTGCCGCCGCGTTGCAGGGAAATGCTGGCAATGCCCGAATCTCCCCTGAAGGCCAGCGGCAGGGTATCCGTGAAGGCGATGGGCGTCGAACCATTGAGGGTGCCGGCGAGCCGCGCCAGAAAGCCGCTGCGAAAATCGCGCGGCGACTGGACGGGCTGTCCCAGCTCGATGCTGTCCTGGGTCTCGAAATGGCTGCGGGTGAGATCGTCGGTTCCGGCAAACGGAATGAATACGGCCTGGCGCTGCTGATAAAGCGGCCCCAGCGAATCGCGCACGGCGGGCGCCAGCGCCCAGTCCGAATCCAGCGCCAGCGCCCCATCACTGATCGCAGGATCCGGCTTTGCAATGGCAATCCGCGGCCGCTTCTCGTAGTAGAAGCTGCTGGACCAAGGCACCAGGAAATTTGCGCAGTCATAGCCGCCGCGCAGGAACACGCACAAAAACCGTGGCGTGCTCGCGGGCATGGCAAACAGCCGGCCCGCAATGCTCAAGGCCGGTGCGGCAGCAAGTCCGGCACGCAGGAATTTTCGGCGGTTCACGGGTGCGCTCCTTCAGATCAACGGAAATTGAATTCTGGTGAAGCCAGCAGGTACAGGTTCCACTCCTGCTGGGACCGCGCGCGCTGCAGGGCGTTACCGGTCCGGGCGGACAAGGACGGCGCGAGCACGGCGTAGTACACGGGGTTGGTGAGCAGCGGAAATCCGACGACAGTCGCGGGGCCGCCGTTCTCAGGATCGAATAGTCCTGCACTGCCGTACCCAATGGTGCGCGCAATTTCGAAGCGACGACTCATCTGCCCGGAGCTTGACCAGGCGGCATCCTGCAAGGAGTAGCCCTCCGGAGTCTGATGGCCGAACTGCGCCTCTCCGAGGGCCGCGAGCCAGCCCGTCACCGGATGCATGTTCTGGATCAGACGGCCGTCATAGGCCAGGCGCACGGCTGACACCAAGTACTGCATCGGATCCTTGAATTTGCGCCCGGTCTGCGCAGCAAGCTCGCGGGACGTAAACAGCGTGCGCAGCACCGCCGCGATGTCGCCATCGGAATCCTGGAAGGTCTGCGTCATGCGCTCCACGAGCGCGGCCGGCGGATCATCGCCCACAAAGTAGACCGCAAGCTTGCGGGAAACGAAGCGCGCGCAGGCCTTCTGGTGTACCAGCAGGTCGACCGCCTCGGACACTTCCGCGAAGCCGCGCCGGGTGAGCGGATGTCCCAGCAGGGACTTGGGTCCGAAGTCGTGGCGCGCGGGATTGAATTCGAAGGCGCCTTCGCGCACATAGTACCCGCGCAATTCAGGCCGTAGGTGCGGCGGCTGCGCGGCAGCGATGCCCACTCCCGTGAGCACTCGCGCCAGTTCCTGCACGTCGTGCTGTGAGTAGCCGCCATCGACGCCCAGCGTATGCAGCTCCATCAGTTCGCGGGCGTAGTTTTCATTGATGCGACCGGCCGCGTTCTGGGCATTGTCCAGGTATTGCAGCATCGCCGGATGCTCCAGCGTCGCCATGACCAGGTCGCGGAAATGCCCCAGCGCGTGCGGCCGGATTGCCTGCTCGCTGTAGTCCCCGAGCAGCCAGCGCACGTTGGCCTTGTACTCATAGACGCTGAAATGATTGAGCCAGAACCACACCATCTGTTCTTTAAGCTGCGCTGGCGAATAAATGGCCCGCAGCAGTTCGCGCCGGCGCGCCTCGTAGGCGGCCTGGTTACCCTGCTCATTGAGCTTTTGCCGGGCGGCTTGCTTCTCGGGGCCGTCCGGCAGCGCGTTAATGCGCTTCTGCTCGGCCGCGATACTCAGCACCACCCGTGCCGCATCGAACTGGCCACCAGGCACCTGTGCCAGGTCCTGGGCCACCGCATCCGGTAGGTGTTCATCCGCGCCGCGCAGCTGTGCGGCCAGATACCCGCTACGCCCCAGCTTCTGATATTGGGCCAGTACCGCCGAATCGACCCCGAAGGTCAGCCGCCCGAGCCAGGGCATATCGGCGGCATTTGCCGGTTTGGAGGCGCTTGGCCGCGTCGAAACGCAGGCCACAAGTGTTCCGGCGGCGAGCGCCGCCAGAAAAAAAGTTCGCAATGCGTGGTTGTGCGTCAAGCGGCCGACTGTCTCCTCACATCAAGGAACGCTCCGCCCTCACCCGCGGATGACAGCCCAAGTGGATCAATCCGATAAATAACGAGCGGCAGCAGCTATAGCCAGCCGCGGGTTATAGGCTTTGGTGCAAGCGCCGTACGGGCGATGCGTTCCTTGAAGGTGTAGTCGAACTGGATGCCGATCGTGATGAAGGTATTACAGTTCGGACCACCGCTCACCGAGCAGCCGGCGCCGCCGAAACTGCTCTGACCAAACGCGTTCTGAGGATTGTTCCACGCCTGTCTGTGCAGCGCGTTGTTCGCGTAGAGCTGCACGCTTCCCCAATGGAAGCTCATGCCGGCGCGCAGATAGGTATGGTCAAGCACTGACCACGGTCGCCGGCGAACCGTTCAAGGGCGGACGTCATACGCACTGCGCCGGCAGGGGCAGCGCCTCGATGGAGAAGTAAAGATCCAGCAGTCGGTCACAGCAACTGGTTCGCTGGCTTCGCCGCGTCGGTGCTGCTCGATTCATTCGGCACAATTGCTAAACGGGGTTGGATCACCGCACACTCCGGGCGACTTACGATCATTGAAGCCGGCAGCTCATGCACGACCGTTCGAGGTTCATCGCAATCGCGGCAATGATGATTGTGGCCGCGCTGGCGTTTGCCTACGCGGGCGGCTGGCTGTCCCCGCAGCGGCTCAGTCCCGCGCGCATGATCGATGCCTTTGAACAGGTGAATGGTTCGTATCCCGGATTTCGTCGTAACCACGCCAAGGGGCTGTGCGTCACCGGCTACTTCGAAAGCAATGGGGCGGGTCGCCAGCTGTCCAAAGCGGTGGTGTTTGCGCCTGGTCGCGTGCCTGTCGTCGGCCGCTTTGCCCTCGCGGGTGGTCAGCCGTTTCAAGCCGATGCCAATGGCAGCGTGCGCAGCCTCGCCTTGCGCTTGCGCCTGACCAACGGCGAGGAATGGCGCACCGGGATGAATGCCATACCCGTTTTCCAGGTGAACACGCCGCAGGCATTCTACGAGCAGCTGCTGGCCGGCAAGCCGGAGGCTGCCACGGGCAATCCCGATCCAGCCCGCATGGCGGATTTTCTAGCCCGGCATCCGGAATCGGCGCGCGCCATTGCGGTCATTGGCAGCGAACCGAACTCATCGGGCTTCGCCAATTCGCGCTTCAATAGCCTGGACGCCTTTCGCTTCGTGGCCGACAACGGCAAGACCACCAGCGTGCGCTGGTCATTGGTGCCGAACGAGGCCTTCGTGGCGGATGATCCCGCTGATCGACACCCGCGCGCGCGCAATTACCTGTTCGACGCGCTGGTCGCACAACTGCGGCAGCAGCCATTGCAATGGCACCTCATGATCACCATCGCGGGTCCCGGCGATCCGATCAACGACGCCACACAGCCGTGGCCCGTGGAGCGCGAGCAGCTGGATGTGGGCACCCTCACGATCGAGCATGCGCAGGGCGAAGATGGCGGCGC
>DATAVA010000025.1:0-11554 GCA_036267975.1 Steroidobacteraceae bacterium | reverse complement strand
ATCGAAGCTGCGCTCGTGAAGATCGGGCCGATCGTCGATCCCGTGTGCACCGCCAGACTCTACCGGCCGCTGATGCCGAAAAATGACATCACGAGCAGCGTTCCGCAGCCGTACCCGGGCATCACGGTAACCCGCAACCAGGCCTTCGGCCCGGATCCAAAGGATGTCGTTGACGTTTTCTCGGCGAAGGGCGGCCCGAACAATCGCACCGTGCTGGTGTTCGTCCCCGGCGGCGCCGGCAACAAGATCGAAATTCAGGATAAGGCAGCCAACGCTTTTTACGACAACATCGGCCGCTTTGCGACCCAGCACGGCATGGTCGGAGTATTGATGCAGCGCAAGGGCAGCGGCACGTGGGACGGCGGTGCCAAAGATATCTCGGCGATGCTGCAGTGGGTTGAAGCCCACATCGGGGACTACGGCGGCAATCCCGACCGGATCTTCATCTGGGCGCACTCGGCCGGAAATGCCCCACTGGGAACCTATCTGGGTCGGCCGGAGCTGTGGGGTCCGAAGGGTGTCGGCGTCAGAGGCGCCATCATGATGTCGGGAGCGCCCTTCGATATCGCGCCGGCGACGGTACCACCGCTCGCCGCGGGTAATGTTCTGGCCGCGGCCGGGAAGACCTGCGGAGACAAGGTCGGCATGGCGTCTGCCGGGTCCTCTGACGGCGCGCTGCCCGGCGTTGCTCCCGGCGGACCCGGTGGACCACCGTTGCGCTCGGGCGCGATTCCCCCCTCTGGCCCGCGGCCCAGCGCCGAAATGCAGTTGGCGCGCTCCAGCCTGCCAGAGCTCAGGAAAGCGTCCTTCAGGCTACTGATCGTCAGCGGCGAATGGGATCCGACGGTCCTACTCGCGTTTTCGAAGACGCTGCACGATAGCCTCTGCGAGGCCGCCAGCCCGCATTGCCCGCAATACCTGATTGCGAAAGGTCACAGCCACATGTCGCTCGTGTTCTCCATCGATACACCCGATAAAGGCGTGTCGGGGCCGGTCCTGGCGTTCATCAAAGGTACGCGATAAAGGTACAGCGCGGAGTGGCCTCGTCGCGTACAAGTGCCTGATGTACCTTGCAAAATTTGTGCCGGCTGAGGGATTCGAACCCCCGACCCCCTGATTACAAATCAGGTGCACTACCAACTGTGCTAAGCCGGCATCGGCGGGGCGGCATTCTAGCCCGAGGACGGCGGTGCGGCCACCGATGCGGGCGCACTGCTCGCAGCGGCCGGGCAGTCGCGGATTTCAAGATGGCCGCCGGCCGCCGCCTTCGGCAACAGCCCTTCCGTGGAAACGCTCTGCCCGCGCGAGGTCAGATTGATGTCGACCCAGTAGGTGGCCTGCGGTTGATGCTGTTCGGTGATCACCGGCGACAGTCCCAGCGCCTTGACCTGTCGCGCGCGACGCTCGGCCCCGCTTTGTTCGTTGAAGAGCCCCACCGACACGCGCCGTGGATCCGTCGGATTCGCGACGGGCATCACGTGGGCGTCGGCCACACCATTGCTGTGTAGCCGCTGCAGCAGGCGCGTGGCTGCAGCATCCGAGGGCACGTTATCCAGATACACCCAGTATGCAATCAGGTCCTCGCCGGGCTCATCGCGCTGGGTCGGCTTGAAACCACGGGTCTGCAGCAGTGCATTGGCCGCCGCGGCGAAGACCAGATCAGTGAATGGGCCGACTGTCACGCAACGCGCTGCGCCAGGGGTGCCGGTGGTTGGATTGCTGGCGTTGTTGCCGGTATTGCCGGTATTGCCGGTATTGCCGGTATTGCCGGTATTGCCGGTATTGCCGGCAGCATGTTTCGCATCGCTGCTGGCAATTGCGACACCGGGGGCCGATTCACCGACCAGCACCAGTTTGGGCAGATGACTGATATCGTGCGCCGCCGGTGGTGCGACCGGCCGATCGATCAGCAGCGCCCAGGCCGCAAAGGCGAGGTTTACAAAGATCAGGCTGGCAATCAGTGTACGCAAACGTTCGCTCGATGAGTGGGACGCCAATGTTACTTGAGCGACAGACCGCAACGAAGGGCGACGCCGCGAAGCACCAGGTCCGGCACGCTCACATAGGAACAGTGCAACAGCGGCTCGACTTGTACGGCGGCGCCGCCCGTCAGCAACACCAGCGGGGTCCGCTGCAACATCCGCGCTGCCTCCGTCACGGCGCGATCAATCACCGCGGCCGCCGCATAGCGGGCGCCCTGCGCGATCGCCGCGCGCGTGTCCAGCGCGAACATGCCCTTGCCTTGCGCGGCGCCGCTCGCGCGCCTGGCGATGCCGGCCGTGTTCTTGAGCACACTGCCCACCATCAGTTGCGGCCCGGGCATGATCGCACCTCCCAGATGCACGCCCAGCGGATCGACGAGGTCGACGGTCATCGCCGTGCCTACGTCAACGACGCAGGCGCCGCGCGCGCGGGCCATGTGATAGCCCGCTATCACGCCCACGAAACGGTCGACGCCCAGCCGCCACGGCTCCTTGTAGCGGGTTGTGAGACCGGCGGCGTTGCGGGCGGAGGCGACGAACTCACAGGCAAGTCCGGTCTTGCGCCGGCAGGTCGCGGCCAGCAGCCGGTTCAGCCGCACGCCCGCCACACTCGCCGCGATGACGCGGGTAATGCCGCGGGTCGCGAACAGGTGCCGCTCCAGGTCACGCGCGCTGAGGCCCGCATGGTCCAGTGCCTTCTGGCGTCCGAGCTTCTCCCCGCGCAGCACCGACCACTTGATGCGGGTATTGCCGATGTCCACCAGCAGCATGCTCACCGGCGTCCCCTCATGCTTCCGCTCTCACGCTGACGTCTCCAGAGACAAAGCGCACGACGCCCTTGGGCGTCTCAACCAGCAACGCGCCATCGATGTCGATGCCACGTGCGATCCCCAGCGCGCCCTCTTGCACCGTCGCGACACTCACGGTGCGGCCGCGCAGGGCATCGGCATGCTGCCACTCTTCCCGGAACGGCTTCAAACCCTCGTACTCAAACACGATGAGTCCCCTGATCAGGCACTGTATCAGGCTTGTCACGATCTCATTGCGTTGCAGTGGCGAGACGCCCAACGAGCGCAGATCGCAGGGTTGCGTGCCGGTCGCACCGATCTGTGCGCGTGCGGCCTCATCCAGTGCGACATTGAGGCCCACGCCGATGACCACGTAGCTCGGACCGCCGGCTTCGGCTCGCAGGTCGATCAGGATGCCGCCGAGCTTGCGCGCGTCGCACTGCAGATCGTTGGGCCACTTCAGTTGCAGCGGCGTGCGGGCGAGCACGGCGGCGGGCAGGTGCTCGCGCAGTGCCCGCAGGACACACACCCCCACGGCCAGTCCCAGTGATCCCAGGTCGCGCGGCATCTGCCCGAAGGTCCAGCCCGCCGACAGGCACAGCGTGCCGCCCGGCGTGGCCAGCCAGCTGCGGCCGCGCCGCCCGCGACCCGCGGTTTGCACCTCGGTCAGCAGGACATCGCATCGACCCGGCGGCAGATCCGTGCGGGCGAAGAGCGTGGAGTTGGTGGAATCGAGCTGCCAGGCGACTTCGACCTGCCGCAACCGCGCGCGGGCCTGCGGCTCGACACCGTCGCGGATGGCCGGCGCACTCAGCGGCGCGGTCGGTACGGCGAGCCGGTAACCGCGGTTGCGCACGGCATGGATGGCAACGCCATGCTGCTTCAGGATGCCGACCGCCTTCCAGATGGCGTTGCGGCTTACGCCCAGCTGCTGCGCCAGCTGCGCACCGGACTGAAAACCGCCGGGTCCGAGCTTGCGGAACACCTGCGCGGGCAGTGGGAGAGGTTGGTCGGTCACGTCGGCGAGAATACCTCAGCCAGCATGCATCTCACGCCGCCGCCGCCCAACCGCTCGATGGTGGGAATGACGAGGGGCAGAAGCCGGTCCGTACCGGCGGCCAGGCGACCCAGCGTGGCCGCCGGCAACGCGCGTTGGGCCTGGGCGGACAGCACGAGGATCCGCTGGCCGCCCGCACTGATCAGTTCGAGCATATTGCCGGCGAAGGCCGCCACGGCGGCCTGATCAATTTCAATGATGTCGCGCGCGCCGGCCGCGAGCGCCGCCATCACCCGCTCCCGGTCCGCGGGCACGATGGCATCGGCCGCCACCACCGCGACCCGCGAGCCGATGCTCAGCATGACATTGGTGTGATAGAACGGCGCGCCGGCGCGATCCAGTGCGGCAAAGACCACCGCCTCGTAACCGAGCTGCGCGGCCCAGTGCTGCACGAGGGTCTCATCCGTGCGGGACGAACGGCAGGCAAAGGCCACGCGCCCGACATGGTCCAGCACCAGCGATCCGGTGCCCTCCAGATAGCGGCCCTGCTCCTCGTAGGCTGACAGGTCGACCACGCGGCGGATGCTGTAGCCGCAGCGCCCGGCAACCTGTTCGAGAATGTCGTGTCGCCGCTCCAGGCGTCGGTTCGGGGCCTGCATGGGATACAGCACCACGCTGCCATCGGCATGCCAGCTCACCCAGTTGTTGGGAAACACCGCATCGGGCTTGGGTGGCAGCGGCGTATCGTCGACCACGCACACGCGCACACCCGTGCCGCGCAATGCCGCAACGGCTGCGTCGAACTCGGCGAGCGCGAGTGGGCCGGCATCGAGCACGGCCTCACGCACCTGCTGCATGCGGTTGCTGGCTGCGGTCTGCGAGTTGTAATCGAAGGCGGCGGGCCGGATCATCATGACTGTCGCAGTGCACTGTGCCCGGATCTCCATGACTGACCGCCTACCCCTTGTCACGCTCACCCAGCGCGGATTGTATTGCCCACCGGGCGACTTCTACATCGATCCTGCCAAACCGGTGCAGACCGCCGTAGTGACGCATGCCCATGGCGATCACCTGCGTGCCGGCAGCGCGCGCATCCTGTTGGCCACTCCCGGCCTGGGTGTTGCCCGCAAGCGCCTCAACGATGCCCGCAACGTCGTCGCCGTGGACTATGGAACGCCCTTCTGCTTGGGCCCTGTCACCGTCTCGCTGCACCCGGCCGGCCATATCCTCGGGTCGGCACAGGTGCGCCTCGAACACGCGGGGGAAGTGTGGGTGATTTCCGGTGATTACAAGCGCCAGCCGGATCCCACCTGCGCGCCCTTCGAGCCCCTGCCGTGCGATGTATTTGTCAGCGAGACGACCTTCGGCCAGCCGCACTTCGTCTGGCCCGACACGGCCGCCATCGTGGGTAACATTGTGCGCTGGTGGCAGATCAATCGCGAACGCGATCGCAATTCGGTGCTGTTCTGCTACGCCCTCGGCAAGGCGCAGCGAGTGCTAGCCGAAATGCTGCATCACACCGCCGAAGCGGTGCATGTTCACGGGGAAATCGGCACGCTCGTGGAGGTCTACCGCGCGGCGGGCATCGCCATGGTACCCACGCTGCCCGTGACCGCGAGCTGCGCCGCCCAACTGCGCGGCGCGCTGGTCATGGCGACACCGACCATGAGTCGCTCCTCGTGGCTGCGGCGCCTCGGCGCGGGGACCCGCGCATTCTGTTCCGGATGGATGCTGCTGGAAGGAGAAAGCCAGCGCCGCGGCTACGACATGGGCTTTGTGGTGTCCGATCACGCGGACTGGCCCGCGCTCGTGAGCACCTGTCGCGACAGCGGCGCGCGGCGCATCCTGTTGATGCATGGGCGCACGGAGCGGCTGGCGGCGCACCTGATGACGCTGGGCCTGGACGCCGCCCCTTTGGCGCCGAACTGCTAGGATCCGGTTTATGGATCAACGACCCGACTGGCGGCCCGCGGGCCTGGCTGGCGGCCTTGTCGGGCTGCTGCTGGTGGCGACAACCACCGCGACTGCGGTGTTCGGCCAGGCGGCGCCCACTGCGGCCCCGCCCGCTGCGGTAGGCATTTTTGGCCAGGCAACCTTTCCGGGCAAGCAGCGCCCGGCGGGCGATCCGGCCGTCATCGCGCGTGGTCAGGCCCTGTTCGGCATCAACTGCAAGGCCTGTCACGGCGCGGATCTGCGCGGCGGGGATCTGGGTGGGCCGAACCTGCTGCGCTCCGCGCTCGTACTGGGTGATGAGGCTGGCGAGGCCATCATCCCCGTGGTGCAAAAAGGGCGGCCGGCCTCCCAGGATGGCCCCCCGATGCCGGCCTTCCCGTTGGCGCTGCCCGACATCCAGGCAATTTCGGAATACATCCACAGCGTCGTGGGCCGTAAGGCGAACCAGGGTGGTCCGCCACCGCAGCCCGAGAAGCCGCTGAACATTCTGATCGGCGACCCGCGGCGCGGCGCCGAGTACTTCGCGGCGCATTGTCAGGGCTGTCACTCGATCAGCGGCGACCTGCGTGGTATCGCGGCGCGGATTTCAAATCCGGCGACCCTTCAGGACAGCTGGGTGGCGGGCCGTCGCTCCGGCCCGCGCGTTGCGGGCGCGCCAGCCGCCCCGCCCACCGAAGTACTTGTGACGCTGGACTCCGGCGATACGGTGCACGGCACTCTGCAACACATCGATGACTTCACGGTGAGTCTGACCACCGCGCAGGGGCAGTACCGCAGCTTCACCCGCCAGGGCCCACAGGGCGTGCGCGCGGTGGAGGTGCATGATCCGCTGCAACAGCACCGTCAGCTGCTCAGCGAGTACACCGATCGGGATATGCACGACGTCACGGCTTACCTGGCGACACTGAAATGATCTCTACCCTGCGTCCCGTACTGCTCATGGTCGGCGCTTCGCTGGGTCTCATCGGCGGCGCGCTTGCCGCAGATCCGACCCCTGCGGGTCCGCTGCCGCCCCTGTTGCCGCCGGCGCAGCTGCTGCAACCGCTGAAGGACTCCTGGCCGACCTATTCGGGCGACTATACGGGGCAGCGCTACAGCAGCCTGCGGCAGATCGACAAAGCCAACGTCAGCCACCTGTCGCTGGCCTGGACCACACGTCTCAACGGTGAAGTGCGCGATGGCCGCTCGCGCAATCCCTTTGCGCCGCCCAGCGCCATCATCACCAGCGTCGGTGGCGAAGGTAAGGGTGACTACGCCATCCCGCCGCCCTCCGTAAAGGGCGCGGTGCTGCAGGTGGACGGCGTGCTGTATGTGACCTCCCCTGACAACGCCTGGGCGCTTGATGCGCGCAGTGGCACCGAACTGTGGCATTACTTCTGGAAGACTCGCGGCGGCACGCACATCGCCAGCCGCGGACCTGCGCTGTGGAACAGTTCGCTGTTCTTTGAAACCCCGGATGACTACCTGGTATCGCTGGACGCCCGCACCGGCCACGAAAACTGGCATGTGCAGATTGCCGAGTTTGCCGATGAGTATTTCTCGACGATGGCGCCGGTCGTGATCGGCAATCACCTGCTGGTCGGCACCGGCAATGACAGTGATGCGCCGGGATTCCTGCAGTCCTTTGATCCGGCGAGTGGCAAACTGCAGTGGAAGCGCTACACCGTGCCGATGACCGCCGATGATCCGGCCTTGAAGACCTGGCCTTCGCTGGATGCCGCCCGCCATGGCGGCGGCCAGGTGTGGATGCCGGGCTCCTATGATCCGCAGACCGACCTGTACATCACCGGCACCGGCAATCCGACACCGGGCTACACCGGCATCGCCCGCATCGGCGCCAACCTGTACACCTGCTCACTGATCGCCGTGCGGGTCGCAACCGGGCAGATCGTGTGGCACTACCAGACCTCCCCGCACGACACCCACGACTGGGACTCCTCGCAGACGCCGATCCTGTTCGATGGCACCATCGATGGCAAACCGCGCAAGCTCGTCGCGACCGCGGCGCGCAACGGCTACTTCTTTACCCTCGACCGGGTGACCGGCGAGCATCTCGTGACGTACAAGTTCGGCACCACCGCGAACTGGTCGAAGGGCATCAAGCCCAATGGCCAACCCGACCCGAACCCCGAAAAGTCCGCGACGGTTCCGGGCTCGCTGGTCTCACCCTTCGAAGGCGGAGTCACGAACTACCAGGCAGCCGCCTTCAATCCGGATACGGCCTTGTTCTATACCCACGAGAATACCGGCTTCAACATCCTGTACCTGACGGATCCGGATCCGCGCGGTTCGATGGGCCTGGGGGGCAAGCGCTTCTCGATAGTCGGCTATACCGGCAATGCCTTCCAGGCCATCGACTATCGCACGGGCAAACCCGTGTGGCGGCATGTATGGCCGGGCACCGGTGGCACCGGCACGAGCGTGCTGACGACGGCCGCGGACCTGGTATTCACAGGCGACACCAATGGCAACTTCGTCGCCATGGACGCGGCGAACGGCGACCTGCTGTGGCACACGGGGATCGGCAACATTTCGGCCCCACCGGAAACCTACAGCCTCGACGGCCATCAGTACGTGCTGGCCAGCGTCGGTGATGCGATGTTCGCCTTTGTGCTCAATTGAGACGCCAACGCTTTACGCTAAAGGGCTCACGATGAAGGGACCTGGCATTTTCCTGGCGCAGTTCGCGGGCAACGAGCCCCCCTTCAATTCGCTCGAGGGAATGGCCGAATGGGCCGCGGCGCTGGGGTTCAAGGGCGTCCAGGTTCCGACGTCGGATCCGCAAGTGTTCGACCTGCGGGTCGCGGCCGGCAGTCAGACCTACTGCGATGACATCAAGGGCCGGCTGGCGCAATTCGGCATCGAGATCACCGAACTGTCCACTCATCTGCAAGGTCAGCTGCTCGCGGTTCACCCGGCGTACGTGGATCTGTTCCGCGGCTTTGCGGACCCAGCGGTACGCGACAAACCGTCTGCGTGGCCCGAGTGGGCCACCGAGCAGCTGATACATGCCGCACGCGCCAGCGAAAGACTGGGCCTTGCGGCCCACGCGACCTTTTCCGGGGCCCTGCTCTGGCACACGGTGTATCCATGGCCGCAGCGACCGCCGGGCCTGGTCGCGACTGGCTTTGCCGAGCTCGCAAGACGCTGGCGACCGGTGCTGGATGCCTTCGGGGCTGCAGGTGTCGATGTCGCCTTTGAGATTCATCCGGGTGAGGACCTGCATGATGGCGTGACGTTCGAGCGCTTCCTGACGGCCGTGGATGATCATCCCGCGGCGAATATCCTCTACGACCCCAGTCACTTCGTCCTGCAGCAACTCGATTACGTGCGCTTCATCGATCACTATCACTCCCGCATCAAGGCCTTCCACGTGAAGGATGCGGAGTTTCGACCCAGCGGCCGCGCCGGGGTCTATGGGGGTTACCAGGACTGGGTGGATCGGCCGGGGCGCTTTCGTTCCCCCGGCGACGGCCAGGTCGATTTCACGCAGATCTTCAGCAAATTCGCGCAGTATGGCTATGGCGGCTGGGCGGTGCTTGAATGGGAGTGTTGCCTCAAGGATTCGCAGGACGGGGCCCGCGAAGGCGCGCCGTTCATCCGCGATCACATGATCCGCAGCACCTCGCGACGCTTCGATGACTTCGCGGCCAGCGGCGCGGATGAAGCCGCGAATCGCAGAATCCTCGGTATTGAGTAGGACTACAGCACCATCAGGTCCTGGCCGACGATGACTTCCCCGCCGAACCCCTGACGGATGGCATCGATGAAGCCCGTGACCGGGTAGCCGAGACTGCCGGCGGGTCCTGCCACCTGGTGATTCAGCACCACAGTTTTGACTTTGGCCTCCGTGGCCATGCGCGCCACGTCCGCTGGCGAGGAGTGCGTCTCGGCAACGTGACGGAAGATGTTGTTCGGATTGCCTGCGGCGGCGGCGGCGGCGGCACGCTCCCGCATCTGTTGCATCACGGTTGGATCCAGGACCTCGCAGACGAACAGATCCGCTCCGCGCGCCAGTCCGACCACATTGGCCGAATAGGCCGTATCGCCACAAAATACGATCGAGCGTTGCCCGGTATCGATCCGCAACGCCAGGCTGCGATGCGGCATGCGGGCCTTCGAGCGCGCGGGATAATGAGTGTTCTCGACCGCCGTCACGCTGACGCGGTCGTCCTTGAACATCTGCACGGGGGTGGCCGAAGCGGGCGAGTCATGGCCATGAAATTGCCGCCGCGGGTCCACGGTGCGGCCTTCATCGACGGTACGAATTTCGACATTCGCATGCATGAGCGACACGGCCGCATCGATCAGATTGGCCGTGCCGTACGGTCCATAGGCATCGGTCGCCGTGGTCTTGCCGTTGGTCCATTGATAGGAGAGCAGTGCGGACAGATCGCCGGTGTGATCATCGTGCAGGTGCGTGAAGAAGATGGTGCTCACCTGCAGGTATCCGACGTTGCTGGCCACCAGCTGCCGCACGGTCCCGTAGCCGCAATCCACGAGATAAACCCGACCGTCGACCACCACCGCACTCGCGGTCTGGGAGCGGCCCAATTCGATACCCGGGCCGCCGCGCGTTCCGAGCAGCACCAGCCACGTGCCCGGGCCCGGGCCGCCGCGCACGGGCAAGGTGGAGGCCACCACCCCGCGGCCGGCATCCTGGCCGCGGGCCGGCGCCGCGAGCACCGGCGGCAGCAGCGCACAGGCGCCGAGTGCCAGGGCGTTATTCAGGACGGCGCGTCGCTGGGCGTTCAACGTTGCTGTCATAGTGTCCGTCCCGTTGCCGCGTTATTGCGGGCGAAGTATCCGGATTTCGCGCAACGGCGACTTGGCGATGACGGTCAGACCGGGCCGCAGGGCGCGCTTCAAGTCTTGAATGCTGGAACCGCTGGGCGCCACGGTACAGGCCCCGCCGGTGCGATACGCGAGCGCCTGCGCCAGCCGTCCTTCATTCGGATCACCGAGGGCATGATTGAAGTCATCGGCCACCGAACAGCCCGGAACCGACACACCGGGGGGATTCACCGCGTTGGCCGGCGAGAACCCGTCGGTGTAGTCCCCGAATCCCTGCTCATTGACGCCGCGGAACTGGATGGAGAAATACGTGGTGCCGCAATTGTCCGGCGGATAGAAGCCGTAAGGTTTGCCACACGTCGTCGATCCGATCTGGATCACCTGCACATTGACGCCGCGCAGGCTGTTGATGATGGATTCACTGGCCGAACAGGTCTGCGCGCTGGTCAGCACGAACACTCGCGACAGGTTCAATGAGGGCAGCGCCTGTCCCGAGGGCACCGAGAACCCCTGGGTGGTGGAATGAAACAGCGTCGGCGTGATCGCGCCGCCCACCACCGGATTGGTCGATGGGTACTGGGAGTTGAACTGCTGCAGCTCGAAGGTTTGCCCAGCGGTCTGCGCGGAGCCTGCAATCATGTAGGCGACTTCGCTGGCAATATCGAGCAGGCCACCGCCGTTGTAGCGCAAATCCAGCACCAGGTCCGAGACGCCCTGCTGCTGCAAGGTGGTGAAGGCATTGACGAGCTCACTTTCCGCCGTCGCAATATGGTCATCGAAAAGAATGTAGCCGACCTTGCCATTGGCGGTGGCGAGGGTGGACACCACCGGCACCGGCGTCTCGGTCACATTGGCGGAGATGAGTGTAACGGTGCGCGGCGTCACCGAACCCAGGTCGAGCACGGTGAAGACGTGTGTCTCACCAACCGTTGCCGGTTGCAGGCCGGCATTGAGAGTAGCAACGCCGGCCTGCGTATCGTCGTTGATGTCCACGCCATCGATGTTCTGCACCACCGCACCGCGTGCCAGGGTGGCAGCCG
>DATAVA010000024.1:0-24318 GCA_036267975.1 Steroidobacteraceae bacterium | reverse complement strand
CGTTTATGACCAATGGCCCCACCAATGTGGTCCAGCTTCACCCCTACTACATCATCCCCGGCTACAGCCTGTTCAACCTAAGACTCAACTACACACCGGAAGTCGGCAAGTGGAATATCTCGGCGGGAATCACCAACCTGTTCAACAAGTTCTATTGGGAACAGCTGGGCGCGGACTCCTTACCGGGCGCTACGCCGGTGTCCGGGAGAGTGGGTACCCCGGGCCTGCCCCGGGAATGGACGGTCAGCTTCACTAAGAATTTCTGACGCCATGCCGCCTGTCGTCGCAGGGTATCTAAACCTCGATACCCTGCGACTTCAGGTACTCGTCGTAAGTGCCGTGGAAATCGGCGATCTCACCGCCCGCGCGCAGCTCGATGATGCGGGTCGCAAGGCTGCCGACGAACTCGCGGTCATGTGAAACGAATACCAGCGTGCCGGGATACTTCTCCAGCCCGATCTGCAAGGATTCGATAGTTTCCATGTCCATGTGATTGGTGGGTTCGTCCATCAGCATGATATTGGGCTTGCCCAGCATCAGCTTGCCGTAGATCATGCGGCCCTTCTCACCACCGGAGAGCACCTTGACGGACTTCTTGGTCTCGTCACCGGAGAACAGCAGCCGGCCCAGCGTCGCGCGCGTGATCTGCTCGTCATCGGCCTTGCCGGTGAAGTTCGATATCCACGTAAACAGGTCGATCTTCTCTTCGAACTCGGCCTGGGGATCCTGGGGCATGTAGCCGACTTCAGCGTTCTCGACGAAGCTGAGGGTGCCGCCCGTGGGCTTCAGGTCCCCGGCCAGGCAACGCATCAGCGTGGTCTTGCCGACGCCATTCGCGCCGATGATGGCAATCCGCTCGCCGGCTTCAACGGTGAAATTCACATTGCCGAGAACCTGCACGTCGCTCCCCGGATAGGAGTACTTCAGCTTCTCCACGGTGAAGGCCGAGCGGTACAGCTTCTTGCCCTGCTCGAAGCGTATGTAGGGATTCTGGCGTGAGGATGGCTTGATGTCCTCGAGCCTGATCTTTTCGAGCTGGCGTTTGCGCGAGGTGGCCTGTCGCGACTTGGATGCGTTGGCGGAGAAGCGACGCACGAACTCCTGCAGGTCCGAGATACGATCCTTGGCCTTCGCGTTGGAGGCCTCGACGCGGGCCCGGGCCTGCACCGATGCCAGCATGAAATCATCGTAGTTGCCCGGATAAATGGTCACCTTCTGGTAATCGAGGTCCGCGATATGCGTGCACACCTGATTCAGGAAGTGGCGATCGTGGCTGATGATGATCATCGTGGCGTTGTAGTCGTTGATGACCTTCTCCAGCCAGCGGATGGAATTGATGTCGAGGTTGTTCGTGGGCTCATCGAGCAGCAGCACGTCGGGCCGCGAGAACAGCGCCTGGGCGAGCAGCACGCGCAGCTTCAATCCCGGCGCGACTTCGCGCATCGGTCCGTTGTGCAGGCTGTCCGGTATGCCCGCATCGGTGAGGATGCTGCCGGCGCGCGCCTCGGCATCGTAACCGCCGTATTCCGCGAACTTACCCTCAAGCTCGGCGGCCCGCATATAGTCCTCATCGGTGGCATCCGCGTTGGCGTAAATCGCATCGCGTTCGCGCATCGCCTGCCACATTTCGGCATGACCCTGGATGACCACATCCAGCACCCGCTCATCTTCGTAGGCGAACTGATTCTGATTGAGCTTGCCCAACCGCAGGCCCACCTGCAGCATGACTTCGCCCGTGCTTTGTTCGAGCTCGCCGCCGAGCACTTTCATGAGCGTGGATTTGCCGCTGCCATTGGCGCCGATCAACCCATAGCGGTTGCTGTCGGAGAACTTGACCGTGACCTGTTCGAACAGCGGTTTGGCGCCGAACTGGATGCTGAGATTCGATGTGGAGAGCATGGGAGTGTGATCGTCGCGACAATACGACTGCCGCGGCGGCGACATCGCTGCCGAGATCAAGTCGTGTAAATTGAAAGGCTCGTGACCCGAAACGGGGGTCCGGCCGGTTGGCGATATTCTATCAGAACTGCCAGGCTGCACTGGCCCACACCCGGGTGTCCTGCCGGGCGCCGGTCAGCCCGCTGTCGGGGATCTCGGCGGAGGCGTCACCCCCCACTTTTCGGACCGCCGTCACCGAGAAACTGAGCCTATCCGGGCCGGTCCCGTAGGCGCCGACCCCCAGCCCCTGCAGGAAGTACGAATTCGGCAGGGGCGCGAGCGGAAAACCGGCATTGGCATCCAGCCGGATGTGCCCGATGTCGTAGAGCAGCTTGAGCCCGCAGGTACAGCGCGGCGAGGTCAGGGCCGCCCACCGCAGTTCCGTCGTCAGCACCTGACCCGTGGACCCGCCATTGCTGGACACCGCATAGGCGCGAACCCCCCCCGGGCCGCCCAGGTAGAACTGCTCCGAGGGATCCAGGTTCTGATAACTGAGCTGCCCGTTCAAGGCGGCATAGCCGGAGAAGGAACCCCACAGCTTCTGGGTCCGGTCGACCCGGTAGCGCAGCATCCCGAACTGCCCCTGGGTATCGGCCCCGAACCGGTCATCGGCTTCGCCGGGCGATCCCGCCATGCTGACCCAGCCGCGACCCATACTGACCTGTGCCGTGCTCACCGCTCCGCCGCCGAGCTGGTCATAGAGATTGGCATCCGCATACAGCAGCGCGTCATAGACATGGTAGTCACCGATGCGACCGGCGATGTTGTCGTTGTAGAAGTTCTTGCGTACCAGAGTCAGTCCAACGGACAGGTTGTGAGTCGTCGTCCGCACCAGCGCGTACTCGATATCCGGACCGAAACTGTCCGAACTGCCGTGCGGCGCGCTCGGCGTCCATGCCGGTGCGTGCACTTCGTAGTTGAGTCCGGCTGCATTCAGGCCCAGCGTCAGCCCATCATCGTTCAGCGGCAGCCGCGCGCTGATCCGGCCGAACTGCAGATCGGGGGTAAGAATGCCCACGACGCCGAATTCCTCGCCAAAACCAAACACGCTGTTGAAATCGAGCCAGCCGGTGGCGCGTTCGGACCCGATGCTGGCCTGGCCATAGTTGTCGACGGAAAACTGCCCACTGACGAGCGGCTGATTCTCGGCCGTCAGAACGACATCCGTCAGGCCACTGTCCGCGCCGCTGGTCTCATCCGCCGACACGCTGATGCCGGGCAGATCCCCGGCCAGCAGCACCCCGCGGGTGAGGCCATCCACCGACAGTGGCGCACCCGGCGTCAACCGCGACTGCACTCGGGCGACGATGCGCTGCGGCGCTACATGCAAGGACTCGAGGTCCGTGTCATCGGGAAACACGACTTCACCGAAGCGGCCTTCAACCACCTGCAACAGCACGATTCCACCTTCGACGCGTTGCGGCGGTACCAGGGCGCGCGCGAGCCAGCCCTCGTGGCTGTAGAGGCGCGCGATCGCATCGGTGGCCTGCTGCAGGTCGGCCGGCGAGACATCGTGGTCCACGTATCCCGCCAGCAGGCGCTGAATCCGTGCCGTCGGGATGAGGTGATTGCCTTCGATGCGAAAGCCGCGAACGTGCAGGGACGGGCCCGACGGTGCCGCCTCGGCAGCGGATTTCGGGGCAGGCTGCTCTTTGAGAGCCGGCAGATTGGGTGCCGCGGGCTCCAGCTGCCGCAGGATGCTGCCGGCATTCGGAACCTGCTGCGCCATGGCGGCAATGCCTGGGCAAAGTGCGACGGCCGCCGAAGCGGCCAACTGGGCAAATCTGTTCGGCATCGGTATTCGAATGTGAGACGCCGCAACGTCACCCAGGCTGGTATCCCGGCCCGGATTGTACGCTCACTTCAAGCGGCGTCATCCGCAGGCGTCGACGTGCGTTGTTACCTGAACTTACCGTGCGGGATGCAGTCCGAATACCATGCAGGCAATGCTGAGGGTCGCAGAATGGCAATACGAACTTTAGGCTGGATGGCGGCATTCTCGCTGATCGGCAGCGTCATCTCGGTGAATGCCTCGGCCGATGGTCTTCTTTCGGGACTCTACAATCCTCTCGGCGTTTACGTCGGTGCCGGAATCGGCAGGGCCACCATCAACCAGACCGAGTTTGATGAGTTCAGCGATTCCTTTCATCACGATGATGGCCAGCCGCTGGGCTGGAATGCGGTCATCGGCATGCGCCCGATTCCGTTTTTTGGCGCCGAGGCAGAATATATTGACTTCGGCAACTCGCGGTTGGGCGCCGGCCCTCCCTACTTCGTGGGCTCAACGACGCAGCAATTTCTGGGCGGCGAAGCCCACGATCAAGCGGCAGCGGTTTTTGCGGTCGGCTATCTGCCACTGCCGCTTCCCTGGATCGAGCCGTTCGCGAAACTGGGCTGGGGACAGATATGGGATCACGGTCACTACGACTCGGTCACCACGATCGGGACGACGGTTGACGCGGCCACCGCGACCCAGGACGCGCACAGCAGTGGCACCGCCTACGGCGGTGGCGTTCAGTTCCATTTCAGTCAGCTTGCAGTCCGTGCTCAGTACGAGCGCATCAGCGGCTCGCGATCTTTTGGTGAATGGAATAATCCAGCATTGCTGTCGGTGGGTTTGAACTGGACTTTCTAGTCGCGAGCGTATTCGCGCGTGACGGTCGCCACCTGTACCGTATACGACGCATACCAACGCTCCTGGCCGGCGTGCTGCGCCAGCTGATGTTCAGGATGCGCGCGCCAGGCGCGGATGGACGCCTCATCGCTCCAGTAGGACAGCGCAACTTCGCTGTCACCCTCGGTCACGGCATGGAATTCGAGGCAGCCGAACTGCGAGAGCGCCAGATCGCGCAGTCGCGCTGCGGTCCGCGCATATTCGGCGTCAAAAGCGCGAATGCGGGCGCGGAAGATGACGACGTACATGCCTAGAGGATACGCTCACCGAAGCGCTGCAGGCGCGGCATCCAGTCGCCTTTGAAATCCACGGACACCAGCACGCGGTGGGCGCGTCCAATCAGCAATCGGCGTGGCACGAAGCCGATATAGCGCGAATCCCCGCTGTCATCCCGATTGTCACCGAGAAAGAAGTAGTTGCCCACCGGCACGACGACGGGACCGAAGTTGCGGCGAGCCGCGACCTGCGGCAGGAACTGGATTTCGCGCCGGCTCCCATCGAGAGTCTCGAGGAGCTTCACGGCGAGCGTAGATCCCGCATAGTTCCGCGGTTCGCGGTATGGCGTCAGGTCTGCGTAACGCGCCGCCACCCCATTCACGATCAACCGGTCATCGCGCAGCTCGATCACGTCGCCGGGAACACCGACCAGGCGTTTGATGAGGCGCGTGCCATCCGTAGGCGAGTGAAACGTGACGACATCGCCGCGACGCGGCTCACCCATGCGTACCAGTGAAACATCGGTCAACGGCAGTTTCAGATCGTAGGCAACCCGATTCACCAGGACGACAGCCCCGTCCAGAAGCGTCGGGTGCATGGACTCCGAAGGTATCGGGTTCCAATCGGCAAAGGCGGTGCGGAACAGCCCAAACACCAGCAGAAAGGCCAGGAAGGACCGGTTGTGCTTGAGCCACGTCTTCATTCAGGAACCTCGGATAAATCACAGCAGCCGCCAGCGCTTTGACCGCCGAATCTGCCGAAGGGTTCCTCTGTTGCATCGCGGCAACGCGTCGATGGCGGCCGCTCAGCTGGCGCGCTTGCGCGCCTTCTTCTTCGGAATGTGCGCGCCGGCCTTGCGGGCCTCCGACAAACCGATGGCAATTGCCTGTTTGCGGCTGGTGACTTTCCTGCCGGAGCGACCGCTGCGCAAAGTGCCCGCTTTCTTCTCATGCATGACCTTCGCGACCTTGCGGGAGGCCGAGCTTCGCTTCGTTGCCATACAGGCTCCTTATGAGTCAGTAGCCATGCAGGCTACGGAATGCTCCGGTGCAATCCCGTCGGCCGACTGCGCTGCCTGGCGTGGGAATCTGCCGATGCGAGAGGCGCACGCGGGCGCGCCGGAGCCCTACAATATTCGGCACGGCCGGCGGTTTTAAGTCTCCAAGAGGTTCCCACTCATGCGTACACACCTGCGCCGCAGCGCCATGGCGCTACTCGTTGCCCTGATCCCGCCGTGTTGGAGCGCGGATGCTGCGACTGCGCCCTCGGTTTCGTGGCAGGACTCTTTCACGACCCGGCTCGAAGCGCTCGCCCTGCTGCAAACACTCAACGCCGATCTGCTGTCGCACGATAGCGCGACCCTGACTCTGGACCGATGGTGCGCGGCGCATCACCTCTCGGATCCGCCCACGATTGCCGCCGAGCGTGTACGTAACGTCGACAAACCCGCCACCGCGGCACAGCGGGAGCTGCTGCAGGTCAGCGCGACCGAGCCGTTGGGATACCGGCGCGTACGCCTGCATTGCGGCGCGCATGTATTGTCCGAGGCCGACAACTGGTATGTACCTGCGCGCCTGACCGCGCCAATGAACGAGGCGTTGAACACCACTGATATTGCCTTCGGCCGCGCGATCCAGGCGCTGCAGTTCCGCCGCCGTACGCTGTCCGCGACGCTGCTGTGGGCGCCACTGCCGGAAGGCTGGGAGACGACCGCAGCGGCGGGTGCGGCGCAATCGGGCAAGCTGCGGGTCCCCGCCTTCGTCTTGCAGCATACGGCCATGCTTACCCTGCCGGACGGCACGCCCATCAGTGCACTGACCGAAACCTATACGTCGGAAGTGCTGAGTTTTCCGCAGCCCGCACGCAGATAGCGGCCGAGGCACAGGCTGACACTGACCGCCGCCAGCGCCAGTCCGCGCAGAAATGCGACGGCGCCGTCATTGTTGTGGGCGCCGGCCGCAGCCCAATACGCTCCTTCCTGGTGATCAAGGGCATAAAATCCGGCACTGAACGCCACCGTGGCGATTGCGTACGCCAGCGCCCAGCGGTGCCGCGGGGTGGGATCCAAGGCACGGCCGGCCGCCGCGGGCCCCTCGCCGCCCCGCAGCGCGTAGACCAGCATGACGACCAACAGCACAAATCCCAGCAATGAGCTGACATCCTGAATCAGTCGCGCCCCGATCAGATGATGCCCGTGCAGCTCGAACCCCCAATCGTCAAGCTCGGGCATCATGCGCATGCCGCGCGCGCCTTCGTGGGTAAATCCGTCCCAGACAAGATGCGTCACGGCACCCACGAGCACGCCGCCGGCAGCCAGCAGCCACTGTATTGGGTCGTGCAACGCGGCGGGCGCCGCGAACGGGCGCCAGCGCTCGTAGGCCTGATCGGGAAGAACATTGAACAGGGGTACCTTGATCCAGCGCTGGAAAATCCAGTACGACAGCAGGCCCAGTGGCACACTGAAAGTTACCAGGCTCGCCGCGCTGTGTGTTGCCGCGCGCAGCGGATGGATGGGCAACAGGTAGCCAAAGTCCGGCACCATGCTGCCGATCACCGTCGCGGACAGGATTCGCGCACGCGCCAGCAGGCGCGAAAACGGCAGCACGGCGGCAACGTGGGAAATGGTGTACGGCATTATTATTATCGGAGAATACGATGGAACTGAAACGAGCGGGCACTCAACCTTCCCAGAAAGGACCGGCCGCATACTTCACCGGTGTCGTGCGGCTCGACCCGCTGCATACGGGCGCAGCACCCGCGCGGGTCTCGTGCGCGAGCGTGACGTTCGAACCGGGCGCGCGGACCGCCTGGCACACCCATCCCCTGGGTCAGACCCTGATCGTGACCGGTGGTTGCGGCTGGACTCAATGTGAAGGCGGTCCGCGCCATGAAATCCGGCCGGGCGATGTGATCTGGTGTCCGCGGAATCACCGCCACTGGCATGGAGCAACGGCATCCACCGCGATGACGCACATCGCGATCCAGGAGGCTCTGGATGGCCGCTTCATCGAATGGCTGGAGCAGGTCACGGACCAGCAATATCTGGAAGGTCCTTTGGTACGTTAGCCATCGCTTGCGCGATGATTTCGGCGGGATAGCCGAGCCGCTCAAGTACCCGAATGGCGTTGCGCTGCGTGCTCGCGCCCGAATGCAGTGCATGGTCAAAGAATCCCTCCACCGCGGGGTTTTCCTGAAAGTAGAACAGTTCGAACCGCTCACCGAGCAGGTGCTGCAACTCCACATCGTGCGTGGTTACCAGCGCCTGCGCGGTCGCGCCAATCGCGCTCAGCACGGCCTGGGCGACTGCGATGCGCTCGACGGTATTGGTGCCGCTGAACGGCTCGTCCAGGATGAAGAGCCGGCACGTGCCGGCGGCCGCTTCCGCGATGAAATCACGGATGGCCTCGGCTTCGGCGAAATAGCGGCTTTTGCCCTCCGCAACGGACTGGTCACCCCGGATCAGCGCCCGCACCGGTGAGCGCGGCAGGCTCGCCTGCTCGGCCAGACAGATGCCGAGGGTCTGTCCGAGAATCGCGTTCATCGCCACCATCTTGATGAACGTCGTCTTGCCCGTCATGTTCGAGCCCGTGATCAGGGCGGAGCGGTGCTGGAGCCGGATCGAATTCTTTACAGGCTTTGCTATGAAAGGGTGATAGCCATTTTCGATGGCAACGGTGTCATGACTGTCTGTGGGGCGACAATGATCCGGATAGCGGCACAGGAAGTTCGCGACCGCGATGGAGGCGTCGATCGCTCCGACCAGCTGAAACATGGACAGCCACTGGTCGCGGCTGCGCGCGAAGCGTTCGACTGAGCGCGCGTACAGGGCGAATTTCAGCAGGAACAGCGCGTTTGCGATGACGGCGAGGCCGCCGATCAGATCGACCGATCGGATCCGCTCCAAGACCGCGAGCGCCTTGATCTGAGACGCGAGTCTCCCGCGTTTGTCAGACTCCGCACGCAGTTGGTGCAGCAAGGGAAAATTCGCCGTGCTGCGCATCTTGGCGATTCGCTTCGCCACGGCTAACAGCCGCGCGAGACCCAGGAGCGCATCAACATTGCGCCCCAGTTTCGCATCGATCGTCATCGCAACGATGAGATTGATTGCGAGGGGTACGGCGGCCAGTCCGATCGGTATCAGGTGAACGGACGCTGCGACCACAATGACGATGCTCAGCAGCGTCCACGGCAGGATGAGTTCCCCGTGCGGTACGCGGCGCGGTTCCGGGCCCACCAGCAGGTCGGCAATGAATGCCGACGAGACCTTTTCCAGCGGCTGCAGGTACAGCTGGAGCTGCTCGCGCAACGGCTGATCGGACTGCAGAACCTGACAGGCACGATAGCGCCCCTCCAGTTCCGCAGCGTCGAATTCATAGCAGCGCAGCCGGGCGTAGAGACATTGCCGGCCTACCAGCGAAACGGTCGTATCGAGGGTGGTGAAGAAGCGCGGGAACTCGAGATCCGTCCAGGTCTTGTCATCGACCAGCGCGGCGGGACTCAAGCGCTCGCGCAGCATGTCGAAGTACCAACTCGCACTCCAGGCATTGTCATCGCCCGGCTTTGGCCAGCGCGCCCGCAGGCGCGCCCGTCGCTGTAGTGCCGGAACGAACATTCCGGCGACGACGAGCAGTCCGTCGAGCAGTCTCGAATAGATGGACTTCAAGGCATTCGCGCGCACAATCGGGCGATTGTCGCAAGAAAGTCGCAGCTCAGTGCAGTTTCTTCGCGAAGCGGGCCGCGTCGGCGACCAAAGGCAGTGTCGCTCTCCATGGTTTTTTCCGGCGCGGCTCGTGGTAATTTGGACGCTTGCATTCCGATGTATGGATGGACGAATGACCCGCCCGATCGATCCAACCCTCGATCTGCACTTTCGCGAGGCAGTCGTCGCGGCGTGCCGTGACCTGGCGCGCAGCGCTCTGACGCACGGCACCTCCGGCAATGTCAGCGTCCGTCGCGATGAATCGAGCTTTTTCATCAGCCCGACGGGTATGGCCTACGAGACACTCGATGCGGACGATGTGCCGCTGCTGGCTTTCAGCGGGCACTGGTTCGGGCACCACCGGCCCTCGAGTGAATGGCGTTTTCATCGCGACATATTCAAGGCGCGCAGCGATGCCGGCGCCATCGTGCACACGCATTCCCGTTACGCCACCGCACTGGCCTGCACGGGTCGGGGCATTCCGGCATTCCATTACATGGTGGCGGTCGCGGGCGGTAACGACGTGCGCTGCGCGGCCTACCATACCTTTGGCACCCAGGAGCTTTCCGATGCGGCCGTCGCCGCGCTGGATGGGCGCCGCGCCTGTCTGCTGGCCAACCACGGCGTCATCGCCATCGGCGCCGGACTGGCCGCCGCACTGGCCTTGGCCGCCGAGATCGAGAATCTGGCTGCACAGTATTGCGCAGCCTTGGCGATCGCGGACGTGCGCCTGCTTAATGACGCACAGATGCGGCAAGTACAGGAGAAATTCCGCACCTATGGCCGCGCGGACGCGGCAGATTCCGAACTGGTGTTCGGCGGCGCACGCCTTGATGGGTTTGGGGTGGAAACGTGAGCCTGCGCAGTGACAACCGGCGCGGTGGCGCCGCGGTGCTGGGCGTCATCGGTGGCAGCGGCGTGTACGACATCGACGGCTTGACCAACACACGCTGGGAGCGGGTCGATTCACCCTTCGGTGCACCCTCGGACGAACTGCTGTTCGGCGAGCTGGCCGGCCAGCAACTGGTATTTCTGCCACGGCATGGTCGCGGCCATCGGATCGGACCCACGGATATCAACTTCCGCGCCAACATCGATGCACTCAAGCGCGCGGGCGTCACCGCGGTGATTTCGGTGAGCGCGGTGGGCTCGCTGCGCGAGCACCTCGCGCCGGGGATGTTCGTGATCGTCGATCAGTTCATCGATCGCACCCGCGCGCGGATCTCGAGTTTCTTCGGCACCGGCCTGGTTGCGCATGTATCGATGGCGCACCCGGTGTGCGGACGTCTGGGCGCGCATCTTGAGCTCGCGGCACGCGAGGCCGGCATAGCCGTGGCCCGCGGCGGCACCTACCTGGTGATGGAAGGTCCCCAGTTTTCGAGCCTCGCCGAGTCCGAACTGTACCGGGCCTGGAACTGCGATGTGATCGGCATGACGAACATGCCCGAGGCGAAACTCGCACGCGAAGCGGAACTTTGCTACGCGACGGTGGCCATGGTCACCGACTACGACTGCTGGCACCCCAATCACGACGACGTGACGGTGGATGCGATCGTCAAGGTGCTGCTCGCCAATGCCGACAAGGCCCGAACCCTGGTGAAGGCCGCGGCGCCGCGAATCGGCGCGGATCCCGCCGCTGCCGCATGCAGCTGCCGCTTCGCACTGGATCACGCCCTGCTCACGGCCCCGGAGGCCCGCGATCCGCAAATGATCGAGCGACTGGACGCGGTCGCCGGCCGTGTGCTGCGACCCCGCGGTTCCGCATGACGTTCGCTACCCTGCGCTGGATCCAGGACCGGCTGGAAATGATCGACCAGCGGCTGTTGCCGGCGCGCGTGGAATACCGCAGCTATGAGAGCGCAGCGGGGGTGGCGGAGGGTATCCGGACCATGGTCGTGAGGGGCGCACCCGCGATCGGCTGCGCGGCCGCTTACGGAGTTGCGCTGGCGGCGCAGCAGTTGCGCGACGGCGCGCCGGCGGAGTTTGCGGCCGGCATGAACGATGCCTTTGCGCAGCTTGCCGCCAGCCGGCCGACGGCCGTCAATCTCTTCTGGGCGTTGCAACGGATGCGACGCGTCTGGGAGCAAGCGCAGGAGCGGGATGCTTGCGCCGTATCGCGACGGTTGCTGCGGGAGGCTCACGAAGTCCTGGCTGAAGACATCCGCATCAACCGCGCGTTGGGCAGCCACGGCGCGGCGTTGTTGCAGGATGGTGCGCGCGTACTCACCCACTGCAATGCCGGGGCACTGGCGACCGGCGGCCACGGCACGGCATTGGGAGTCATCCGTTCGGCGGTGGCGAGCGGCAAGCGCGTCAGCGTGTTGGCCGATGAAACGCGCCCCTTTCTGCAGGGCGCACGGCTGACGGCCTGGGAGCTGCTGCAGGATGGCATCCCCGTCACGCTGATCACCGACAACATGGCGGGGCATCTGATGGCAACAGGTCAGATCGACGCGGTGGTGGTCGGCACGGATCGTGTGGCGGCAAACGGCGACGTAGCCAATAAGATCGGCACCTACATGGTCGCCGTTCTCGCGCACCGCCACGTCATCCCCTTCTACGTCGCCTGCCCACTGTCCACGATCGATCTGGACACTGCGGATGGATCACGGATTCCCATCGAAGAACGTGCCGCCGACGAAGTATTGGGATATGGCACCGAACAGTGGGCCGCCGCCGGTGTGTCGGTACGAAATCCGGCTTTCGATGTGACGCCAGCAGAACTGGTCACCGCGCTGATCACCGAAAAGGGGATCGTACGCGCGCCGGACCGGGCCCGGCTTGCGGCGCTGTTTGAACGGCGGCCCTGATTCGGACATGCGATTTGCTCCAACGGACTGTCCAGACGCAGCTGCAGGCAAGATAGCCAAATTGAGCTCACCGTAGCTTCGCTATAATGCACCGGTCGTGCATGAGAGGAAGGGATACGAAGTTGGACCGCCGAACGATGATTCTCATGACCGCCGCCGCGGTGGCAGCAGCAACGAGGCCGGTGCGCATGCTGGCGCAGGGCGCTTCGGCTTCTCCGGCGCTCAATACCCTGTTCGAGCAGTTCATGAAGGAGAGTCTTGATCTCTCACCGATCAATGTGACGGAACTGGGGCTCGACACCGGTCAGCGGGCGGCACAGAAGAGCGAGCTTGATGACAGCTCGGAAGCGGGCATGGCGAAACAGAAGGCGCTGACCGCCAGTCAGTATTCGCGCCTGAGGGCGTTCAATCGTGCGAGCCTGGGCACCGCCGACGCCCTCAGCTACGACGTGGTGATGTACGGCCTGCGCACCACCAATGCCGCCGACGCAGCATTTCAGTATGGAGCTGCGGGCGCCGGTGCACCTTACGTGCTGAGTCAGCTGACCGGCAGCTATCAGTCCGTGCCGTCGTTTCTGAACACGCAGCACACCGTCGAATCCCGAGCCGATGCCGATGCGTATCTGCGGCGTCTTGCGGCCTTCGCGACGATGATGGATCAGGAGGTCGAGGTGGCGCGCCACGACGTCGCGCTCGGCGTCGTACCACCGGACTTTGTCCTCGCGAAGACGTTGACGCAAATGCGGCTGCTGCGCGCGCCCGCGCCGGAGAAATCCCCCCTTACCGAGTCCCTCGTGCGACGCACTCAGGCAGGCAGCATCCGCGGTGACTTTGCCAGCCAGGCCGCCGGCATCGTCGGGAGCAAGGTTTATCCGGCCCTGGACCGGCAGATTGCGCTGCTCGCCCAATTGAGCAAGACCGCGACGCACGACGCCGGAGTATGGCGCCTGCCCAATGGCGCGGCTTACTACTCCGCGTCGATCCTCGGGCAGACAACGACCAACCGCAAACCCGCCGAAATACATCGGCTCGGCCTGGATCTCGTGAGGGAGCATTCGGCGCGTATCGATGAGTTGATGAAAAAGCAGGGCATGACGCACGGCACAGTGGGCGAACGCCTGCGCGCGATGTTTATGGACCCGAAATATCTATACGCCAACACCGATGCCGCCAAGGAGGTACTGCTCGCCGATCTCAACAGAAGAGTGCGCAGCGTGCGCACCAAGCTGCCGCGGTTCTTCGCTACGCTGCCCAAGGCTGCTGTGGAAATCAGGCGCGTACCGAAGGAGATCGAAGCCGGTGCGCCCGATGGTTATTACAATCTTCCGTCGCTCGACGGCAAGCGACCGGGAATTTACTGGATCAATCTGCGGGACACGAGCGAGCAACCGAAATGGCTGCTGCCGACACTTACGTACCATGAAAGCATTCCGGGGCATCACCTGCAGCTGTCAATACAGCAGGAAGCCGGCCTGCCGCTGATTCGCAAGGTCTCCGCATACACGGCCTACATTGAAGGCTGGGCCCTGTACGCCGAGCAGCTGGCAGATGAAATGGGCGAATACGACGACGATCCGCTGGGGCGAATCGGACAACTGCACGATTCGATGTTTCGGGCGGCGCGGCTGGTAATCGATTCGGGCATTCACAGCATGAAGTGGAGCCGGGAGCAGGCGATCAAGTACTACACCGAGGCGCTCGGCGATCCGGTCAACGGGGCGATAAGCGAGGTGGAGCGCTATTGTGTCTGGCCGGGGCAGGCCTGCTGTTACATGTTGGGCAAACTGAAGTTCCTTGCCGAGCGCGAGCGGGCGCAGAAAGCCCTCGGAGCGCGTTACGACATTCGCAGATTTCACGATTCCGTGCTGCTGACCGGTGCTGTTCCTCTGGATCTGATGAATGGCGTCAGTGGCTCGGCCTAACGACAGCCGGCGCGCAATCGAGCGCTGAGTGGTGAGTTCCTCTTCCGCCGCGGCGGCTGCGCAAGCCGATGGCCTGCCTGTTCCGCGCCGCTATTGGGCCATTGCGGCAATAGTCCTGGCGATTACGATGTCGGTGCTCGACAGCACCATCGTGAACGTCGCGCTGCCATCGCTGGCCCACGATTTTCACGCGAGCGACGCCGCGTCGATCTGGATCATCAATGCGTATCAGATCGCGATTCTCGTCGCGCTGCTGCCGCTCGCCTCTCTGGGCGAGATCGTGGGCTATCGCCGTGTCTCACAGAGCGGCCTGGTGGTCTTTACGGTTGCATCGCTGGCCTGTGCGGTGGCGCCCACGCTGGGCATGCTATGCCTCGCGCGGGTCGTGCAGGGTCTGGGTGCGGCAGGGATCATGAGCGTCAATTCAGCGCTGGTACGCTTCACATACCCGCATCGCCTGCTGGGCCGTGGCATCGGCATCAATGCCTTTGCGGTCGCCATCGCCGCCGCGACCGGTCCGACCATCGCCTCCGCCATACTGGCCGTCACGCAGTGGCGGTGGCTGTTCGCGGTGAACGTGCCGATCGGCCTGGGCACCATTGCCATTGCGCTGTTCGCCCTCCCCGAAACAGCACGCTCGCCGCGGCGGCTGAACCGTGTCGGGGTCGCGCTGCAGGCCGGAACCTTTGCCTTGCTGCTCGGCGGCCTGCAGTCATTCGCCCACGATACGCTCACCTGGCTCGGGGTAGCGCAAATCGCGGGTGGCGGTGTGCTGGGCATCCTGCTCGTGCGCCACGAGATCGTTCGCGACGCCCCGCTGATCCCTTTCGATCTGCTGCGCGTGCGGGTGTTTTCGCTAACGGTGGCCACCTCCGTCGGGTCATTCATGGCACAGACCAGTGGCTTGATTGCGTTGCCTTTCGCGATCGAGCACCTGGGGCATAGTGCAGCCGAAACGGGCCTGCTGATGACACCGTGGCCGGTTGGAGTTGCGGTGGCCGCGCCGCTTGCCGGGCGCCTCGCGGACCAATATCCGGCCGGGATTCTCGCCAGCCTCGGACTCCTCGCCATGTCCGCGGGCCTGTTGCTGCTGGCGTTGTTTCCGCCCGGCGGCACGTCCGTCGATCTCATCTGGCGCATGGCCCTGTGCGGATTGGGTTTTGGCTTTTTCCAGGCACCGAACAATCGCACGCTCATCTCGTCGGCGCCTTACGCACGCACGGGTGCCGCGGGCGGCATGCTTGCGACCGCGCGATTGCTGGGACAAACGGTCGGCGCCGCGGGGGTTGCGATCCTGTTTCGCGCCTATTCGGTCCGCGGCTCGAATCTCGCGTTGACCGCAGCGGCGGCCATCGCACTGACTGCCGCCATCGTGAGTGCTTCGCGTCTCGCCAGGTCGGATTAGGGCCGGTGACGGGCAGGAAGGCGTCCCGCCAACCATACGGTCACGACGGCCACGCTCACACCCCAGCCGACTTCGGCAAGGCGCGAGCCGAACATACCTGTCGGCGAGCCGACATGGGGTACGAGCAGGATGATGGTCGCGGTCGTGCCGGCCAGCCGGCTGGCGCTGGCGACATTGCAGGCCCAGCACGTCAGCATGGCGACGACGACCGCGATGGCGTAGCCGATCAGACTTGGACCGAATACGACGAATGCGCACAACGCCGTGACGCCGCCGATCGCCGCACCGATGAACTGATCGCGCGCCGTGGTCTGCGTCGCGCGGAACTCGGTCTGCACGACCGCGATGGCCGTAATCGCGCTCCAGAATCCCTCTTTCAGACCCAGCGTGCGAGTGGGCAGGTAGGCGATGAGCGCGGCGCAGGCGGATATCATCCCATGGTGCGCGCCTGCGGCCAGGCGATGAAGCAACGGCTGAGCCTTCCGCAAGGATATGAGCCGGCTACCGAGGTGCGACAGTTCCGAGCGCTCGGGGTTGAGATGATCTGCGGGCGCGGACGGTGGTGCATCCATATTCTTCCTTCAATGCGGCATACCGATCGGAGTAGGATTTCGGGATCCCCGTAATCTGCCCGGAGAATGAAGTGAAAGCAGTTCGATTGTACGAATACGGAGGCCCTGAAAACCTGAAATATGACGAGGATGTCCCGGAGCCGGCGATTGGCGCCGACTCGGTACTCATAGCGGCTGCGGCGACCAGCGTGAACCCCATTGACTGGAAAATGCGGTCGGGCGCCCGGCAAAAGGACTTCCCATTGGTCCTGCCGGCAATTCTCGGCAAGGACGTGAGCGGGGTGGTTCGGGCGGTCGGCCAGAATGTTCGCGCCTTCAAACCGGGTGATCAGGTCGTCGCCTTCACCAATGCGACCTATGCGCAGTTCGTGGCAGTCGACGGCGCGATCCTCACGCATTTGCCGGACGGCGTTGACCTGATCGATGCGGCAGCGATACCGCTCGTGACATTGACCGGCGAGCAGCTGGTCAGACTGGCGGCACGGGCTCAGCCTGGGCAGACGCTGCTGGTGAGCGGAGCGCTGGGAAGCGTCGGGCGCGCCGCCGTGCATGCGGCGAAGAAACTCGGCGTCAAGGTGATTGCGGGCGTGCGTACGCGACAGCTGGCGCAAGCGCGCACCCTCGGGATGCAGGATGCCTTGGCCATCGACGACGATGCCGCAATCGCAGGACTGGCGATGGTGGACGCGGTGGCTGATACGGTGGGAGGAGAGACTGCCGCGAAATTGTTCGGCAGAGTGAAGAATGGCGGCAACTTCGGCTATGCCTCCGTGTTTCCTGACGGCGTGCGCGAACGCAACGCAACGGTCACCGTAACCCGCGTATTCGCGCGTCCGGATGCGTCGAAGGTCCGGGAATTTGCCGATGACATCCGCGATGGGAAATTCGCGTTGCCCGTCAGTCGCCGCATGCCGCTTCGCGATGCTGGCCAGGCGCACGCGCTGATGCAAAAAGGCGGCGCAGGAAAAATTGTTCTGACATGCCGGGATGATCTCTGATCGACACGTACGACTACATCGTGGTCGGGGGCGGTTCCGCAGGTTGTGTGATCGCAGCACGACTTTCGCAGAACACGCACATGCGCGTATTGCTGCTCGAGGCGGGCGGATCGGAGCTGGGTCACCTGAAAATGCGGATCCCATTGGCGTGGCGGGATACCTACCTCGATCGCTCCGTAAGCTGGGGATTCATGAGCGAGCCTGAGCCGTACGCCGACAACCGCGTGGTGTCAGCGCCGCGCGGCAAGGTGCTCGGCGGCTGCGGCTCGGTCAACGGCATGATGTATTCGCGCGGGCGCGCCGATGATTACGATGAGTGGGCGAGCGCCGGCTTGCCCGATTGGAGTTATCGGCACGTGCTGCCGTATTTCCGCCGCGCCGAGAGCAACTGGCGCGGCGCCTCCGAATGGCATGGCGACTCCGGGCCGCTGACCGTGACCCGACATCGCACCGATGACTTCATCTATCCGCGGCTGATCGAGACCGCCGGCAAGCTCGGCTACGCGCATCTCCAGGACTTCCACGGCACGCAGTTCGAAGGCTTCAGTGCGCCGGACTTCAACGTGCATCGCGGCGAGCGCGGCAGTACGGTGACGCGGTACCTGCGGCCGGCGATGCGGCGCCCGAATCTGACCGTCAGGACGAATGCGCTGACGCGTCGAATCTGCATCGAGGCCGGCCGCGCGCGCGGGGTCGAATACGAGATTGATGGCGAAGTGTTGAATTCCGACGCACGCCGTGAAGTAATCGTGTGCGCCGGCACCTTCAACACTCCGCAATTGCTGCTGCTGTCGGGTATTGGACCGGCCGAGCAGCTCGCCGCCCACGGCATCACCGCGGTCAGGCATTCGCCGAATGTCGGCCGTAACCTGCAGGATCATCAGTCAATCGCCATGGTGTTCGACGCCAGCGGCGACTTTGCGTTCGAGAAGGAACTGCGGTTGGACCGGCTCGCGCGCTCGACACTGCGCTGGTTGTTGACCCGCACCGGAGCGCTTGCCGAACAGGCGGTCTCCGCCCAGGGGTTTATCCGCAGCGTCCCGGAGCTCGATAAGGCGGATTTTCAGCTGTTGATCATTCCCGTTTCCATGATGGCAAAACCATGGTTCCCGCTGTGGCGCCGGGGCGTGGGACATGTGATGGCCACGGCCTGCGTGCTGCTGCGACCGCAAAGCCGTGGCCAGGTCACGCTGCGCTCCGCGGATCCGCACGATCCGCCGCGCATACGCCTGAACCTGATGCAGGCCGAAGCAGACCGCGCGGCCATGCGCCGGATGGTCCACTTCGTGCGGCGCTTCTTCGCGATCCGGCCGGCCGCCGACCTGGTGCGGGGCGAACGCATGCCGGGAACGGCCGTACAGACAGACGACGAAATCGACGCCTATGTGCGCCGCATCGTCGGCACCGCAATGCATCCGACGAGCACTTGCGCGATGGGCGCCGACCCGGACGCGGTCGTGGATGGCCAATTGCGCGTGCGCGGCATCGAGGCGCTGCGCATCGTGGATGCCTCGGTCATGCCGAGCATCGTCAGTGGCAATACCAATGCACCGGTCATCATGATCGCCGAAAAAGCGGCCGACCTGATTAGCGGCAAAGCGGAGTAACGCAGTGGATGAACCCAGCCTGGCATTGCGCCACGAACACGCCTTCGACATTCGCATCAATTTCGACAAGCGCTGGATGCTCGGTCCGGTTTCGGGCGGCGCGCATTACGGCTACACGTCTATCGGTGAGGGTTCGACCGTCAGCGGTCCGCGGCTGAGCGGCAAGCTGGTCGATTACAGCGGTGCGGATTGGCCAGCCGTCAGGACGGATGGGGTCGTGGAGCTCAATGCGCACTACATGATCCAGGCCGATGATGGAACACTCATCTACATCCGCAATCTCGGCTATGTGCACGGTCCGCTGCGCGCTGCGAACCAGCAACCCGAAGCGCCGCCGGCGATTCCTGCGTATTTCCGCTGCACGCCGTATTTCCGGGCGCCACAGGGCGTGCACGAATGGTTGAACCGCACCGTGATCGTGGGAGTCGGTCGGCGCGTGCCGAAAATCAATCCCAGCGATCCACCCGACCACTCGCTGTTTCGCTATTACGCCATCCTGTGAACGGCCGATCGCTCCTGTAGGAGGCTAGAACCCGAGCGTCATTTGCGGCTGTCCATCCGCGGGAGCAGGAGGACGGAACAGGTCGGTGCGCAGTTCGTGGCGGTGCTCGGCATCGTCCAGGCCGAACCTCCGTCTGGCGATGTCGAAACGTTTGCGCAGCAGCTGCGCAAACACGCCCGTGCCGACCATGCGCGTGCCGAACTCGGCCTGGTAGTCCTTGCCGCCGCGCGACTGATTGATCAGTGACATCACATGCTTCGCACGGTCCGGATAATGCTCGGCGAGCCACTCGCGAAACAGGTCTTTGACCTCGTGCGGGAGCCGCAGCAGCACATATCCGGCGCTCGTGGCGCCAGCGGTTTGCGCGGCCTCCAGGATGTGTTCCATTTCATGGTCGGTGAGCGCTGGGATGACCGGCGCCACGAGCACTCCGACGGGGACGCCCGCGGCCGACAGCTGCTCGATGACCTTCAGGCGCGCCTGCGGCGCCGCGGCCCGCGGTTCCAACGTCCGTTTCATCCCGGCATCCAGCGAGGTGATGCTGAGCATGACCGACACCAGGTGGTCCCGGGCCAGGTCTCGCAACAGGTCCAGGTCACGCAGGATCAGCGTGCTCTTGGTCACGACGGTTACGGGATGCCGGCACTCGGCCAGTACTGCAAGTATGTTGCGACTTACCATCAGGCGACGTTCGAGGGGCTGCCAACCGTCGGTATTGATGCCAAGCGCGATGGGCTTGCACCGATAATTGCGTTTGCCAAGCTCGGCACGCAGCAGTTGGACGGCGTTGTCCTTGTAGAAGAGCCGCGTTTCGAAATCCAGTCCCGGCGACAAGCCAAGAAAGGCATGAGTCGGGCGCGCGAAGCAGTACACGCAGCCATGACTGCAGCCCCTGTAGGGATTGATCGACTGCTCGAAGCCGACATCCGGAGAACTGTTGGTCGTGATGACGCTCTTGGCGCGGTCGGGCAGCACGATCTCCGCCACCGAGCGTGCGACTTCCTCCTCATCCTGCCAGCCATCGAAGGTTTTTTCGACGCAGGTTGTCTCGAAGCGGACCGCCGGGTTGGACAAGGCCCCACGTCCCTTGAGCGATTGCGATCCTAGGAAGCGGCGCGTCATGCGGGCATGATAGAAGAGCGCGCAAGCTCCCGTAAATCCAGTAAGAGAGGCCTAGGACTACTGTATGGACAGCCGCATCGCCGCCTCCCCTATTCCCCGATCAGGTGCAATGCGATCTCGCGCATATGGCCCTGGCGCCGGTGCTCGAAAAGGTAGATCCCCTGCCAGGTGCCCAACAGCATCCGCCCCGCCCCGACCGGAATCGAAAGCTGAACTTGCGTGAGGGCCGTGCGTAAATGCGCGGGCATGTCGTCGGGGCCTTCATCATCATGCGCATAACGAGTCGGATCCTCTGGCGCCAGGTGCGCAAAGAACGCCTCCAGATCGGAACGTACCTCGGCTGCTGCATTCTCCTGGATCAGCAACGACGCCGACGTATGCCGGCAGAAGAGCGTGAGCAGTCCGGTCGCAACCGACTGCGCGTGCAGCCACGAGCGTACGTCGTGGGTGATCTCCAGCAGGCCGCGGTGATGCGTGGCGATGCTCAAAATCGTCGTTGCCTGATGCATGCAGTGGCGGCCTCGCCGGAATCCGCGGAATTGCGGCGCCGTGCGCTCTACCGTGCGGCGCCAAATTCCAGGTGTTTGGAAAAGAACGGCAACACGTGCTGTTCGAAGCGATCCGGAATATGGTCCACGTGATTGCCTTCGTAGGTCTCATAGGTATGCGGGATGGAGAATTCGGTGAGCAGTCGATCCATTTCCTTGTTGTCCCGAAACAGTGGGTCCTGCAACCCGACGTCCATCTGGATGGCACGATACTTCTTCAGACTGGGCACGTATTGCGGCAGCATCGCGTGCGGTGAGTTTGCGGCATAGCGGGCGATCACGCTCGGATCCGGCATACCGTCCTTGGTGGGCAGATCCAGATAGAACGGGGGATTTTGCGGATCGGGTGCCCAGGCCGCCGACGCGGCAAGCGTCGTACGCGCACCCATCTGCAGCTTCGCCGCATCCTCCCGGGTCTTGATCTGCTCGATCGCGGGATCCGCAGGCGTCACGCCCCTGGGCGACAGACAGCAGGAACTCATCGGGTACAACACGGAAAAGACATCCGGACGCTTCATACCAATCCGGAAGGCACCGTAGCCACCCATCGAGTGTCCGGACAGGCCCCGGGAGTTGCGGTTCGCAAGCGTTCGATAATGGCCATCGATATAGCTCACCAGATCGTGTGCGATGAACGTCTCCCAGTCGCCCGTGGTCACGGAGCTGGAATACATAGAGCCGTTGTGCACACTCATCGCATCCGGAAAGACCACGATCATCTCGCGGGTCGTGCCCGCGGCGATGGCGCGGTCGATGGCCTCGCGGGCCTTCAGAATCCCCACCCAGCGTTCCGCCGTCAAACTATAGCCATGCAGGTCGTAAATCACAGGATAGCGGTGCGCTTTCGCCGTTGCATAGCTGGGGGGCAGATACACGAATACCGTTCGGTCAGCCGAATCGCCGGACAGGTTACCGACCAGGCTGTCCCCGTGCACTGTGATCTGGCTCATGGTTCCGGCAGGTGCACTCGGCGAATCCGCAGTCGTGGCGATGCCGAAAGCCAGGAGTGCACTCAGTGCGAGAGCGGCTGTGGTGGTCCGGGAGCGCAGGTGATGGAGTCCTGATCTGGTCATCGTTCCCCCGATTCGTACTTCGTTATGGCCACGAGACGGCCGGACAGCGCGGCGGATAGCTTACTCCCCTGCACGGCGGCCGGCGCAGGCGTAACTTGTACGTTCGAGCGTGCGGCGCATCGCCATGATGGCCATAGCCCCGGGAGGTCAAGCACCCTATGAGCGCAGAGGACAACAAGGCATTGATCCGCCGCTGGCTGCGGATGGGCGAGCAAGGATTTACCGGTGACTTCAACGAATTCTTCACGCCCGACTATCGCGGGCATCTCAGTGGAGAGCAGCCTCAATCGTTGATTGATCTCATGGCGGTGGAGCGCGGCTTTGCCGCCGCCTTTTCGAACATCGCTTACAACGTTGAGGAACTCCTTGCTGTCGGCGACACAGAGTGGTCCTCCGGGTCAAAACTCGTGCCACCCATACCGGTCGATTTCACGGTGTCGAGGCTACCGCTCGCCAGGTCACGTTCACCGGGATCGTGATCTATAGGATCATTGCGTCGAGATAGTGGTCAGCTGTTTTGTAGTCTACCCCGGCACTACGACCGACCTCGGATAGATTTGTGAGCTGGCCGGCCAGTCGAGCTGACACCTCCAGGAGCCTGGGAATCTGTGTGGGCTTCGCGAGGTTGGCAATCTCCGGGAGATCACGCTCGATGAGCGACTTGATATACGCACGATACCAGTCGTGGCGACGCCGCTCTCCGCGACGCTTCATCGCGTCCGGGTAACCTCCCGTCGCGACGAGCTGCAGCAGGTCCTCGGGCGATAATGATTCTGCAAGTTGTGGGGTCTGCCCTTTAAGGGCGCTCGAGAGAAAGACCGGCCGCTTGATGCGCAGCTGCTCACTGCGTCCCAACGGATAGAGTGGAACCAACTCAACGCGACCCGGCAGTGATTCGTGCATCGTCTTGATTGTCAGTATGTTCACCGAACCTGTTAGTAGGAAGCGGCCAGGACGTTTGTCTTCATCCACGCTTTGCTTGATGGCCAGCAGAACATCGGGTGCTCGCTGCACTTCGTCTATGACCACACATTCAAGGCCGCGGATGAAGGCGACTGGATCGCTCCTGGCAGCGGCCAGCGTGGGTTGGCTGTCAAGCGTGAGATATTTGCGGCGTTGCCGTGCGAAACGACGTGCGAGTGTCGTTTTCCCCAACTGGCGCGGACCGGCGATCACCACGACACGAGTGTCGCGCAGGGCCGTTCGGACGTGGGCTTCTGCGAGCCGCGGATACACTGTAATCCCCAAGACCGCTCAAGGCAGAGCGGCTAGAATATCGGCTATCTGGGAATTCAAGACCGGCTAATTGGGAATTGAGTTTCAGCTGATTTAAGAGTGAACTGGGCCTGCTTGGATTCGAACCAAGGACCAAGGGATTATGAGTTTCCCAGTCCTATCTATAAAATCCGCCGTAATTTTCACATTGGTGGTAGACACCTATTCCGAATATCGCGGCTCCTTCTCTGAATCCAAATGTGTCTGCTGTGCGGTTTTCTGGGGTTCCGTTTTCCGCTGACCCAATTCGGTCAATCACGACTGTCGGCTTTCCGGGGGCCTGAAGGCGACCGGGACTCTTCCACGGCTTCCTCCTGCTTGAGCCGATCGAGGGACTTGAGCACGTCCGAAAGTCGATCTTTCCTCACGAATGGCTCCCGGAAGAAACTCGCGACCGCAGCGTTGAACCGCTGCGGATCGTCAACAGAAATCATGTGCGTGGCGTTCGGAAAGATGACCAACTGGCCGTTGGGGAGGTGGTGGTAGATCTCCAGCGTGTGCTCATCGAGGATGAGGTCGTGGTCGGCCGCCAGCACCAAAGTCGGGGCGGTAATGGTCATCAGGTCTTCCGGCCTGATGTGCGGCTGCGTCCGCACAAGCGCCTTAACCCGTTCGGTCCGTGAATCGGCCGACCCCTGAGCCTCCGGAGCGGCGCCGAACAACTTAAGAACCTCAGGCCTGATGCCTTCTGGATAGAGGTTGGCGGCCATGGCGGCGATCTTCAGCACTTTGTCGGGATGACGCATGCCCAGAAGCAAGGCTTCAACGCCGCCGTCGCTCCAGCCGAGCACGAGCGCAGGGCCCGTGTGCAAGTGTTCTAAACACGACGACATAAATAATGCAGCATAGTGCTATTATTGCTTCGTTCTTTTCTCTCGGAGGAAGACGATGCGCAAGCTGCAGATTGAGGACGCCGAGGTGATGCGAATAGCGATCCAACAGGAGATTGAGCGTAGT
>DATAVA010000023.1:0-11421 GCA_036267975.1 Steroidobacteraceae bacterium | reverse complement strand
CATGACCTGCGCCATACCTTCGCCTCCTGGGCGGCCATGGCGGGCGCGCCGGACCGCGTTCTGCAGCGCCTGGGCGGTTGGTCGAGCCCGGCGATGCTGACGCGCTACGCGCACCTTTCGGCCGGCGACACGCGTTCATGGGCGTCGGCGGCCTGTGCAAATGCCGTAGCAGGGGTTAGCGCCGTGATGCCCGAGGTGATGGCGAAAGCGCAGGAAATTCAGGGTGTTGAGTGGTGCCGACTCACAGAATCGAACTGTGGACCCCATCATTACGAATGATGTGCTCTACCAACTGAGCTAAGTCGGCGCCGAACGGGACGAAATTGTGGGCGCGGATTGTACTAAGAATCGCCCCGAATTCAGGAAATTTTTCGCACCCTGATGACCAGGTCGATCCCCGCCATTTCCATGCCCTCCGGCAGCGGCGGCAGGCGCGCGAATTCGACCTCGGGAACCGGCACGTCCACCAGGGCGCCGGTGTCCATGTCGTGGAAATGGTAGTGCGGCGCGACATTGGAGTCGAACCAGGTTCGCGCGCCATCCACCGAGAGCTGGCGGATCACCCCGCGCTTCGCGAACAGATTCAGGGTGTTGTAGACCGTGGCCTTCGACACGCGTGCACCGCTGGCGCGCAATGTCGCCAGGATCTGCTCCGCCGACAGGTGCTGCGGGGAGGCCAGCAACAGCCCGGCAATCCGCACGCGCTGCGCGGTGGGCCGGATGCCGAATTCGGCCAGGCGCCGCGCACAGGGCCCGGGAGCGTCAGGTAAGCCATTGTCCTGCATGGCGGTGAGTATAGCCTAGGATGCCGGGCCCACTTCCGGACGGCGCAGTTCGCGCGGCAGCCCGAAAATCACGTGCTCCTCGCGCCCGGCGATCTCCTCGGGGACCTTCGCGCCCCACTCGCGCAGCTGATTGATGACCTCCTGCACCAGCACCTCGGGGGCCGACGCACCGGCCGTGACGCCCACGACCTGCTTGCCTTCAAACCAGTCGCGGTGCATGTCGGCTGCGCCATCGACGAGGTAGCCGGGAATGCCGGCCCGTTCGGCCAGCTCGCGCAGGCGATTCGAATTCGAACTGGCGCGCGAACCGACGACGACCAGCACGTCCGCCTTTTCGAGCAGCTTCTTCACCGCATCCTGGCGATTCTGGGTGGCGTAGCAGATATCCTCCTTGCGCGGTGTCTCCAGGTCCGGAAAGCGCTTGCGCAGCGCCTCGACGATATCGGCCGTGTCATCCACGGAGAGCGTGGTCTGAGTCACGAAGGCGAGCTTCGCCGGATCACGCACGATGAGCGCCTCGGCCTCCTTGACGTTCTGCACCAGGCAGATGCGGCCGCCGAAGCTGGTATCGAAGCGGCCAAGCGTGCCTTCGACTTCCGGATGACCGTGATGGCCGATGAGAATCACATCGAGGCCATCGCGCGCATAGCGCTGCACTTCCATGTGCACCTTGGTCACGAGCGGACAGGTCGCATCGAACACGGTGAGCTGGCGGTCCTTCGCGCCCATTTCGATGGCCGTGGAAACCCCGTGCGCCGAGAAAATCAGCGTCGCCCCCGCCGGCACTTCCTCGAGTTCCTCGATGAACACCGCGCCGAGATTGCGCAGGCGATCCACCACATGCTTGTTGTGGACCACTTCGTGGCGCACGTACACCGGCGCGCCGAACATCGACAGCGCGCGCTCGACGATTTCGATGGCACGATCCACACCGGCACAGAAGCCGCGGGGGTTGGCGAGCAGTACTTGCATCAGTTTGAACTCCTGCGACCGTCCGAGAAGGCATCCAGCAACATCAGCACGGCGCCGATCGTGATGGCCGAATCGGCCACGTTGAAGGCCGGAAACTGCGCATCGTGCCAATGCGCCAGAATGAAATCGACGACCTGGCCGCCATGCAGCCGGTCGATCAGGTTGCCGAGCGCGCCGGCCAGGATCAGCGACAGACTCATGGCGAGCAGCTTCTGCGTGCGTCCGTTGATCCGCCGCAGCCACACCAGCAGCCCGATCCCGACCACCACGGCCAGACCGGAGAACAGCCAGCGCTGCCAGCCCGAGGCGCTGTCCAGCATGCTCCAGGCCGCACCGCGATTGTACCTGAGCGTGATATCGAGCACCGGCAGCAGCGTGCGGATGCCCCCATAGGCCACGTGGCTCACGATCCAGGCCTTCGACAGCTGGTCCAGGACCACCACCCCCACCACGAGCGGCAGCCACCGCCAGCCACTGCCCACCGCGCTCATGCGAACCTCCGCTCTTCACCCGGACCGTCGATATTGCCGCTGCAGCGGTCACAGATGTCCGGATGCGCGGGGTTCGTGCCCACCTCCGCACGGTGATGCCAGCAGCGCACGCACTTGCGATGGCTCGTCGCGCGCACTGCGATCCACACCCCCTCACGCCCGGTTTCGGTCGCAGCGACCGCAGCCGCGGGCGGCGCAGACACCTTGTGGACCCGCGCTTCTGAAGTGATCAGCAGGAAGCGCAGTTCGGCGCCCAGTGCATTGAAGCGTTCGAACTCGGCCGGCACGCAGTACACGTCGACTTCGGCATCCAGCGGCGCACCGATCTGCTGTGCCTCGCGCAATTTCTCCAGTTCCCGCGATACGTCGCGTTTCAACTGGAAGAACGTCGGCCAGTCGACATCGTGCGCGGCCCCTTCCGGCAGTGCGTGCCACTGGGCGAGGAACACCGACTCACCCGGCGTCCCGGGAAGCTGGCGCCAGATCTCCTCGGCGGTGAAGGACAGCACCGGTGCGAGCCAGCGCACCATGGCCTGCGCGATGTGGTACAGCGCACTTTGCGCCGAGCGGCGCGCGGGGCTGCCGGCCGGCGTCGTATAGAGCCGGTCGCGAACGATATCCAGATAGATCGCGCTCAAGTCGACGATGCAGAAGTTGTGGATCTTGTGATAGACGAGGTGGAACGCATACTCGCGATAGGCCTCCACGATTTCAGCCTGCAGCTGCGCGGTGCGCGCCACCGCCCAGCGATCCAGGGCCACCATGCGGGCCGGATGCACGAGGTCCTGCGCGGGGTCAAATCCGGCGAGATTCCCGAGCAGGAAGCGCACGGTGTTGCGCATGCGCCGATACGCATCGGCGGTGCGATTGATCAGCGCGTCCGAAACGCTCATCTCGTTCGCGTAGTCCGTGGCCGCGACCCACAGCCGCAGCACATCGGCGCCGAGGGCGCCGACCACCTTCTGCGGCAGCAGCACGTTGCCCAATGACTTGGACATCTTGCGGCCGCGCTCATCGACCGTGAACCCGTGGGTGAGCACGCCGCGATACGGCGCGCGCTCGTACAAGGCCTCGGACATCAGCAGTGAACTCTGGAACCAGCCGCGATGCTGATCGGAGCCTTCGAGGTACAGATCAAAGGGCAGTCCGAAACCGGGGCGGGTTGCGGCCATGAAGTCGAACGAGACGCCGGAGTCCGCCCACACGTCCATCACGTCCTTGAGCTTCTCGTAGTCGTCAGCCTCCGCGCCGAGCACTTCGGCAGGATCCAGTGCAAACCAGGCCTCGACACCGTCGCGCGCGACGCGCTCGGCCACCATCTCGATCAGTTCGGGGGTGCGCGGGTGCAGCTCGCCGCTGACCTTGTGCACGAACAGCGCCAACGGCACCCCCCAGGTGCGCTGGCGCGAAATGCACCAGTCGGGACGGTCCGCGATCATGCCGCTGATGCGCTGTTCACCCCACGCCGGCGTCCACTTCACATCGCGGATGTCGCGCAGCGCGTGCGCGCGCAGATCGTGCCGGTCCATGCTGATGAACCATTGCGGGGTGGTGCGGAACACCACCGGCGAATGATGCCGCCAGCAGTGCGGATAGCTGTGCACGTACGGCTCATCATGGATGAGCATGCCGTTGGCGCGCAGGGTCGCGACGATGAGCTTGCCACCCTCCTCGAGTTTCAGACCCCCGACCAGGGGCGTGTCGGGCAGGAAGCGCCCGTCATTGCCGGTGGGATTGGGGACGGCGAGGTGGTAGCGCCGCGCGACCACGAAATCTTCCTGGCCGTGCGCAGGCGCCGTGTGCACCGCGCCCGTGCCCGCATCCGCGGTCACGTGATCACCGAGGATCACCGGCACATCGTAGGCCTGGAAGGGATGTGCGAGGCGCAGATGCTCGAGCAGGCGGCCCTTGAAGGATGCCTTCGGCAGTTCCGCCTCGACCGCATCATCGCTCAGCGCTGCGTAGCGGGCCAGGCACGCTTCAGCCAGTTGCAGCGCCAGGATCAGATTGCGACCCGGCGTGTGCACCAGCACGTAATCGAACTCCGCGTTCAGCGCCACCGCCTGATTCGCCGGCAGCGACCACGGCGTCGTCGTCCAGATGACGATGTCGGTGGGCGTGCTACCGAGCGCGCCGGCCGGCACGCCGATGCGTCGCTCCAGATCGCGGTTGTCGAGCACCCGGAAGGCCACGTCGATGGCCACCGAGGTGTGATCCTCGTATTCGACTTCGGCCTCGGCCAGCGCCGAGCGACAGTCAAAACACCAGTGCACGGGTTTGACGCCCTGGTACAGATGGCCGTTGGCGATGATGCGACCGAGCACGCGCAGCTGATGCGCCTCGTAACGCGAATCCATGGTCAGGTAGGGATGCTCCCAATCACCCAGCACCCCTAAGCGCTTGAAGTCCGCCCGCTGCAGGTTCACCTGCTCGTTGGCGTAGGCGCGACAGGCGGCGCGAAAGGCCGCGGCATCCAGTTTCTGGCCCGGACGACCGTACTTTTTCTCGACCTGCTGTTCGATGGGCAGGCCGTGGCCGTCCCAGCCCGGCACATACGGCGCATCGAAGCCATCGAGCTGGCGTGACTTGACGATGATGTCCTTGAGAATCTTGTTCAGCGCGTGGCCCAGGTGAATCGCGCCATTCGCGTACGGCGGCCCATCGTGCAGCAGGAAGCGCGGCCGACCGATCGAGGCTGTGCGAATGCGCCCATACAGATCGGACTGTTCCCATTCGGCCAGCATCTTCGGTTCGCGCTGCGCCAGGTCCGCCTTCATCGGAAAGGCGGTCTGCGGCAGGTTCAGGTTTTGCTTGTTGTCAGGCACTTTTCCAACGCTCACTCAATATTCAACGCACTGCGCGCCTGCGCGGCATCCACACGGATCTGCGCGACCATCGCCTCCAGCGACTCGAACTTCAGTTCCGGTCGCAGGAACTGCACACACTCAACGGCGATCTCGCGGCCATACAGGTCGCCCGCGAAATCGAACACATGCACCTCGAGCAACGGCTCGGTGCCCCCCACCGTCGGGCGGGTGCCGATGCTCGCCACCGCCGCCAGCGGCGTATCCGCACCGCCGCGCACGCGCATACGGACGGCGAATATTCCGGCCAGCGGCAGCCGCCGGTGCGCGAAGCGCACATTGGCAGTCGGGAAACCGAGCTTACGGCCCAGCTGCTCCCCGCGCACCACCCGGCCGGTCATCGTATAGGGACGGCCCAGCAAGCGCTCGGCCCGCTGGAGGTCGCAGGCCGCCAGGGCCTCGCGGATCGCGCTGCTGCTCAGGCGCTCGCCGGCCAGGGTCACCGGATCCACGATCTCGACCTCGAAGCCGAAGCGGCGACCCGCCGCGCACAGGGAGTCCGCCGTCCCCTGGCCATTGCGGCCGAAGCGAAAATCATGCCCGACGACCACGATCGCCGGCTGGAGGCGTTCGGCCAGCTGCTGCGCGAACTGTTCAGCGGTGAGATTGCGCAGGGCGGTGCCGAAGCGCAGCACGCACAGCCCCTGCAGGCCCATCGATTCAAGACAGCGCCAGCGCTCCCGTAACGAGGTCAGCCGCACCGGTGGATTGTCGGGGGTCAGGAACTCCCGCGGCATGGGCTCGAAGGTGACCATGAGGGTGGGCACGCTCAAGCGTCGGGCATGCTCCCCGAGGCGCGCCAAAAGGGCCTGATGCCCCAGGTGCAGGCCGTCGTAGGTGCCCACCGTCAGGGCGTATGGGCCGGCCGCGGCAGCGGCTGGAGGAAGTCCGCGAATCAGATGCATTTACTTGAAATTATAGGCATGTTGGCCAGTCCCAAGTTGACAACCGTAGGGTCGATCAGCACACTACCGCCCCCTTGAATCGGGCAAGTCCCGTCCTTTTTTGGAGAGTCCTTTGGCCAATACCAAGTCCGCGGAAAAAGCCGCTCGCCAGGCTGACAAGCACCGCGTACGCAATGTTGCCCTTCGCTCGCGCATGCGCAGTGCCGTTCGCAAGGTCACCGCTGCCGTCGAGGGTGGCAACAAGGATGTGGCCGGCACCAGCTACCGCGAGGCCGTTCCGGTCATCGACGCACTGGTGAACAAGCAGATCATCCATCGCAACAAGGCCAATCGGCACAAGAGTCGGCTCGCCGCGCGCATCCGCGCCATGGCCTAGGGCGAATCTTCCGCCGCTGCCGCGACGGCGCGCTGGTTCTGCTCGAGGAAGCTCATCACGGCCTGGACGAGTTCCGGCGTCCCCGCACCCGTCGCCCCCGACATCAGGAAATGCGGTCCGCGAAAGCGCAACCGCCGCACGATATCCTTCGCCCGTGCCGCTGCCTCCGCAGGGGGCAGCAGATCGCTCTTGTTCAACAGCAGCCAGCGCGGCTTGTCGGCCAGATCGGCGCTGAAGTTCTTCAGCTCCGCGGCGATGGCGCGAACTTCCTTCACCGGATCCGTCGCCGGATCAAGCGGTGCGATATCCACCAGGTGCAGCAGCACGCGGGTGCGCTGCAGGTGCTTGAGGAAGCGGATCCCCAAACCCGCCCCTTGCGCCGCACCCTCGATCAGACCCGGAATATCGGCCATCACGAAGCTGCGCTGCTCGCCCGCATTGACCACGCCCAGATTCGGATACAGGGTGGTGAACGGGTAGTCGGCGACCTTCGGGCGCGCCTGCGACACCGCCCGGATCAGGGTCGATTTGCCGGCGTTCGGCATGCCCAGCAGCCCGACATCGGCGATCACCTTCATTTCCAGTTCGAGCAGGCGCTTCTCGCCGGGCAGGCCGGGGCCGAACTGGCGCGGGGTGCGATTGGTGCTGGATTTGAAGCGGGTGTTGCCCCACCCGCCCTTGCCGCCGCGGGCCACGAGCAGCTCCTCGCCGACCGTGGCCAGGTCGCCGAGCTGTTCACCGGTGTCCGAGTCGCGCACGACGGTGCCGACCGGCAGGGGAATAAAGAGATCGGAACCCGCGGCTCCGGTGCAGCTGTTGCTGCTGCCGGCCGTTCCGTGCGGCGCACGGTAGGTGCGTTCGACGCGAAAGTCAGCGAGGGTATTGATGCCGGGTACGGCCCGCAGCCACACGCTCCCGCCGTGGCCGCCGTCGCCCCCATCCGGACCGCCGAAAGGGACGAACTTCTCGCGCCGGAAACTGGCGCAGCCACGACCACCGTTGCCCGCCTGAACCTTGACGCGGGCTTCATCGACGAATTTCATGAGGGCGGAACCCTGCGAACCGCTTGCCGGCCCTCAAGCGATCAATTGGTGGGCGCAGCAGCCTCGGGCAGCACGCTCACAAACGTGCGCTGCTCGGCACCCTTGCGGGCGAACTGCACCCGACCGGTCACCAGGGCGAACAAGGTGTGGTCCGTGCCCACGCCCACGTTCGGACCGGCGCGCATCGGCGTGCCCCGCTGACGAACCAGGATGTTGCCCGCGGCCACCAGTTCACCCCCGAAGCGTTTGACGCCCAGGCGCTTGGAGTGCGAATCGCGGCCGTTCCGGGTGCTGCCGCCAGCCTTTTTATGTGCCATGTCTGCTGATCCTTCGAATAAGAGGCGCGCGCTAAGCCGCGCTGATGTCGGTGACCTTCACTTCCGTGAAGAGCTGCCGGTGCGTGCCCTGGCGCATATAGTGCTTGCGGCGCCGAAACTTGACGATGACCGCTTTATCGCCCTGCCCGTGGCGTACCACGGTGGCGAGCACCTTGGTGCCATCCACGCGCGGGGAGCCGATTTTCACGTCGGCACCCTCGCCCACCAGCCGCACATCGGCAAATTCGACGGTTTCACCGGGAAGGGCGTCCAGCTTCTCTACTTTCAGGACCGTGTCCTTGGTGACCCGATACTGCTTGCCGCCTGTGGCGATAACCGCGTACATGTTGAATTCCTGCAATGAAGTTGCGCGCATTCCCCGGATTCCTGAGGCTACGCGAAAGGTCGCGCATTCTACTGACCGGGGCCGGGCGGGTCAAACCTTAGAGTTTTCCAGCCCTCACGGGGACTTACAATAGACTCCGCGTCAGCTACGATGCCCCAGTTTTAGACAACCCTGGCACTCATGACCCTCGTAGAAATCCGCTCCATCGTCAATTCCGACCTGACCGCCGTGGACGCGGTCATCCGGGCGCGGCTGCGCAGCTCGGTACCCCTGGTCGATCGGATTGCCGAGTACATCATCGCGGGAGGCGGCAAACGCCTGCGGCCGCTGCTCGTGGTGCTGGCCGGCCGTGCCTGCAATTCGAACAGCAACGCTCACGTTGAAGCTGCGGCCTTCATTGAATTCATCCACACCGCCACGCTCCTGCATGACGATGTCGTCGACGGCTCCTCGATGCGCCGCGGTCGCGACACGGCCAATGAGGTTTTTGGCAACCAGGCCAGCGTCCTGGTCGGCGACTTCGTTTATTCGCGGGCGTTCCAGATGATGGCGGGCCTGGGCAGTCAGCGCGTCCTGGCCATCATGGCCGATGCCACGAACGTCATCGCGGAGGGCGAAGTGCTGCAGCTCATGCACGCGCATGACCCGGAGACCACCGAGCAGCGCTACCTGGATGTCATCTATAGAAAGACGGCGCGCCTGTTTGAGGCCGGCGCCGAAGTCGCCGCCGTGCTGGCGAACAGCCCCACCGAGGTGCAGCGTGCACTGGCCGACTACGGCCGGCATCTGGGCACCGCCTATCAGCTCGTGGATGACGTGCTCGATTTCCGCTCGAATCCGGCCGAGCGCGGCAAGAATCTCGGCGACGATCTGGCCGAGGGCAAACCGACGCTGCCGCTGATTCATGCGCTGCGTTCTGCCGGCGAGGCGGACCGGGCCCTGATCCGCACGGCCATCCGTCAGGGCGGCCTCGCGCAGCTCGAACCGATTGTCGCCGCCATCGAATCCACCGGTGGCATCGATTACGCATCGCGTGTAGCCCAGCGTGAATCGGAGCTGGCGCTGCAGGCATTGACGGTACTGCCCGACACGCCGTATCGGCGCGGCCTGGCAGCACTGGCGCAGTTCGCGGTCGCACACACGACTTGAGTGTCGGGGAGCCTTTAAAATGATCACTGTACGCAACCTGCCGCTGGCCGTGGCGTGGACCGTCCTGTCCGCGTTCGCTCTGAGCGGCTGCATCAACTCCCATGACAACGACAACGCCGCCAAGAATACGGGCGGGCAGGACTCCGGTGCGAGCAGTGCGGACGACAATAACGTCACGGGCAGCCATGCGATCAATGGTTCCATTCATATCAGTGCCGGCAAGCCCGGCGGCGAAGTCAGCACCATCAACGGTTCGATCCGCGCCGATGACAATGGCCAGTTGTCGGCCGGGCATACCGTGAACGGCAATATCAGTCTCGGGGACCACGCCACCGCCACTTCGTTGACCACGGTCAACGGCGGCATCTTTCTGGGGCAGGGCGCCAAGGTCAGCGCGACCGTCACCACCGTCAACGGCACCCTCAGCCTGCGTCAAGGCTCGGAGGTCGGCGGCCACCTCGCCAATGTCAATGGCGCCATCATTCTGGCGGGCGCCACCGTGAACGGCGGCATCAGCACCGTCAACGGCAATATCGAGATCGGCGCCAACTCCCGTGTGCGCGGCGGGATTGTCGTGCTCAAACCCTCGACCGGGTTCTTCCACTGGTGGAGCGATAGCGACAAACCGCGGGTCGTAGTGGGTCCCGGCGCCGTCGTCGAAGGAACGATGACCTTCGACCGGGCCGTCCGTCTGTACGTCAGCGACACCGCGACCATTGGCCCGGTGACCGGGGCAACGCCGGTCAAATTCACGGGCGACCAGCCCCCCACCTGAATACCGGGCCCAAAGCGGGCCGACCCTTGTTCCGGCGCCGTGCCGTCGAGTACACTGCGCGCCCCGCGTGAGCCCCCGAAGGCTCACCCCGGTGGCCAGATTCGGGATGTAGCTCAGCCTGGTAGAGCACTACGTTCGGGACGTAGGTGTCGCAGGTTCAAATCCTGTCATCCCGACCAATGATTCCATTGAAGTTTCTATACCTCATAGCCCCATTGGGTTCCACTTTTTCGAGCATGTGGGTTCCAGAATTGGTTCCACTTTTTGAGTCTGGACTAACAGGCTAAACGCGGAGAATTTGCCGCACCCAATTTGTCGGCCGAAGGAGCCAGCTGACACCGCGGTATGGCCAGGTTTGTTACGAGACAGGCCGCAGGACCGTACAGAAGAAATACGGAAAAGTGAGGTTAGGGATGACAGTCGTACATGGTGCCGACCTAGACCCTAGCCTGCGGTCCACGGTCGATTACTGTTCCGACGCCGTGCGAGTGGTCCTCGACGCCGCCGCGACCCTCGGCCACAACGAGGGCGAGCTTCAGGTCCTTGCCCTCGCCATCTATGGGACAGTGGTCGAACTCTTTTCAGCGTGCGTGGGGCTTGCCGTGCTTGGCGAGCCGACAGCCGTACCGGGCATTCTCCGGTCGATGTTCGAGAGCCATGTGGACCTCGACAACCTGTTGCACGAGTCGGGCTATATCGAACACATCCACGCCTCAGGGTTCGAGCAAACGCTCAAGGTCATGGAAGCCTCCTCGCTGCGACAGGCCTTCAAGGATGGCCGCAAGGCCGAGTACGACGAACTTAGCGCCAAGCTCGCGGACCTGAAGTGCCGAGGCAAGGGACCACTCAAGATTTGGCAGCGCTGCAAGCGAGCTGGTCGGCTCGAAGAATATGAGGGGCTTTACGGGCTGTTCTGCATCGACGCCCACAACAACACCCCTGCGCTTGCCGAGCGTCACATCAGCGAGAAGCCGGACGGCGGAATGCTGGTGTCGTTCTTCGGGCCGTACGACCCGTGGGCAGTCATCAGACGGCTCGATGTAGGGCTTTCGTTGCTGTTTCGCGCGGCCCGTGACATGCACGGCGCCTTCCAGGTACCCGCGCCGCGAGTTGACGCTCTCGCGGCGGCGCTCGATCAGATGAAGGCAAATAGAGTCGCGAGTCAGCAAAACGGAACTTAGTCGCTCTCGTCGGTACATTCTAAGGCGCGGGTGCGTCAATAATTGCGGCAGCAAAGCGAATGTTGGAAGCCTATTTCGCTGTCGAATTTGGAGGCGGAACGAACGAAGTGGTCCGCAAGCACGCTAAATCCGCGTTGGACCTTGCCAATGTTTTGCAGCACCAGCGAACTGCTGGTTTCCGAGACGCGGCTTTGTGCGTCGAGGCGACCACGGCTGT
>DATAVA010000022.1:0-120922 GCA_036267975.1 Steroidobacteraceae bacterium | reverse complement strand
GACTGGTGATCGAACGCGACCGCCGCCCGGGGGAACGCGATGGCCTGCAGTGGTACTGTGAGCACTGCGGCAGCAAGCTGTACGAGGAGTTCTTCGAACTCACCGATATCGAGACCCAGTTTCCGCCGGTGTTTGAGCGTTTTTTCGGCAATCCGCGCCTGCACACCTGCCGCAACTGCGGCACGGTACAGTCGCGCTAGCCGCTTGATCCGGCCGCCGCATGACCTTTGAACGCTCCTTGAGCTACGCCCGAGCGCGCGACGCCGCCGATATCCTGGCGCGCTTCCGTGACCGGTTCGCGCACCCCGTGAGCGCAGCGGGCGAACCCCTGGTATATCTGTGCGGGCACTCGCTGGGACTGCAGCCGCTGTCCGCCCGGCAGCGCATCAACGAAGAACTCGATGACTGGGCGGCCCTGGGCGTGCGCGGTCACGAGTCCGCGCGGCGCGCCTGGATCCCCTACCACGAGTTCATGCGCGCCGGTCTGGCCAGCCTCACCGGCGCGCAACCCGGCGAGGTCGTCGCCATGAATTCGCTGACGGTCAATCTGCACCTGATGCTGGCCAGCTTCTATCGGCCCGCGGCAACGCGCACCCGCATTCTGATGGAAGCCAACGCCTTTTCATCAGACCGCCATGCGCTGGCTTCACAGATCGGCTGGCACGGCCTAGATCCGCGCGCGCAGCTGCTGGAACTGCAGCCCGCGGACGCACGTGGCCAGATCACCACCGAACAGATCGAATACTTCCTCGAACATCGCGGCGCCGAGATTGCACTGGTGCTGTGGCCGGGCACGCAGTACCTGAGCGGCCAGGTGTTCGACCTGGCGCGCATCGCGGCCGCTGCGCACAAGGCCGGTTGCGCGGTCGGCTTTGATCTGGCCCACTCCATCGGCAATGTGCCCCTCAGCCTGCACGACAGCGGCGCTGATTTTGCGGTGTGGTGCAGCTACAAGTACCTCAACGCCGGTCCCGGCGCGATCGGCGGCTGCTTCGTCCACGAGCGGCACGGCCACGCGCATTCGCTGCCGCGATTGGCTGGCTGGTGGGGTCACGATCCGCTCACCCGCTTCGCGATGGGTCCGCAGTTCGTACCGGCCGTTGGCGCCGATGGCTGGCAGATCAGCAATCCCTCGATCCTGTCGGCGGCGCCGCTGCTGGCCTCCCTCGAACTGTTCGCAGAGGCCGGACTGTCGCATCTGCGCGCCAAATCGGTGGCGCTCACCGGATACCTGGCCTTCCTGCTGGACGCACTTCCCATCGAGATACTGACCCCGGGCGGCATTCACGCGCGCGGCTGCCAGTTGTCACTGCGACTCGGAAAAGACGCCCGGCACGGCCGGGCAGTCTTCGAGCGGCTGCAGCACGCGGGCATGGTGTGCGACTGGCGCGAGCCGGATGTGATCCGCGCCGCTGCCGTACCGCTGTACAACAGCTTTGAAGATGTCCTGCGCTTCGCGACCGCGCTGGAGGCAGCACTGGCGGGAGCCGGATAAATGCGCCAGCACGCGGTCAACATCGCGGGCGGGGGGCTGGCCGGCGCACTGCTGGCGGTGCTGCTGGGACGCCGCGGCATCCCGGTGAATGTTTTTGAGCGTCGCGCCGATCCGCGCGTTCACGCCGCCGATGCGGGCCGCTCCATCAACCTGGCGCTAGCCGCCCGCGGCATCCGCGCCCTCGAACGGGCGAACCTGATGGAGCAGGTGCGACCGGTGATGCTGCCGATGCGCGGCCGCATGATCCACGAACCGCAGCCAAACTCGCCACCGCGGCTGCTGCGCTACGGCCAGCGCGCCAGTGAAGTCATCTACTCCATCGGCCGCGCGGCCCTCAACCGTGTGCTGATCGAGGCGGCGGCCGGGCTGCCGCAGGTTCGACTGCACTTCGACACCACCTGCACCGACGTGGATGTAGCCAACGGCAGCTTGCGCGCGGTGGACAACCGCACCGGCATGCAGCGCACGATCGAGGCTGCGGCCATCATCGCAACCGACGGTGCCGGCTCCGCGGTGCGCAGCAGTCTTGCCAGGGCCGGCCGGGTCAGCGTCACCGAGCTGCCGCTCGAGCACGACTACAAGGAGTTCCACATCCCACCGCAGCATGGGCAGTACGCACTGCACGCGCAGGCTCTGCATGTGTGGCCGCGGCACGGCTTCATGCTGATTGCCCTGCCGAATCCTGACCGCAGCTTCACGGCCACGCTGTTTCTGCCGCACACCGGTCGCCCCGGCTTCGACACCCTGGACAGCGGTGCGGCCGCGCAGGAGCTCTTTGAGCGCGAGTTCGCCAGCGCCGCCGCACTGATCCCCGATCTGCCGGCGCAGTTCCGGGAGCATCCTGCCGGCCGCCTCGGAACGATTCACACCGAGCCGTGGGCCTGTGGCAGCATCCTGCTGTTGGGTGATGCCGCTCACGCCATCGTGCCCTTCCACGGCCAGGGCATGAATGCCGCATTCGAAGATTGCGTGCTGCTCGACGCGTTGCTCGCGGACGACGGTACGCACTGTGACTGGCCCACGATCTTTGCCGGTTTCAGTGCCGCCCGCCGCCCCGACACCGAGGCGATCGCACAGATGGCGCTGGAGAACTATTCCGAAATGCGCTCGGCGGTGCTGGATGCGCGTTTCCTGCGGCAAAAGTCCTGGGCCCTGCAACTGGAACGCCGCTATCCGACCCGCTTCATTCCCCGCTATGCGATGGTGATGTTTCACCCCGAGATTTCATATGCCGAGGCGTTGCGCCGCGGCGCCGTGCAGCAGCAGATCCTGGATGCACTGGATGCGCAGCGCGCGCACCACGGCAGCGCGGACTCGGCGCAGCTTGACGAGGCCGAGCTGGCGCGCGCGCAGCAGTTGATTGCCGCGCAACTTTAAGGGATTCAGCTGCGCGAGCGCTCGAAGCGCAGCACACCCGGCTGCGCTCCAGGGCCGACCACCTGGAAACCCGCGCGCTTCAGCACGGCTTGCGAGGCCGCGTTGGATACCAGCGTATGCGCAATCACGGTACGCACGGCGCCCACCGCCAGCGCGCGCGTCACCAGACTCTCGACAATTTCGGTGGCGAAACCGCGGCCGCGCGCTTCGGGCACCACCGAGTAGCCGATCTCGACCAGCTCCTCCATCGGCGGACCCATGTAGCCTGCGCCAGCCACGAGCGCTTCACGGCAGCCGTCGGCATCGAGCAGAATCGCGTACCAGTTGTACCAGCCAACTACCGCCGGGCCGTGCATGAAAATTCGTGACAGGAAGAAATCCAGCGCGTCACGATCGTATTCCCCGGGCGGCCAGCTGTGGGGAACCGGCACGCCCAGCACAGCGCCGAGGGCTGCGGGGCCCGCCAGTTCGGCCTCCAGGAGCTCGAAGGTGGCGGCGATCAGTTCGAGGCGCGCCGTGCGGACCGAAAGTCCGGGCGTCATTGCACGGGACTGGCAGCGGTGACCAGGTTCGCATCGCGCACCAGCAGCCACGAGTCCGATTTCTTTTGCAGAATCGACAGCGAGTCTCCAGCACGGGTGACGGGGCTGCCCCCGACGCGGGGCGTCATGACCACGGTGAGGCGGTTCCAACAGTACGCCCACTCGCCCAGGATCCTGATTTCCTGGATCGCGCTGGTGATGCGCAGCTGAACCTCCTGCAAAGCGTGCTGCGCTGCCGCGAAGGCGGGTTTGCGCATCGGCGGCGCGCCCGGCGTCAGAAAGACCACGTCATCGGCGAGGAGGCCGAGCACGCGTTCCGCGTCGCCCGCTTCGGCCGCGCGAATCCAGGTCGCGATGAGTGCCCGGATCGCCTGTTCATCACCGTTCATGCCAGTTCCTCCAGTGCACCGCACTTGCGCCAAACGCTTGCCAGCCAGGGCTGTTGTTCGAGCGGCAAGCCGGGCGGACGAAAGTAATGCTCAAGTTCTGCGAACGCCGCCGCGTCCAGGAAGGCCCGCCACGACTGCAGATCGTGGTACACCCCATAGCGACCGCGATTCCAGCCCTCCTCATTATTCCCGCGTGGGTTCGAGGTGAAGAGCACGCCATCGGGCTGCAGCGCCGCATGCAATTCGGCCAGCACCCGTGGCAGTTCGCGGCGCGGCACGTGAAACAGCGAGGCATTGGCGAAAATCCCATGGAAGTGAGCGTGGGGCAGCTCAAGTGCCAGGAAATCCTGCTCCCATACTTCACAGCCACTGTGCCGGCGGGCCATGGCGGCAAAGATCGGGGAGCCTTCGACACCGGTCGGCTCATGGCCCAGGGCCCGGAAGGCCGCGAGATCCCGACCAGGGCCGCAACCGAAATCGAGTATGCGCAGCGGTGGCGCTGCCGCGATATGGCGCAGCAGCGCCGCGATGTTCTGCTGCACATCGTGGTCGCGCGTGCCCGTCCAGAATTCGGCGGCACGCTCGTTGTAGTGCGCGAGCGTCCTGGCCGAGACCAGTGCCGGATCAGTGGGTGGCTCATTCATCTGCGATGATTCTAATGAAATTGCGCCCCAACCCGATACAGCGCAATCATCGGCCCCTGCAACCGATGGGGGCCCGACGAGCATGGAAAACTCACCAGATCCAATCGCAAACGGCACGCAGCGACCATTGTTCTATCTGGATGATCTGCAGGTGGGCCAGCGCTTCACGACCGGCAGCCAAGCCATGACCGCGACACAGATCAAGGAATTCGCCGCCCAGTTCGATCCGCAGCCGTTCCATCTTTCAGAAGAAGCGGCGCAGCACAGCCTGTTCGGCGCGCTGGCGGCGAGTGGCTGGCATACCGCCGCGGTGACCATGCGCCTGCTGGTCACCACGGGGCCACGGCTGGCCGGCGGCGTCGTCGGCGCGAGCGGCGAAATCAAATGGCCGCTGCCGACCCGCCCCGGCGATACCTTGCATGTCGAGAGCGAAGTCCTGGCTGTCAGGCCGTCGCGATCGCGCCCGGAACGCGGCATCGTCACCATCCGCAGCGCCACGCACAATCAGCGCGGCGAGGTCGTGCAGCTCATGACCGCCAACCTCGTCGTTGCACGTCGGACATAAGCCCGCAGTCCGGCCCCCATTGTCGGATTTATCTGTCAGACACCTCCGGCCTGAAACCTACAACCCAGCAGGAATGCGGATGTTATTTATACGCTATCAGCGGAGATCCTTCGTATGACAGCCATGCCACCCAATTTCGATCCGCTCCGCTTCTGCGTGCAGCCGCGGGTAACGGCCGAGGAGCGACAGCAGTGGATCGCAACAGCGGCCTATTTCAGGGCCCAGCGCCGCGGATTTGCACCGGGCCAGGAAGCATCAGATTGGCTCGAAGCGGAGACGGAAGTCGCAGCCCTGGTCGCGTACCAGCTATAAGCTTGGGCCTCGCAGGAGACGCGGTGATCCTTACCTGATCGGGGCAGCATGATCTGACCCCCATGCATCGCGCGCCACGCGCCAGTTGCCATCATCATCGTGGTGGTAGACCACGAAGCCCCATCCGGTATCCACCCGCGGCGCCCCGCCCTGCAGCGGCGTACCGGTGGACGTATACGCATAGCGCTCAAACGCCCAATCGCCGCTGACGACGAACTCCTGAACGGGTTTGTCCCAATGCGTGCGGTAGGTGCGCAGGTATGCGGCGATCCAGGGACGAACCGCGCGCTTGCCGATGCGTGGCGTGTCGTTCGGCGGCATGAAGACGACATCATCGGTCAACATGCCGAGCACGGCGTCCAGATTGTTGGAATTGATTGCCGCGACATACGCCTGGTGCACCATATGGGCGTCCACGTTCGCGGCGGTACCGGCCATGGCCTGCCTCAGGCTGACATGCGTCGGGCCCAGAATTCCCGGATTGAGCTGCCAGATTGAATAATTCAATGCGCACGCAAAACTGACCCACGCCAGATAGGGAATGAGCAACAGGCCGGCCGCGGCACGCACGCGCCAGAACAGACCCACGGTCGGTGCGATCAGCAGCCACAGCACCGCGATGTCAATCAGGGCGAGCGCACCCTGATGCCATACGAAGAACAGCCAGCTCCAGCGTGCATTGAGCACCAGCTGTGCCAGAAACAGGCCCAGCGCCAGCCGATTGCCACGGAACCCCCCGGACCGCCACACCAGCCACGCCGCGACACCCATCATCGCGTACAGCACTGTCCAGACCGGCCCGAAGATCGTCGCTGCGGGTGCCCATGCGGGTTGGACCAGTTGACCGTAAATGGACTTCGCGTGAATCGAAGCCACCGCACCGATCGCGGCTGCGGCGAAGCTGGTCGCCAACCATCCGGCCAGCCCGAGGAGCTGTCGCTGCTTTGAATCCACGGCTTTTATCCAGCGCCCTCGACGATGCGCATATCACGATCGGCGCCCTTGCCCAGTACGCGCAGCGCCTGCTGATACTCGGGACTGTCATGGGCGGCAAGCGCCTGCGCGAGGCTGTCGAACTCAATGATGACGGTGCGCTGCTGCAGGCCGCTTTCGTAGACTCGCGCCGGACTGCCGCGCGCGAGGAAGCGGCCGCCCGCGGCGAGCAATGCCGGACCGGCCAACTTCGCGTAGGCCGCGACGGCCGCCTCGTCGTGTATCGCCCGATACGCCGAAATCCAATACGCCTTGTTCATGCCGAATGCCTTCCGTTGCGAGCCGCCAATGATAGCGCCCCGGGTGGTGCGGCGCGTTTCAATCGCCCCACCGCCAGCGGGGCGGCTCCCCGGTGAGATAACAGATGAACGTGAGAAGCGCCGCCATCAGGAGCGCAAATGCCAGGAAGGCGAGCGGATGGACCGGCATCAGGCGCAGCGCAGCTGCAACCAGCAGGGCCAACCACACGATGAGAACCACCCATCCTTGCCATCGCAACGGCAGGCCCCAACCCCAGCCGTAGCGCTTGGCCGCAAACCAGTACTGTTCGGGTTCGTTCATAAGGCTATTTGCATAACTGCCGTACGCTTTCGCCGGGCAGCAGCTCTTCGACCAGCTGCCGATCGCGAAACACGAGGAGGTGTGCCGCGGCACCGCGTCGCCAGCTCAGGACCTTGGCGATGCGCCCATCCTCGTACAGTACACCGGCATAGTCATCGATCCCGATCCCCTCACCGCTTGCGCGTGCGGCGACCAGCTCATGCAGCATGGTTTTGCGCAGCGGGTCGGAGTGATAGTGGACGCTGCAGGCGCCAGCCAGGAAGCCCAGGCAGCGCAGGGGATGCAGCGGGCCGGCCCCCCATACCGAGTCCGTCAGTCCGCTTTCGAACCAGCAGATCGCCCCGGCGCTCATTCCGCACAGCAGCACGCCTGACAGCAGCGCCCGCTGGAATATCTCGGGCAAGCCCCATTCGCGCCACACGCCCAGAGCGGAGCGGGTATTGCCGCCACCGACATAGATGGCATCCATGCCGAGCAGTGTGTCTGCGATGCTCGACAGCGCGATGGCACCGGGGGCGGGCTTGCGGAAGAAGGCGAGATGCACAGGCTCGCAGTCGAGCGAGCCGTACGCCTCATAGAACCTGTCAATGTCGTCGGGAAGATCGCCGCTGGGGGTGGCTACGAAGCAAATCCGCGGCCTCACCTGCCCGGTGAGTTTCACGATGTATTGATCGATCGGCGAATGGCGGTTTTCCATCAGGAATCCGCCACCCCCCAACGCCAGGATGCGCTTCACAAGCCAACACGCCCTCTAATTCTGCAATCGTTCCAATATTAGCGCGGACACGCGGCTATCAGAGGGCAGAAAGGTATGGGTCACGGGTACCCGCACGACATCGGTCAGCCAGGGGGCACTGGCTTCGGAAACGGTCACGACACCGTCGTTGACCTCGCTTGGCAGCAACCCCGAAACCAGCGACCAGCCCCGCACGCCCACGACGGCGGTGACGGGCACGGCGGGAACGCCGATGTCGCCCATGCGCTGCGCAGAACCAAGCATCAACCCGCTGTCCCCCGTCAGCAGGCGGTAGAGCGGATTGGACGCCATGCGCGCCGCCACCGTGGAAAACCGCACGGGGGAACCGAGCAGGAATAACCGCGTTGGGCGACGAACCGTGCGCGGCAGGGTTCGCAGCGCCGCCCGCAGCAGCACGCCGCCCAGGGAATGGCCGATCACTATGTAGTCGCCGCTCGCGGCGATCTGGCTAAGTCGCGTCGTCAGGCGCGCGACGATGGCGGCGAAATTCTCGTTGCTGACCATGTGTCCGAACGTGTGCGTGTCCAGCCCCGCACGGCGCAGCCGCCGCAGCAACGCCCAACCCGAAATCGGGGAGCGGCCCATGCCATGTACGAATAGGGCCTGCATGGTTCGAAAGGATTCCTCTTCAGCCCTGCTACGCCGGATGCCTCTCCAGTGTAACGAAACTCATGGCATAAGGATGACGTGCATCGCTCGGATGCAGTTCACGCGAAGTCTCGTGCCACTCGCTGTCAGTGATTTCCGGCATCCGGGTGTCGCCTTCGATGACAGCGTGAATTCGCGTCAGATAGATACGAGTGGCGCGCGGCAGCGCCAGCGCATAGACCTGCGCACCGCCGGCCACGACCAGCTCGGGGGCGCATCCGGCAGCACGGATCGCGGCATCCAGATCCGGCACCACGGTGACCCCCGGCATCGACCAGCCGGCGCTGCGCGTCAACACCAGATTCGTACGCCCGGGCAGCGGCCTGCCAATGGAATCGAAGGTCCTGCGCCCCATGAGTACCGGCTTAGCCAACGTCAGGGCTTTGAAGTGCTTCAGGTCATCCGGCAGATGCCACGGCATTCCGTTGTCACGGCCGATCACGGCATTCTCGGTGGCCGCGACGAGCAGCGCAATCAGCGGAGCGGCAGCAGCAGCCATCAGATCTCGACGGACGTATTCAGGATGACGGTATCGCGCACGGGCATGCGGAAAAACTCGGTGGCCTGGCCGCTGCGCCGTTGCAGCCGCGCAAAGAGGCGTCGCTTCAGCCCCTGCCAACCCGGCCGCGGCCGCGCGACGACGACATGCTGACCGATGAAGAAGGAGCAGTCCTCCAGGTACACGCGCAGACCCCGGGAACGACAGGCGCGCAGCGCCTCGCGCACATCGGGAGTCTCCATGAAGCCAAAGCGCGCCGTGATGGCGAAGACGCCAGGTGCGAGCTCCTGGACCCGCGCCCGGTCGGTCTGGCTCTGGCGCGGAGTGTCCATGATCTGGAAATTCAGCACCAGAATGCGTTCGTGGACGATTTTGTTGTGCTCGAAATTACGGATCAGCGCGGACGGGATGTATTCAGGATGGCTGGCGAGGAACACCCCGGTGCCGGGCACCCGGTACGCATCCTCGAGCAGCTTCGACAGGGTCGAGAGTGGCTGCGCGAGGGCTGCCAGCGCGCGCCGCAGATCCACGCGGCCCGAGCGCCAGGTCGAGAACACCCCGTACAGACACATCGCCAGCGTCAGGGGCACCCAGCCGCCGGCGGGTATCTTGGTCATGTTGCCCACCACGAAGATCCCATCCAGGCAGAACAGGCCGCTGAACAGCGCACCCACCGCCCATAACGGCCAGCCCCACTGGGTGACGGCGACGAAGGCGCCGAGGATGGTGGTGATGAACATCGTACCAACTACCGCAGCGCCGTATGCACCGCCGAGGGCATCGGAGGATCCGAAGCCCAGCACGAAGGCGCACACGAATACGAACAGCAGCAGGTTGACGATCGGCACGTAGATCTGGCCCTGTTCATGGGCCGAGGTCTGCAGGACGCGCATGCGCGGCAGCAGATCCAGCTGGATGGCCTGACGTGCCACGGAAAACGCACCGGAGATAACCGCCTGCGAAGCAATCACCGAGGCCGCGGTGGCCAGCACCACCATCAACGGCAGCACCATTTGGGGCACGAGCGCGTACATGGCATGTTCGGCTCCGCCGCCGCGCAGTCGCAGCGCGCCCTGGCCCATGTAATTGAGCAGCAGCGCCGGCCAGACCAGCGAGAACCAGGCCACGCGCACCGGCTGCTTGCCGAAGTGGCCCATGTCCGCGTACAACGCCTCACCGCCGGTGACCGACAGGAATACCGCGCCGATCAGCGCCAGGGCAATGCCGGGGTGGTTGAACAGCACCGACACGGCGTACACGGGATTGATCGCCTTCAGTACCACCGGCGCGCTGATGATGGCGGCCACGCCGGTGACTGCAAGGGCGATGAACCACGTGACCATGATGGGACCAAAGGCGCGGCCGATTTTCTCGACGCCACTGCGCTGAATCCAGAACAGCGCCACGATGACACCCAGCGTCACCGGAATCACCGCGCGACCGAACGCCGGATCGAGCAGCTCCAGACCCTCGACGGCGCCGAGCACGGAAATCGCGGGTGTGATCAGGGCATCGCAGAAAAACAGCGCGGTGCCGATGAGCGCCAGGTTGACCGCAATGCGCGGCCAGGAGCCGATCTGATTCAGCCGTCGCTGCGCGAGCGCGAGCAGCGCCAGGATACCGCCCTCGCCCTCGTTATCGGCCCTCATCATCACGATCACGTACTTCAACGTCACCGAGATGGCCAGGCACCAGAAGATCAAGGAGAGCACGCCGAGTATCGTGCCGGCATCAGAGGAGCCGGCCACCTTCAGCGACTGGTCGAAGGCGTACAGCGGGCTGGTGCCGATATCGCCATAGACGATACCCAGGGCGCCAACGACGGCGCCCAGGGCCGGTCTACGGTCGGACTCGGCGCGCGCCTCGCTCACCGGCGGCGCCGCGGACTCGATCGCTTGGTCGCGGCGGCCGCCGCAGCCGTCTTTTTCTTGCGTACCGCCGGACGCTTCGGCGGCCACAACATGGTGCCGCGGCAGTTCTCAGCGCCACAGCGGCAGGCATAGATCACATCCACGTTCGGCGGATCATCGCGCTCGCGGCCGATCTGGTAGTCGTAGTTCAGCTCTTCGCCGGGTTCGATGGTCCTGATGGCATCGACGAATACCCGGCGGCTTTCGATGTTCGACTCGCAGTTCGGGTCACAGCTGTGATTGATGAAGCGCGAATCATTGCCATCCACCGTGGCGTCGATGACGACATTGCGATCGACCGCAAACAGGAAGGTATGATTGTCGTTCGCATCGTGATCATCGTAGCGGCGATTGGCGCGCGCGTGCGAGATGCGATCACCCACGTACTCGATGATGCGCGTGCCCTTGCGGATGCGCTGCAGTGCGAACACTCCCTGACCATGCACCTTGGAGCGGCGCACCTTGATGAGCTTGGCCGCTCGTGCCGCCAGCTTCGCCGCATCCTTGTCGACGGAGCGGCCGGTCGTGGCCTTACGCTTGGATTTCTTGGTTGCCACGATCAGACCGCCACCGGTGCTTTGATCGCCGCGTGATGTTGATAGTTCACGAATTCGAAGTCCTCATAGTCATAGCTGAAAAGATCGGCGGGCCGACGCTTGAAGCGCAGTTGCGGCAACGCGAGGGGCGCACGGGACAACTGCTCATCGGCCTGCGCCAGATGATTCAGATACAGGTGACAGTCGCCACCGGTCCATACCAGTTCACCCACGTCCAGTTCGGTTTGCTGCGCCAGCATGTGCGTCAGCAATGCGTAGGAGGCGATATTGAACGGTACGCCCAGGAAGAAATCGGCACTGCGCTGGTAGAGGTGACACGACAACTTGCCCTTGGCAACGTAGAACTGGAACATGGCATGGCAGGGTTGCAGCTTCATGCGATCCAGTTCGCCCACATTCCACGCATTGACGATGATGCGCCGCGAGTCCGGCGATTGCCGCAATTGCTGCAGTACGATTCCGATCTGGTCGATGGTGCGGCCATCCGGCGCAGGCCATGCCCGCCACTGCCGCCCGTAGACCGGCCCCAGTTCCCCATCCGGCCCGGCCCACTCATCCCAGATGCTGACGTTGTGCTGATGCAGCCACGCGACATTGGTATCACCGCGCAGAAACCACAGCAGCTCGTACACGATCGACCGCAGATGGACTTTCTTGGTAGTGACCAGCGGGAATCCGGCGCCCAGATCAAAGCGCATCTGGTGACCGAAGACCGACAGCGTACCGGTGCCGGTGCGGTCCTCCTTGGGCACGCCATGTTCGCGGATATGGCGCATGAGATCCAGGTACTGACGCACGATGCAATAAGCCTAGGCTGACGGGAGGAAATTTCCCGAGGGCGTGCGCCGGCGATACGCGACGACCAGCAGGATGATGCCGCCGAGGATCATCGGCAATGACAGGATCTGCCCCATCGTCACCCAGTTGGCGGCCAGGTACCCCAGATTGGCATCCGGCACGCGCACGAATTCGATGACGAAGCGGGCAAGTCCGTAGAGCAGCAGGAACAGCCCCGATGGCGCGAGTCGCGGCCGCGGTTTACGCGTGAAAATCCACAGCACCGCGAACAGCACCAGTCCTTCCAGGCCCGCCTCGTACAACTGCGAGGCGTGGCGCACCTGGCCATCCACGCGAAATCCCCACGGCACCGTGGTCGGCTTGCCCCACAGCTCGCCATTGATGAAATTGCCGATGCGGCCGAAGAACAGTCCCAACTCCGGCAGCGGCGCCGCAAAATCAAACACATCGGCAACGTTGCGTTTGCGGCGCCAGGCAAACAGTGCCATGGCCACGAGGGTGCCCAGCAGCGCGCCGTGGAAAGACATGCCGCCTTCCCAGACCTTCAGGGGATACCAGGGATCATGCGCCCAGTACTCCATGCCATAGAAGAGCACGTACCCGGTGCGGCCGCCGAAGATGACGCCCATCATGCCGAAGAACACCAGATCGTCGACATCGAGGGGTTTCCAGCTCGAATTCGGGCGACTGGCGCGCACCCGCCCCAGCCACCAAGCCGCGGCGAAGCCGATCAGGTACATGATGCCGTACCAATGAACCTTGATCGGTCCAAGCTCTACGGCGACGGGATTGAAACCTGGATATTGCAACATATGGAAATTGTAGCGGTTTCGACTGTCACTCGCGCGAAACGCGACAGAACAGTGCTTTCAGATAGCGGGTCTCGGGGATGGCCGGATGCACGGGGTGATCCGGTGACTGGCCACCAAAGGCGATCACCTGGGCGAAGCGTGCGGTATGCCGGGCGGCGGTCTGGACAGCGGTCAGCAGCTGCTGCTCCTCGAGGTGGTAGGAGCACGAACACGACACCAGCAGGCCATCGCGCCCGATCAGGTTCATCGCCAGCTGATTGAGCTTGCGATACGCCGCCTGGCCCTGCGCAATGTCCTTGCGCCGTTTGATGAACGCGGGTGGATCCAGGATCACCGCATCGAAGCGCGCGCCGGCCTCGTGCAGATTCTTCAGCACATCGAAGGCATCCCCGCGGATCACCTCCACCGTATAGCCCGCGGTGCGGGCATTCTCCTGGGCGAACTCCAGCGCCGCCGCTGAGGTATCGACGCAGGTGGCGCTGCCGGCACCGTGTTTCAACGCCGTCACGGCCCACGCGCCCGCATAGCTGCAGACATCAAGCACGCGCGCCCCGCCCGGCAGGAAACGCCCGAGCAGCGCCCGGTTGGCCGCCTGATCATAAAACCAGCCGGTTTTCTGTCCCTGCGCCAGCGGCGCGACGAAGTCGATGCCGGCTTCACGGATGTGCAGCTGTGTGCCCGGTTCACCGAAGGCCGCGCCGCAGAACGCCGGCAGCTGTTCCAGCTCGCGCGCGTTGGAGTCATTCTTCCAGTACAGCACCCGTGGTTTGAGTACCTTGCGCACCGCGCTCTCCACGGCTGCCTGCAGCGCCTCCATGCCCGCGGTGGCAATCTGCCCGACGATGACATCGTCGAACCGGTCCAGCACCAGGCCGGGCAGCTGATCGGACTCGCCGAACACGAGCCGCCCGTACGGCTCAGCCGATAAGCGCTGGCGCAGCGCGAGCGCGACATTCAGGCGATGCACGATCAGCGAGGTCCCGATCGGACTGTCCGGATCACGACTCATGATCCGCGCACAGATCAGCGAGTGCGGATTGACATAGGCGAAACCCAGAAACTTGTCGCGGTCCGAGACCAGGCGCACCGTCGCGCCTGCGCTCAGCGTCGCCAGCGGCGTACGCGCGATGTCCACCTCATTGCTGAACACCCAGGGATGTCCGGCATTGATGCGACGGTCCTCTGCGCGCTTCAGACGCAGCTCCGGAATGACCGCGGCGTCGATGTTCGAGTCAGTGGAAGTTGTCAATATTGCCCAAGTCGATCGCAAACGGCTCAATCCGCCTGCGAATTATACCGGATGCCCCGGTGTATCCTTGCTCCCATGAGCCGAATCCGCCATTTGAATCCCGACGGCACGCCCCGTTACACCAACCGGCTCGCGCGCCAGACCAGCCCCTACCTGCGCCAGCACGCCCATAACCCGGTCGATTGGTACGCGTGGGGACCGGAGGCGTTCGCGGCCGCCCGCAGCTGCGGGCGGCCGGTACACCTGTCCGTCGGGTATTCGGCCTGCCACTGGTGCCATGTGATGGCCGAGGAGAGCTTCGAGGACGAAGCTACGGCGCAGCTTCTGAACGAGAACTTCATCAATATCAAGGTGGACCGGGAGGAGCGCCCGGACGTGGACCGCATCTACCAGATCGCGCAGCAGCTGCTGACCCAGCGCAGCGGCGGCTGGCCGCTGACGATGTTCCTGTGCCACGACGACCAGCGGCCGTTCTTCGGCGGCACTTATTTTCCGCGCGAGCCGCGCTACGGGATGCCGGCATTTCCCCAGCTGCTGATGCGAGTCATGGAATACTACCGCGATCACCTCGAGGAACTGCGCACCCAGGGCAGGTCCCTCGTGCGCGTCTTGAATGAAATGGCACCGCCGCCGGCTGCGGCGGATGAGCCGCTGACCGCGGCGCCGCTGGCGGCCGCGCGGCGCGACCTGGCCGCCACTTTCGACGGCGACTACGGCGGTTTCGGCGCTGCGCCCAAGTTTCCCCACGCGAACGCGCTCGAACGGCTGCTGCGGGATTGGCACGCAACCAGCAGCGCCGAGACGCCGGATCTGCATGCCCTGTACATGGCGACGCTCACCCTGCGACGCATGGGCGAAGGTGGCCTCAACGATCAGCTCGGCGGCGGCTTCTGCCGCTACTCGGTGGATCGGTTCTGGATGATTCCGCACTTCGAGAAAATGCTCTACGACAATGGCGCGCTGCTGGCGGTTTACGCCCAGGCGGCCATTGCCACCGGCGATCCGTTCTACGCGGACGTCGCCGCGGCCACCACGCAGTGGGTCTTGCGCGAGATGCGCTCCGCGCAAGGCGCCTTCTACAGCAGTCTCGACGCCGACTCGGAGGGCCACGAGGGCAAGTTCTACGTCTGGGACGTGCGCCAGATCCGCGAGCTGCTGCCCGCGGCGCAGTTCGCGCCCTTCGCCGCGCGCTTCGGCCTGGAGCGCGAACCGAATTTTGAGGGCCTGTGGCATCTGCATGCGTTTGCGCCGCTGGATGAGATTGCCCGGCAGCTGGGCCGCAGCGAAGCGGCGGTAGCCGCCGAAATTGCTGCGGCCCGCGCCGCGCTGCTCGCGGCGCGCAGCACCCGCGTGCGCCCCGGGCGCGACGACAAGGTGCTGGTGTCGTGGAATGCGCTGCTGATCCGCGGCCTGGCGATCGCGGCGCGCGCCCTGGGTCGCGCCGAGCTGGCCGAGGCGGCAACGGATGCGCTGAACTTCATCCGCCGCAACATGTGGCGCGACGGGCGGCTGCTCGCCACGGCGCTGGGCACCGAAGCGCACTTGAACGCGTATCTGGATGATTACGCCTACCTGCTCGATGCCATCCTCGAACTGCAGCAGGTGCGTGTGCGTGCTGACGAACTGAATTTCGCCGCAGAACTGGCGCGGGTAATGCTGGCGCGGTTTCATGACCCGCAGGGCGGTGGTTTTTTCTTTACTGCCGACGATCACGAACAGCTGATCCACCGTTCAAAGGTCTTCGCCGATGATGCGACCCCGGCGGGCAACGCGATTGCGGCCTTCGCGCTGCAAAGGCTCGGCCACCTGCTGAGTCGCCCCGAATGGCTCGCCGCCGCCGAAGGCACGTTGCGCGCGGCCTGGCACGGCCTCGTGCAGCGGCCCCAGGCGCATGTCGCGATGCTTGCGGCACTCGAGGAGCTGATCCACCCGCCGCAGATCATTGTCATCCGCGGCGTCCCCGAGCAGCTCGAGCAATGGCGCGCGCAGCTCGCGCGGCTGTACGCGCCACGCCGTCTGGTGTTGGCGGTGCCCGCGGATGCGGCCGATCTGCCGGCGGCGCTGGCCGACAAGGCGCCGCGGGGTGATGCCGTGGCCTACGTGTGTACGGGTAGTGTCTGTGGCGCGCCGCTGACCACGCTGGCTGCGCTGCTCGTGTCGCTGCGCGCGGCCTGATCCAGCAGGACGCTGCCCGCGGCGATCAGACGCTGCGGGGCCACGCTTCCATGCGCACCGAGTGTCTGCAGGTCGCGCCACGCGCGTGAAAAGCTGCTGCGCCGGTCGATGGCCCGCATGCCCGCGACACTGGCGAGCTCACCGATTGCCGCGCGCAGCCGTTCCTGGGATACGCCGCAGCTTGCCGTGATGCGCGCCAGTTGCAGAGCATTGAGCTTCTCTCCTTGCAACACCGTTTGCCACGCTTCCTGCGCCAGCGCCCATACTACCGCCGCGGCCTGTTCGAGCGCGGCATGCGCCTGCGCGAAGCGCGTGCTCACCGCGCCGGTGCCGGACGCTGCGTGCGCCGGCAGCCCCTGCGCGAATTCCCGCAAGGCATGCCGCGCGATCCCCAGCCCCACGGCACTGACGGGTAACTCGGTGAGCACGTTGAAGGGCAGCTGGTACAGCGGGCCGCTCTCGCGCGGCGCATCCGTGAGCACCGAAAAGGAGTGATGTTCGGGTACGAATGCGGAGTGCACTTCAAAATCATGGCTGCCGGTGCCACGCATCCCGACCGGATCCCAGGTATCCAGAATGCGCACGTCGGCAGGCGCGATCGACATCGCGCGCACCAGCGGCACGCCAGCGGCCGTTTGCACGGGAGTGCTCCCAACGCTGACCACACAGGCGGCAGTGAACAGCGACGCATAGTGGGCACCGCTGGCGAAGCGCCACGCACCGCGTACGCGGTAGCCGCCCGGCACACGTTCCGCAACGCCGGAAGGCGAGCCGGAGCCGGCTACCAGGGCCTGCGGGAATGCAAATAATTCCTGCGCGCCCCGCGGTGGCAGCCATGCGGCAAACATGCCGCCGCCCGCGCCGATCATCACGGCCCAGCCCAGGGAACCGTCCAAGGCGGCGGCCGCTTCATAGATGCGCAGCGCATCGGGCAGCGGCAGCTCCAGGCCGCCATTGGCGAGCGGTATCCACAGGCGGAAAAATCCCTCCTGCAGCAACGGCTCGCAGATGGCGGGAGGCAGCCGCGCGAGCTGCTCGGCCGCGGCGAAATGCGGCGCGAACTGCGCGGCGAGACTGTCCAGCCTGCCGAGCAGCCGCGCCGCGGCAGCGGACAGCTGCGCCATCAGCGCAGCACGTGCGCCACGGACTGCGCGAAGTACTCGATGTTGTCCGCACGCAGGCCGGCGATATTGATGCGGCTGTCGTCGGTCATGTAGACATGACGCTCGGTCCGGATCCGCTGCACCTCATCAACACTCAGACCCAGCAGCGAGAACATGCCCCGCTGCTGGGCAATGAAGCCGAAGTCACGGGCCGGCCATGCGGCCCGCAGTTGCCCGACCAGCTGGTGGCGCAGCCCGTTGATGCGCTCGCGCATCAACGCCAGTTCATTCACCCAGCCGGCGCGCAGCGCCTCGTTGCCGAGGATTTCATTGACAATGGCCGCACCGTGATCGGGCGGCATGGAGTAGATGCTGCGGGCGACGCGCACCTCGTGACTGAGCGCGGCCAGGCCCGCGGCCGCAGTGTCGGTCACGACGTGCAGCACGCCGACGCGCTCGCGGTACAGCCCGAAGTTCTTCGAACACGACACCGCGACCAGCACCTCAGGCAGTTCCCGGGCGAGCAGTCGGACGCCGAAAGCATCCTCATCCTGCCCGGTGCCGAGCCCCTGGTAGGCCATGTCGATATAGGGCAGGAGCTGGCGGCGCCCGAACAGCGGCACGAGTTCCTGCCACTGGGCCTGAGACAGATCGGCGCCGGTCGGGTTGTGGCAGGAAGCGTGGAGCAACACCACATCGCCCGCAGGCAGCGCCTCCAGTGCCTGGCACATGGCGCCAAAATTGATCGCGCCCTGTGCGGGTTCGTAATACGGGTAGCGGCCAAGTTTCAGACCCGAACCGGTCATCAAGGGCACATGGTTCGCCCAGGTCGGCGTGCTGACATGCAACGTGGCCTGCGGCGCGGCCAGCCGGACCAGCTCGGCCCCGAGACGCAGTGCCCCGCAGCCGCCCGGGCCCTGGATCGAGCGGACCCGCGCAGCGGGGAAAACCGGATGTGCTGGGCCAAAAACCAGCTTTTCCATGGCCTGGTTGAAGGCGGCATTGCCCGCCGGGGCCACATAAGTCTTGCTCGTCTGGCGCTCGAGGACGGCCTTTTCAGCCTTGCGGACACTGTCCAGAACGGGGGTATCACCCATGGCATCCCGGAACACCCCGACGCCCAGATCGACCTTTTTCGGGTCCGGATCGGCGCGGAAGGCGGCCATCAGGCCAAGAATCGGATCATCGGGGACGCGGTCGAGACGCTCAAACATGGCTGCGCTTCAACGGTGGTGGAACGGGTACGCAAGTGTAATACGGTGCAACTAATCTGCGGCGTCGAAATCCAAGCACAAGCGCCCGCGAAGGGCGAAACTAGCCGCCCGAAAATCTACTCCAACACCTGAGGTGTTTCGTGAAATCAAGGCACTGCGCAGCCACGAACGCGCGTCGCAAAACGTTTGCCGCCGGGGGCATCGCCCTCGCCGTCGGTACCATCCTGATGGTCGGCACGCTGCCGGCGCAGGCCCAGACCAGTGGCAATATCACGCCGGCCAAGACCGTTCCGGCTGCCAAGAAAAGGACGGGCGCCGCGGCCGCGGCCACCGATGACAAGTCCAAAGCCAGCTACAGTCTGGGTGTGTCCGTGGGAACACAGCTGCATGGCATGGGACTCGGCGTCGATGCCGTCTCGTACGACCGCGTACTGCAGGGTCTGAAGGATGCCCTGTCAGGCAAGGCGACGGCCGCACCTGAAGACGGGCAACGCGTGCAGACCCTGATCGAGCAGGCCCGTACCACCGAAGGGGCGGCCAACAAGACTGCCGCCGCGAAATTCCTGGCGGAAAACGGCAAGCTGCCGGGGGTCATCACGACCGCGAGTGGCCTGGAATATAAGGTCGTACGCCCGGGCAGCGGCGAGCCGCCGAAGCTTACCGATGAGGCCACGGTCAACTATCGCGGCACTTTGCTGGATGGGACGGAGTTCGACAGCTCCTACAAGCGCAACCAGCCGGCGACTTTTCCCATCAGTGGCGTGATCAAGGGCTGGCAGGAAGCCCTGATGCTGATGAAGCCCGGCTCCAAGGTCGACCTGTACATCCCACCGGCACTGGCCTATGACATGAACTCCCCGCCACCGATCCCACCGGGTTCGCTGCTGAAGTTCGAAGTCGAACTGTTGAGCGTGAAGCCGGCAGCACCGAATGCCGGCGCCGCGGCGGCGCCTCCGGGCGGTGTCCCGACGGGGCCGAAGCACCCGTAGCCGCGCACTTAAGCCGGGACCCGCGTCCCGGCTGACCTGCCTCAGGGGCGTACGAACACGTGACTTTGGGGCCTGATCCCCAGATCACGCTGCAGGTTTTCGGCCGGGCAATAAGCCGTGCCGACGCCCGCCTGGGGCGACGGCGTCGGCGAGCCGCAGCGGCTGCAGAAGGCGCGCTGTTCGGCCGTCTGACCTGAATCCGCGACGTACTGCGTCACCTGCTCCACGCCCGCGATCCAGCGGAACCGTGCCGTCGGCACCGACACATAGGTCGCGAATGCCGTGCCCTGCTGCATGCGGCAGATCGAGCAGTGGCAATGGGACATCACATCGAAGGGTCCGTCGATTTCGTAGCGCACGATGCCGCAACGGCAACTGCCGTGTGCCACCTCGATCTCGCGCCGCAGGACCGACTCGGGCGCGTGCGGCTCGGCCAGTGCCGCCAGCAGCAGCTCGATGAGCTCGCCATCCCACATGCGCTGCTCCGGGCCCTCGGCGGCCGTGGCCGGTACTTCCAGGCAGGCGAAAATCATGGCGCACGCCGAGTCGACGTGGCGCAGTGCCAGTGAACCGTCGCGCTGGCCCTTCATCAGGATGCGCTTCAGCCGCGTCAGCAGCATCAGCTCACGTTCGCGCAGGCGTCGGCGCTGGCGCTCCGGCAGGTCATCGCTGACGCGAAATGACAGGAACGAACCGCGCTCGCGCCGGATATCAAGCGCCGCGACCAGGAATGCCGCGAGTTTCTCGAGCGCCGTGCCGGGGGCCGTCTCCCCGACCAGCAGGCTCTCCTCAATCCCCTGGGCCGTGCGCGAGTAGCACTCATCCACCAGCGCCTGCAGATCCGGATACCACTCCCACGCCTGCGACACGCTCGGACTGCCTGCTTCCTTCACAATCGCAGCCCAGCGCAATGCGCCGGGCCCCTGGCGCGCGACCACGCGCGCAACCGCGTCAATCACTTCGCTGCGGGACAGGGAATGGATGGTCATGCCTCACCTCTGCTGGTGAGAGCAGCAACATGTGTGCCATCGCGCCGGTGCGGCGCCAGCACGGGTTTCGTCGGCAGCCATTGATGCGCTGCCGATATTTGGTGCACCGGCGGGGCCGGGCGCACATTGCGGGTGCGCTAGCGCTTCGGTAGATGGCGTCCCGCGGGCTCAAGGCTGCGCTCGTCAGCCGGCGGCGGTGTGTATTGGTACAGCCAGGTCTCCGTCAGCGCCTTGCCGTCCTGGGCCAGGTACAGCCGCAGGTTGATCGGCTCTACGCTCTCATCGGTCAAATGCAGATCGAACATCGCACGCCAGCCATTGAGCTCACGAAAGGGTCGGGCCGAGGTGATCTCGACCTTGCCGCGCGAGGCGGTGATCACCGGCACGACATTGGGGTGTTCGCCCAGCAGATCGAAGTTGCCACCGGCGAAATCGATCACGAAGCGCCAGGAGAAGTAGCTGCGCTTCTGGCCGACGATGCCGCCGATGCCGGTACGCGTGGCGCGTGCCGTGGCGAGGCCCGCGGACACCGGGTTCTCGCGGCACCAGTAAAGCTTGTAGCCGTACAGCAGCTCCTGACCCTTTTGCGGCTTCTCGGCCGGATTCCAGAACGCCACGATATTGTCAAAGGTCTCATCGAGTGTCGGTATCTCCACGAGCATCACCTGGCCCGCGCCCCAGTGACCCCGCGGCTCGACCCACACTGACGGGCGCTTCTGGTAGTCAACGCCGTCGTCTTCGTACTGGCTGAAGGCGCGCTCGCGCTGCATGAGGCCGAAGCCACGCGGATTATTGTCCACGAAACTGTTGGTGCGCAGCACGGGCGGGTTCATCAGGGGTCGCCAGATCCACTCCCCGCTTCCGGTCCAGATCTGCAGGCCATCGGAATCGTGGATCTGGGGGCGCCAGTCATAGGCGGCACGCCGGTCGTTCTGGCCAAACAGATACATGCTCGTGCCCGGAGCAATGCCGATCCGATCTATCTGCTTGCGCGGATACAGCGCGGCATCGACATCCATGATGAGAGTATCACCCACCTCGATCACGAACCGGTAGGCGCCGCTGACGCTCGGGGAGTCGAGCAGTCCGTAGACGGTAAGCTGTCCGGCACCGGGCTGCGGACGCTCGAAGTAGTAGGCGATGAAGTCGGGGAACTCCTCCGGAGATGGGGTGCCGGTATCCACCGCGAGGCCGCGCTGCGACATGCCGTACTGGGCGTCGCCATCGATGGCGCGAAAGTATGAGGCGCCCTCGAATGCCGCCACGTCGCGCAGCCAGTCCAGCTGGTAGTTCACGCGAAAACCGGCGAAACCAAGATTCTCGGGCACCTGTGAAGGCTTCAGGCCGCTGCCGCTGTAATCGAACATGCTGCGCTCAAAGCCCAGCTCCTGGACTTGGCCGTTTTCGATGAGGTACATGCGCACGGGCTTCTTCATCGTAAAGCCGAGGTGGAAAAATCCCACCTGGAACGGCAGGTGCTCACCGGCCCACAGCGACTGATCATTGCGAAAGTGGATCGACTGCCAACGGTCCCAGTTCAAGGCTGCGATGATCGGGGGCAGCGCATCCGGACGCGGCTTGTAGGCGGCGCTGCTGAGCTGACGCGCCGTTCCTTTCAGCTTCGCATAGTCAAAGGGCTCGGGCTTGCCGAGTCGCCGCAGGCCCGCGGGCGCCGTTGCCGCAAAGGCTTCCTCGACCAATGCGCCAAAGGGAACCCCCGCGGCGCACAGCGCCGCGGCGGCCCGCTGCATCATGTCTCGTCTATCCATCAGTTCGTCCTCATCAAACCGGTCCGTCATGCACAACGAGCGTGCGTATGCTGTCTCAAAGCGGTGCAGGCCTGCGGTCCGGGCGCCAGATTGCCACGGACGCGCTCACGGACAATCAGGCACTTGCGCTTACCCACGACAGAATTCTCTGGCTGGCATCGCGTTTGCAGTAAGAACCTCAAGCCGTCAATAGACGGGCTGCGATCGAAAGCGGTCGCAAGGTTGCTAGCAACGCGGTGCGCGCTTGTCGTGACCCCCTCTCGACAGGGGCGCACCGCGGTTCTTTGCTCAGTAGCTCTCATCCGCAGCCGGAAATTTGCCGCCCTTCACATCCGCAGTGTACTGGCGGAACGCCTCCGTCATCACATCATGCAGCTGCGCATAGCGGCGCAGGAAACGTGGCGAAAACTCCTTGTTGATCCCGAGCATGTCCTGCGTCACCAGCACCTGGCCATCGGTGTGCGGACCGGCCCCGATGCCGATGGTGGGAATGGTCAGCAGCTTCGAGACGCGCTCACCCACCTGCGCGGGAATCTTCTCCAGCACCATCGCAAAACAGCCCAGCTCCTGCAGCAGCTGTGCATCGCGCACCAGTTGCTCGGCCTCCTCCTGGGCCGTCGCACGGGCGACGTAGGTGCCGAACTTGTAGATGGATTGTGGGGTGAGTCCCAGATGGCCCATGACGGGAATACCGGCCGAGAGGATGCGTTGGATGCTTTCGGCGATGATCGCGCCGCCCTCGACCTTGACCGCGTGCGCTCCGGATTCCTTCATGATGCGCACGGCGCTGCGCAGGGCAAGCTGGCTGTCGCCCTGGTAGCTGCCGAAGGGCATGTCCACCACCACGAGCGCCCGCGACACCGCGCGCACCACCGCTGCCGCATGGTCGATCATCTGGTCGAGCGTGATGGGCAGGGTAGTCTCGTGTCCGTGCATGACATTGGAGGCACTGTCGCCTACCAGCAGGACATCGAGGCCTGCGGCATCGAGGATGCGGGCGAAACTGTAGTCATACGCCGTCAGCACGGCGATTTTCTGACCCTGGGCCTTCATCTGCGTGAGCCGGGCGGTCGTGACCGCCCGGTTGGCATCGCCGCGTTGCGTGGTTTGCGTGGACATCACTGCGCGCCTTTTTCCTTGAGCTGACCCTGCCACACGGCGAGCATGTCCGTCGAGCCCTGCGCGCGCACCCCGTTGTCGGTCAGGATGCCCTCGGTGGCGGCCACCATCTGTGCGCGCGGAAACACCAGCGCTTCGCCGCTGCGGCTGTCAAATTCGAACACCACGTTTTCATCCTTCAGATCGCGCAGCACCGCCACCAGGTGCGCGAGGCTGCGGATCTGCACGCCGTTGACGCTGGCGATCACCATGGCCGTCGGATTCGAATAGCCTTCCGACAGCCTGCTCGGGAAGAACGGCGAGGCCACCACCACCAGTTCCTGGCGCTGGGCCGTGGGCATCGCGCCACGCTCGGTCACGAGCGGACTGCCCACGTAACCGAAAGCCCCCATCAGGCCGGCATTGTTGTTCAGGAACGAGGTGAACATGGCGCTCGCCCTGGAAAACACCAGCGGCCCATAGATGAAGTACGAGGGATACTCACCGCGCACATCCGGCACCAGCTGCGGGCGCTCGGTCAGCAGTGACAATGACACCTTGAGGGTCTTGCCGGCGCGGACGATGGTCAGCGGCACGTGGTTGTCGCGACTGATCTTCTGGATCATGTAGCGGAAATTGACGCGCAGGTCGGGGGTCACATTGACCATGCCCTGGTCATCCACCGGCGTGTCGCCGATGCGCGTGATGACATCCCATTCCTTGAGCGGATAGTCGGCCGAATCCGCGTAGGGTTGATGCACGACAATGCCGGATATCGACTTGTCGAGTTTCAGATAGCTGCGCAGCGCCGGATTTTCGAGCGTCTGCAGTTCATCAAAAAGCGCCGGCTTGCCGTCATAGTGACCGTCGGCGATATCCTTGAGGAACAGTTCGATCTCCTCATTCGGAATGATGTAGCCGATGTTCTGCGCATCGCCCAGGCGACTGAACGCCAGGCCGATCATCTTGTCACCCGCAATCGCAGGGCCGCCGCTGTTGCCCGCATTGATGGCCGCGTCGATCTGGATGCGCAGCCCGGAGGTGGGATAGTTGTAAGGCACGAACTCGATACGCGACACGATGCCCTTGGTGATGGACAGCGAGGTACCACCGGTCGGAAAGCCGTAGGCGAGCACGGCGTCCTTGATCTGCGGCAGCGCGCGCGCGCGCGCGAGCGGCGCGTGGGTCGCAAAGAAGGCGTCGTCGTCGAGCTTCAGCACCGCAAGATCGATCCCCGGCGCGACCGCTTCGACGGTGGCCGATAGCTTGTCCCCGGCCCCGGTGCCCTGGATCTGCACCTGGCTGGCATAGAGCACGGCGTGAGCATTGGTGAGGATGCGATGCCCCTCGATGACGACGCCCGAGGCGGTGATGTCCTGGGGTGCCTGCTTGGCCCAGGGACGGTAGGGATCAGGCAGGCGCAGAGTGGCGAATACCTTCACCACCGCATTGCCGAGGTTGCCTGGAATCGGCGTCGAACCGGGCGCGTCCTGCGCGGCGCGGGCAAGCGTGGCGCACCCGCAAGCCGCGGCCAGCAGCAGCAGCGCACGACCTGGGGAAAAGCGGTTCACATTGGTCATGGGGTCCTGGGAATGCGCGAATTTGCAGGACAGCGATTCTGACAGTCTCGGCCGGTGGGCGTCGAATTGACAGTGGCGGGCCGCGCTAGGACACTGCCCACAGGCCAACATATGACAAAGAGCCAATCCCCAGGATGATTCCGGCAAAAGACGCACTGAAATTACTGCGCGACGGCAATAGGCGCTTCGTCTCCGACCAGCGCAGCACCGATTCCGCCACGGGCAGCCGCCGCACCGCGCTGGCCGCGCAGCAGTATCCGTTCGCCATCATCCTGGGCTGTTCAGACTCGCGGGTACCTGCCGAAATCGTGTTTGACCAGGGCCTGGGGGATCTGTTCGTGATCCGCGTCGCCGGCAATATCGTCGCGCCCTCGCAGATCGGCAGTGTCGAGTTTGCCGCCGCGCGTTACGACACCCGCCTGGTGGTGGTGCTCGGGCACTCCAGCTGCGGGGCCATCACGGCCACCCTGGAGGAGCTCGGTCGCAACTCCCGTGAGCAGTCGCCGAATCTGCGCAGCATCGTCAATCGCGTGCGGCCGTCGATTCAACCGCTGCTGTCGACCTCGCTGGCGAACGACCCGGAGGCACTGGTGCGCCACGCCGTACGCGCGAATATCCGCATGTCAGCCAATCACCTGCGCCACGGCTCTGAGCTGCTCGAGAACCTCATTCAAAACGCCGGCCTGCTCATCGTCGGGGCCGAATACGACCTGGAAACCGGTGTCGTGGAGTTCTTCGACGGCATCGAGGACTAGCGTTCAGGGGGCTTCCATGCGCAGCGGCGCGAGCGCCGGCGTCTGCAGCGTGTCGCCCCTGACCACGAGCGCGAGATCCGCGCCCGCATGCGCAATTTCGGCTGGCGAGTGCCGCAGCGCGCGCTGCATGGCGGCGAGCTCGGGCGGGGTCGAGCTCTCCTCGGGGGTCAGCAGCAGACCGTGCCGGCGCAGCGCGACGCCTAGGTCCACCCGGCTTGAGACCATGGTGAGGAAGGCCGACAGCAGCAGCCCGGCCAGCACCGGTATCATCCACCAGATGAAGCGCGGCGCCAGCATCAGGATCACCGTGCCCCAGATGATGCCCAGCAGAATCTGCCACACATGGCGGCCCAGTGCGTCACCGAGCGTCACGCCGCGATCCCCGCGGTCCTGTGCATTCCAGGTCACCGGTTTGCCGGCCAGCGTCGTGATGACGAAAGTGGAGTGAAACACCATCATTATCGGTGCCAGCAGCATGCTGAAAATCTGCTCCAGCACCAGGCTGAGCAGCAGCCGTATGCCACCGCCATACGCACGGCGGCGCGGGCCGTTCACGAACGCCAGGGTTGCGCCGAGCACTTTCGGCAGCAGCAGCACCACGATGGTCGCCAGCAGCAGCGCAGCGATTTCGCCATCGCGATATTCGGGCCATACCGGGAATAGGGTATGGGCGCCGGTTTCAAAATACTGGTAACCCTGGATCGCCTCCTGGCAGGTGATGATCGAACTGAGTATGAGGACCGCGAACCACATCGGCGAGGTGGCATAGGAAAGAATGCCCGTGACCATGTGCAGGCGGTTCAACCAGTGCAGCTGCGGCATGATCAGCACTTTCATATGCTGCAGGTTGCCCTGGGCCCAGCGTCGGTCGCGTGCGGCGAATTCGATGATGTTGGAGGGCACCTCTTCCCAGCTGCCCATCAGGTCCGGCACCAGCCACACCTGGTAGCCCGCGCGGCGCATGAATGCCGCCTCCACGAAGTCGTGGCTGAGGATCTCCCCGCCCAGGGGTGCCTGCCCCGGCAACCGCGGCAAATCACAGTGCGCGGCAAACGCGTGCAGGCGAATGATGGCATTGTGGCCCCAGTAGTTGGCTTCACCGAGCTGCCAGAACGCAAGACCGCTGGAGAGCATCGGCCCATTCAGGCGCGCGCCGAACTGCACCATGCGCGCGAACAGCGTTTCGCGGCCCACCGGCAGCGGCGCCGTCTGGATGATGCCGACCTGGGGATTGGCATCCATCAGGCGCGCCAGAGTCACGAGTGCCTTGCCGGACATCACGCTGTCCGCATCCAGCACAATCATGTGCGAATACGCCGCGCCCCAGTTGCGCACGAAGTCCGCGATGTTTCCGGACTTGCGCCCGACGTTCTGCGCGCGCCGTCGATAAAAGATACGTCCCTGCCCGCCATGCCGCGCGACCAGTGCGCGCCAGGCGGCCTCCTCGGCCACCGCGATATCGCTCTTGCGGGTGTCCGACAGGATGAACAGGTCGAAGGCGGCGCTCTCGGCCTGCTTTGCCAATGAACTCCAGATCGCTTCAAGGCCGGCGGTCGTGCGCCGCGGATCCTCGTTGTACACGGGCATCACGAGGGCGATGCGGCTGTGGATCACGAGGCCATCGGCATCATGCGCCTGCATCACCCGCGGATCGCCGCCCTTCAAACGGATGATGAAACCGGCAATCGCGGTCCAGAAGGCCCCCGCGATCCAGGTGAACAGTCCGAAGAACAGCACCAGGCTCATCGCCTCGAGCACGGTCAGGCTGTTGGCCCGCAGGATATCCAGCATCAGCAGGCTGGCCAGCAGGCTCGAGATCAGCGTCAGGCCGAAAAACAGCATACGGCGGCGCCGCGCGATGGCATCCATCATGTGGGAAGCTGGTAAGTCCAGGTCTCGGACAGCGACTCGCCGTAGAGTTGCAGGAAGCAGTGCATGTCGACCGTGTCGTGGGGATGTGCGGGCACCACCAGGAAGCTCACCCGCCAGGCGCCGCTGTCGACCAGACGCTGAACCGTCACATCCTCGGTGGTCCCGCTCGTGACCGTGAGCAGGGCCTTCAGGGGCTGCGTGGCGTCCAAGCCATCCAGATCGCCACCGGCGAAATCGATGATCACGCGCCGCGCATCGCTGTGTGACAGATCGTGCTGCTCGGCGGGAGTCGCCGACGTCACGCGTGTGGCGAGCACCTTGCCGCCCGGTGGCCACATCGGCGAGTCGCCATGCGCGGACAGCAGATAGGAGAATTTGAGCACCTTCCCCGCAACGACGGGCTCCGCGGGCACCCAGTACAGTGCGATGTTGTCGTGAATCGCCTCATCGCTGGGAATCTCGACGAGTTCCGCGCCACCCTTGCCCCAGTCGCCCAGTGGCTGGATCCAGTAGCTGGGCCGCCGCTGGAAGCGCCCGACCGGGTCCTGGTAGTGCGAGAAATTCCGATCGCGCTGGATCAGGCCAAAACCGTGCGGCTGCTGATCCATGAACCGATTGATGCGCAGCTCACGCGGATTGGTCAAGGGGCGCCATAACCACTCCCCCGTACCCGTCTGCGCCATGAAGCCGTCACTGTCATGCACCTGCGGGCGATAGTCATCGAAGCGGTGTCCGGACGGATCCACGCCATAGAGGAACATCGAGGTGAGCGGCGCGATTCCCAGCTTCTGGATGGCCCGGCGCGGATACAGCGTACTGGTGACCTCGACCTGGGTGATGCTGCCCGGGCGCACGTTGAACTGGTAGGCGCCGGTAATGCTGTCGCTGTCCAGCAAGGCGTACAGCGTCAGCGTGCGCTGCTCCGGATCAGTGGGGCGCACCAGCCAGAAGTCGGTAAACCACGGAAACTCTTCGCCGCTCTTGGAGGCGGTATTGATCGCCAGGCCACGCGCGGTCAGTCCGTATTCCTGGTTGCGGCCCAGCACCCTGAAGAATGTGGCACCGAGGAACACGATCAGCTCATCCTTGTAGCCGGGCGTGTGCAGCGGATAGTGGATGCGGAAGCCGGCATAACCCAGGTCGCGGGGCAGCTTGCCCGGCTGGCGCACCACCTTGCCGAAATCAAACCAAGCCGGGTTGTAGGCAACCGGTCGGACGGCCCCATCCACCACTTCCGAAATCGCCACCCGCCGGTCGAAATTGAAGCCGCGATGGAAGAACTGCACCTCGTACAGCGACTGGTTGCGCCACAGCGCATCGGCGTGCCGAAAACGAATGCTCTGGTATTGATCGTAGGTCAGATGCGCAATGGCGGCCGGCAATTTGGCCGAACCAGCCTGGTAAGGTTTCTGCGACCGCTGCTGCGCCAGCTCTTCGACATCGGCGAAGCCAAACCCGGTGGGGGCCGCTGCGGGAGGCGGTGGCGGCGCGGCGCTTGCAGCCTGGCTCACGCTCACCGGCGCCGGAGTGCTGGCGGAGCTGGAGTTTCGCGGTGGTGGCAGCGGCGCGAGCGTTCGTTCGAGTGTGTCCGACCGGCCGCTGGTTGAATGGGGCGCGCTCTCAGGCGCCGGCGCAGGCGCATTGCCCGAGTAGTCGCCCAGCATATAGGCGCCCACGACTGCCAGGACCGCAACCCCGCCGACTATCCAATAACGCACCTGCACTCGGATCTGTCCCCATCAAAACGTAAGTATATGTTACGGCGCGACGCAGGCTGTCGCGCACCGGTCAGGCGGACGAGACGTCAGACTCGACCACCGTCGCCACCGGGCGCCGGATCAGGGCGTTCTGGGATTGCCAGCGACGCGCCTCATCCATCTCAACCAGGAACCGGACTTCGCCCGAAATCAGCGTCGCCACGGGCAGGCCATCACGATACAGCACTCGATTGCTAGTTAACGCTGGCACACGCGCACCCGCTGTCAGATATCCGGTCAGATTGAGCGGGTCGACGGCCGACACGGCTATATCCTGATCTGTTACGGGTTTGCGACGGATCTCGCGCAAACTCCCGACCGCCTCGGGCAGCGCGAACTGCTCCCCGGACAGGCCGGCGATGAAGCGACCGCCGCGGATCTCACCGCGTGCCTCGAGCCGGCGCAGGCAGGCGATGAGTTCGCGCCAGGGCGGCAGCCAGTCAGCCTCGGCCCGCGACAGCTGCCAGCACACGACGCCCCAGCGCTTCAGCAACGTGCGCGCCACATGCTCGGTGGCCAGCTCGCGGCTTTCGGCCATCGCCACGCGGCGCGCTGCGGACCAGCGTCCCGAGTCGGCCATGCCGAACAGCGACACGCGGCGGCGGCGGCGCGCGACGGCGCCGCGGCGCCGGTGCGCCGGCAGCAGCAGCGCGCGCAGTCCGGCAAAGCTGTCGGAATTGGCCAGCCCGAGCGCGACCAGTTCGGCCAGCGCCTCCTCGACCTGAACCGGCAACAGCCGCGTCGCGTCCGCAAGTTCATCGAAAAAGGTCGCGCCATGGCTGCTCAGCACGGCGGCCACGGCTGCTGCCCCCGAGCTGAGCCTCGGAGGCGGCACTTCGACGGCCAGCGGCGCCCAGAATTTCTGATGGCGGCGGGGCAGCAGCGCGATCGGTGTCGCGCGCACCGGGGCCACCGCGCGCACCCCACCCGCCAGCCGCGCCGCCGTACCGATCCGCGCCCAGACATAGCGACCGGCCAGGCACTGCTCATCCAGCCAGCCCGGCTCATAGCCATCGATGCGCGCCGGCAGCACATCACTTTCCCAGGCACCGGCCGCGATCTCAGTGCCCTCGAGCTGGTCCAGCACGGCGACCAGCGCCTCCGGCCCCCGCATGCGCGTGGCCGGTGTCACGCGCTGCCAGTCGAACAGGAATCGCATGAAGTCGCGCGCGCTCACCGGCTCGATCTCAGCGCGCAGACTGCGCACGGTGTAGCGATGGATGCGCGCCAGCAGGCGCCGTTCGCACCACTCCTCGGTTGCGACGGCGGGGCTGAATCGGCCGCGCATGACCACCCCTTGATTCTGCAACCGCAGCAACGCCGCCTCGATATCACCGGGCGGTACCTGTGGCAGCGTGGCGGCCAGTACCGCGGCGGTCACCGGACCGAGACCCTCGAGACGGCCGTGGAGGATGTCCGCCAGCGCTGCCTCGCGCTGCGGCGTTGCGCGCGGCGCCAACGCCACCTCGAATTGCGCGCGCCGGTCGGTTGCGATCCACAGCGGCTGCACCGCGTCGCGCAGTTGCACCACCCGTGATGCGGCGACCAGCCCCTCGATGAGCGCGCGCCAGGTTCGGTTCGCAGCCACCTCTGCGGCCGTGAGGTACCCCATCCACGTCAGTGCATCGTGCAGCTCATCCGCACTTTGCGCGTCGGGCCAGGCCTCAGCGCGCACCTTGGCGATGGCCTGCGGGTCCAATCGGCCGATGTCGGCCGCGGTGTTCGGATCGAGCCATCGCCGGCTCATCACCGCCTGGGTGCGTCGTTCTTCGAGCGGCGCATCATCGAGGAAGGCGTAGGGCCGCGCCGAGAGCACTTCGAGCGCCAGCGGCGAGGGCTCGGTGAGATCGCGTGCGACCACTTCGAGCGAGCCATTCTCGAGGCGGCGCAGGATGCCGAGCCAGCCTGCGGCGTCCATCGCTTCGTACAGACAGTCGGCAATGGTCTGCTTGACCAGCGGGTGCTCGGGAATCTCGATTTCACCGGGCGCGTTCTCGGCGCAGGCGACCTGATCCGGGAACACCGCGGCCAGCAGGTCCTCGGCATTCATGCGCGCGATGGGCGGCGGTACCTTGCGGCCGCCGCGAAACCGCGGCAGCGCCAGTGCGATCGACGCGGCCCAGCGCCAGCGGGTCGCAAACATCGGCGCCGCGCACAACGCCTGCGTCAGCAGGTGCAGCGCGGTGTTCGAATGCAGGTAGTGCGCGACGCCGGCCAACTCGAAACTGTGTGCGGTGGTCAGCGACAGGATCAGGGCATCCTCGGTCGCGGCCGCCTGCAGTTCGAAATTGAACTGCCGGCAGAAACGCTTGCGCAGCGCGAGTCCCCAGGCCCGATTGATCCTGGCCCCAAATGGCGCGTGCAGCAGCAGCTGCATCCCGCCGGCCTCATCGAAGAAGCGTTCCAGCACCACGGTGTCCAGCGTGGGCAGGCAGCCCAGCGCGGCGTGCGCAGCCGCCAAATATTCAATCAGCTGGGTGGCCGCGGCCGCCTCGATGCCGGCGCTGTGCATCACCCAGGCCGCGGCATCGCCGGCCAGCCGGGCCGCGATCCCTTCACGCAGGCGCGAGACTGCCGCGGATAGTTCCCAGGTGCGGCCCGGCGCCTCCCCCAGCCAGAACGGAATGGTCGGTGGCTGACCCTTCGCATCCTCGACCCGCACGGCACCGCGCTCCACGCGCAGGACGCGGTACGAGGCGTTGCCGAGCTGGAAAATATCGCCCGCGTTGCTCTCGACGGCGAAATCCTCGTTGACGCTGCCGACGATGAGCGCTTCGGGTTCCAGCATCACCTTGTAATCGGCCGTGTCGGGAATGGCGCCACCACCGGTCAGGGCGGTGAGGCGCGTGCCGCGGCGCGCGCGCAGCTTGTGGTTGACGGCGTCGTGATGAATCAGCGCGCCGCGCCGTCCGCGCCGGGTGCTGAACCCCTCGCCCAGCATGCGCACCACCGCAGCGAAGTCCGCGCGCGCCAGGTTCGCAAACGGCAGCGCGCGCCGCACCAGCGCATAGAGTTCATCCTCGTCACATTCGCGACAGGCGACCTCGGCCGCGATCTGTTGGGCCAGCACGTCGAGCGTTCCGTCGGGCACCTGCAGCACATCGAGCTGGCCAGCGCGCACCGCCAGCAGCAGCGCCGTGCATTCGACCAGATCGTCGCGCGATACCGGAAACAGCCGCCCCTTGGACACCCCGTCCACAGCGTGCCCCGAGCGGCCGACGCGCTGCAGGAACGCATTGATCGAGCGCGGCGAGGCGACCTGGCACACCAGGTCCACATCGCCGATGTCGATACCCAGTTCGAGCGACGCGGTCGCGACCAGCACCTTCAGGTCGCCCTTGCGCAGGCGCTGTTCGGCCAGGTGGCGCTTCTCGCGCGCCATGCTGCCGTGGTGTGCCATGACATGCTCGGGACCCAGGCGCATCGAAAGCTGCCGCGCCAGCCGCTCGGTCATCTTGCGTGTGTTCACGAAAATCAGCGTCGTGCGATGTTGCTGCGCGAGTGCCGCGAGCCGGTCGTACACCAGCGTCCACGCTTCCCCGGACATCACGGCCTCCAGCGGCACTGCGATCAGCTCCAGCTGCAGATCGCGCGCGCGCACATGCCCGGCATCGATCACCAGGCAATCCGGATGCCGGTCTGCTGCGGCCGTGCCGGTCAGAAACCGGGCGACCGCCTCGATCGGTGTCTGGGTGGCAGACAGGCCGATGCGCGTGAGCGTGCCGCACAGGGCCGCGAGGCGTTCCAGCGAGAGCGCAAGGTGCGCCCCGCGCTTGTTGCCGGCGAGCGCATGAATTTCATCCACGATCACGGTGCGCGTGGTGCCGAACATTTCGCGGCCGGACTTGGAGCCGAGCAGGATATACAGCGACTCCGGTGTGGTGACCACAATGTGCGGTGCCTGCCGACGCATGCGCGCCCGCTCGGCCTGCGGCGTATCGCCGGTGCGTACCACAGTGCGGATTTCAACATCGGGCAGACCGAGCAGCGCCAGCTGGGTGCGGATACCGGCCAGCGGTGCGGCGAGATTGCTCTCGATGTCGTTCGACAGCGCCTTCAGCGGCGACACGTAGACGATGCGCGTTTCATCAGGCAGAGCACCGGCCTGGCCTTCGCGTACCAGCTCATCGAGCGCGGCCAGGAAGGCGCTCAGCGTCTTGCCCGAACCAGTCGGCGCGGCGACCAGTACGTTGCGCCGCGCCTGAATGGCGGGCCAGGCCTGCTCCTGCGTTGGCGTCGGCACCGCAAACGTGGCCCGGAACCACGCGGCGACTGCGGGATGCAGGCCATCGAGTGCGCTCATGCGTATCTTCAGCCCAGACGCACGTCATTGAACTGAATGGTGGGCTCGACATTGGTGAAATTCACGATGTCGGCCATCACCGCCGGGGCATGCGGCGCGAAGGCCGCCTGAAAGGCTTCCATGGAATCGAAGCGCAACACCGTGATCAGTGCGAACGGCGGCGGCGATCCGGGTGCCCCGCCCGCGATGCCGTGCTGCACGAGCACGCCCTTGAGCGCGGCGCCCAGCAGCTTGCTGATCAGGGGAATATGCGTATCGAGGTAATAGTTCATGTTGAACTTGAGAGAGGCGGAATTCGGATACAGGACGTTGACGGTGATCATGCTGTTTCCCCTACAGGAGTTGAGAGCTCTAAATGGCGCGGCCCGCGAATTTCAGGATCATGCGTGCGAGGCCATCGTAGTCGCCATCGAAGTGATGGCCACCCGACAGTTCGACCGTGCCCGGGGTGCCGGCCGGAAAATCCGCACACAGGGAGTCCGTGTCGCCGGAGCCGAAGACACACAGGGTGTTGGCGCGCGACAACTTGCGGTACTCGGGCAGAATCGCCAGCCCATCCGCCGGCCCGACCCAGTTGGACAGATGGAACTCGAAGGCGGCATTGCGGCCCAATCCCAACAGTGTGGTCGTCACGATGCGAGTGCGCGCGCCCGGCGGCAGACGGTTGACCGCGAAGGGGAGCACGTCGGCGCCCTGTGAGTACCCGATCAACAACACGCGATGGCGATTCCACGCACCGGCGTAGTACTCGAGCGTGCGGTCCAGATCGCGGGTCAGACCGTCGGGCGTGCGTGCGGTCCAGAAGTACCGCAAGGTATCCCAGCCGACGACCGGTATGCCGCGCTCGGCCAATGAGTGGGCGACATCCTTGTCGATGCCCGCCCAGCCACCATCACCAGAGAGCAGCACGGCGAACAGATCATCATTGCCCGTGCCCGTTGGCGGCACTTCGATCAGGGGCAGGTCCTTCAGCGTCAGCGGCGCGACCGCTTGCGCGGCGCGCGTGCCGGCGGTCACCGCATCGAGCGCGGCACGCAACGCCGCACTCCATCTGCGTGGGTCGGCGAAGTCATGCTCCACGCCGGGAACCAGCGAAATGTGCGCGTTGTGAATCTTGGCGATGAACGCGGCCGCGGCCGGCGCCGGGCACACACTATCCTCGACCCCATGGACATCCACCCAGCGCAGCGCCAGTTTCGGGTCCGGCAACAGGGTCAGGCCCTTGCCTTCGGCCCGAACCACGAAGTGCTGACCGGCGCCCTTGCAGAAAGGTGTCGTGCTCGCGTAGTCAGGGGTAAATCCGAGGGTGAGGACGCCGGCAAATATTCCGGCCGGCGCCTGAGCGGCCGTGGCATAGGCCAAGGTTGCGCCGGCGGAGTAGCCGCCCAGCACCGGCGTAATGTAAGTGGGCAGGTGATAGTAAGCCTGCACGTAGTGACTGAGATTCTCGAGGTCACCGTCCGGAAAGAAACATTCGCTCTTCTCCTGCGTGAAACTTGCCAGCAGTGCCGGTTCGTCGATCCCCAGGACCATGGCACCATGTTCCTGAAGGACTTTCGCCATCTTGTCGGTATCGAGCTGCCATCCCCCATCCCCGGAGAGCAACAGGACAACTTCGCGCACCTTCCCACGCGGCTGGTAGACGGTCACGGCCTTGAAGCGGCCATGGGCCAGGACAGCGGTGGAATGACGGGTGCAGGACGCCATCAGCGCGCACGCCACCAGGCCGAGCAATAACAGGACACGCATGAGGGTCGGGCTGCCTTATGTAAAACCGGAACCGAGAGACGCGGGACGCCTCCAGGAGCCCAATTTGATTTCATCGGATCTGGCCTCATTATCATTCAGCGGGGACACCACCTTCAACGGCATGGCAGCTTCAACGGCGTCAGCGGCCAGGGTCCCCTCAGCAGCCTTAATCTACGCCGCACCATGTGAAAACTGGCGCACAGATCGTCCCGGCGAACCTACATGACCGCTTGCGATCATGGTAATGTGCCGGCGCTAAATCCCGCCCTTTTGAAGGCCAAAAAGAGCATGTCTACCCTTGACGCCGCCCGGAACGATAAGCCACCGCTGATTGCACTTAACGTGGCGATCTTCACGTTGACGGGGCTCATCACGCTGATCGCGGTGCCGTGGTACGGCATCGTGCACGGCTATTCGCCGGGCATCTGGGCCTTCGCGGTGTTCTTTCTCATCGCCAATGAAATGTCCATCACTGCGGGTTATCACCGGCTGTGGGCGCACAAGGCATATGAGGCTCACTTCCTGCTGAGGGTGTTGTATCTCGTGTTCGGCACGATGGCGCTGCAGAACAGCGCGTTCGTGTGGTGCAGCGGCCATCGTCGCCATCACCTGCACGTCGACGACAACGAGAAGGATCCCTACTCCTCGGGTCGCGGCTTCTGGTTCTCGCACATCGGCTGGATGCTGCGTGATTACCCGAGCGGGGAAGTGGACTTCTCGAATATCTCGGACCTGAAGCGCGACCGGATGCTGGCCTTCCAGCATCGCTACTATCCCCTGTTCGCCATCGGCATCAATTTCGGCCTGCCGATCCTGGTGGGCTGGGCGTTCGGTGACATCGTGGGCGCCATGCTGCTGGCCGGCGTCGCCCGCCTGGTCCTGAGCCATCACTTCACGTTCTTCATCAATTCCCTCGCGCACATGTGGGGTTCGCGCCCCTACACCGAGGAAAATACCGCCCGTGACAACGCGGTGCTGGCACTGGTGACCTTCGGTGAGGGCTACCACAATTTCCACCACATCTTCGCGCATGACTACCGCAATGGCGTGCGCTGGTGGCAGTGGGATCCGACCAAATGGCTGATTGCCTCGTGCCAGTACGTCGGGCTCGCGCGGCGTCTGAAGCGCACGCCGGCCTTCCAGATCCAGCGCGCGCTGCTGGCGATGCAGCTGAGTCGCGCCCAGCAGATGCTGGCCAAGATGCCGCAGACGCATCGTCCGCCGACGCATATCGAACAGCTGCGCAACAAGATCGCCCAGGAGTACGACGCGCTGGCCACCGCGGTCGCCGACTGGACGCGCGTCAAGGAACAGTGGCTGGAAGAGAAGAAGCGCGCGGTGATCGAGCATTGGGAACACGCGAGCTTCCAGAGCAAGCTGCGCGAAATCGAGGAGCGACTGAAGAGTCAGCGCCGCCGCCTGCGCATCCTGCATGCCGAGCTGGCCTGAGCTGCACCTCTTCTAAAAAAAGCATCTCCGACACCCCCGCCGCAAGCGGGGGTTTTTACATCCGGCCGCATTAACCGGGGCAGTTCACATGGGTCGCATCTTCGAAGTCCGCAAAGCCACGATGTTCGCGCGCTGGAATCGCATGGCCAAGCAGTTCGCGCGCATCGGCAAGGACATCACCATGTCGGCCAAGGCCGGCGGGCCCGACGCGGCTGGCAATCCGAGTCTGCGCCGCGCCATCCAGAATGCGCGCGCCGTGAACATGCCGAAGGACAAGATCGAGTCGGCTATCAAGCGCGCCTCCGGACGTGACGCGGCCGACTATGTACAGGTGCTGTACGAGGCCTATGCGCCGCACGGCGTCGCGATGCTGATCGAAACGGCGACCGACAATCCGGTGCGCACGGTCGCCACGGTCCGCAATATCGTCACCAAGAATGCCGGCAACCTGGCCACCAGTGGCAGCGTCAGCTTCCAATTCAAGAAAATGGGTGTATTCCGCCTGGATCCGGCCGGCATCGATCACGACGATTTGGAGCTGTATCTCATCGATCATGGCCTTGAGGAGATGGGCGACAGCAGCGGCGAGAAGGGCGAGCCGCAACTGCTGATCCGCTGTGCCTTCGCCGATTTCGGCAATCTGCAGGAAGCGCTCGAGGCGCGGCGGCTGTCACCGCTTTCCGCGGAGCATGAATACCTGCCGACCGTGCCGGTGGAGCTGCCTGAAGGCGAGGCCACCGAAGTGCTCGCGCTGGTCGACAAGCTCGAACAGGAAGACGACGTTCACAGCGTCTTCCACAATCTCGGCTAGCGACGAGTTCAGTCCGGAGTGGGCACCATCTGGCCCAGCAGCGCATCCTCGAATCCGAAGCGGGTCATGTCCTCGACCCGCTGCGGAAACAGAATGCCGTCGAGGTGGTCGACCTCATGCTGCACGACGCGGGCGTGGAAGCCCTCCACCGTGCGCTCAAAGAATTGTCCCTGCGCATCCACGCCGCTGTAGTGCAGGCGCCGGTAACGCGGCACCACGCCGCGCAGACCCGGAACGGACAGACAGCCTTCCCAGCCCTCTTCCATATCGTCTCCCAGTGGCTCGAGCCGCGGATTGATGAGCACCGTGAAGGGAATCGGCGCCACATGCGGATAGCGCGGGTTCTCGCGCATCTCGAAGATCACGACCCGCAGGCTCATGCCAATCTGCGGAGCCGCAATGCCGGCACCGCTCAGGGCGCGCATCGTGTCTTCCATGTCGGTGAGCAGCTCCTGCATCTGCGCCGGATCGAATACGGCGACTCGCTCCGCCACTTGGCGCAGCAGGGGATGCCCCATCTTTAATACCGTTCTGACTGCCATGTGAAGAGGCGTTACCCGGCGACGGAACGCTCCGCCGACTGCACCGTGTTGTAAAGCAGCATCGCGATAGTCATCGGACCGACGCCACCGGGCACTGGCGTGATCGCGGAAGCTTTCTCACGTACACCTTCAAATTCCACATCCCCCACGATGCGTCCATCGGGCAGGCGATTGATGCCCACGTCGATCACCACGGCGCCGGTGCGCACCATCTGCGGTACGATCAGGCCCGGAACACCGGCCGCCACGACGAGGATGTCGGCGAGCATGGTGAACATGCCCAGATCGCGCGTCTTCTTGTGGCAGATGCATACCGTGGCTTCCTGCTGCATGAGCATGAGCGCCATGGGCTTGCCGACGATGTTGCTGGCGCCGACGACGACGACATTGCGGCCCTCGACCGGGATGTTCTCGTGCTCGAGGATCTTCTGTACGCCGTAAGGCGTGCACGGCGGAAACACCGTGTTGCCGGTGACCAGGCCGCCGACGTTGTAGAGGTGGAAGCCGTCGACGTCCTTGTGGAAGTCGATGCGCTCGAGCACGCTGTGTACGTCGATCTGCGGGGGCAGCGGCAGCTGCACCAGGATGCCGTGAATGGTCGGATCCGTATTGAGCGCATCAATACGGCTCATCAATTGATCCTGGGTCGCCGTCGCCGGCAATTCGACCAGCTCCGAGCGGATGCCGACGAGCTTGCAGGCGGTCACCTTGTTGCGGACATAGACCTGGGAGGCCGGATCATTGCCGACCAGGATGACGGCCAGACCCGGCCGCACCCCGTGCTGCTGCTGCAGACGCACGACACGCTGCTTCTGTTCTTCTTTGATTTTCGCAGCAATTGCCTTGCCGTCTATGATTCGTGCGCTCATTGAGTACCTGTGTGCTGATGGTCAGATGCCCGCCTGAGACGGGAGCGTCACATTATAGCGGCTTGATGTGGAATACCCGTTCGGCATTGCGGTGATACACCTTCGCTTTGTCCTCCGGCTTCAGATCCACCGCGTCCATGAAGGCCACGGCCGGGGCGGAGGGCTGGTAGGGGTAGTCAATTGCCCACATGACATTATCTATGCCCAGTTTCTTGATCGAATAGTCCAGCGCCAGCGGATCCTCGACCCCGGAGGTGGTGATCACGAAATTGCGCTGAAAGTATTCGGCCATGGTGAGGCTGGTCTTGGGCGCGCGGCCGATGACCTGCGAGCGGCTGTTCATGAAGGTGATGCGCCAGATCCAAAAATGCACGGCCTCGCCCATGTGGCCGATGCAGATCTTCAGTTTGGGGAATCTGTCAAACAGGCCCGAGGCCATCATACGCACGACGTGCGTGCCCATTTCGACACCATAGGCCCACATCGCAGAATCCATGCCGTAATGAATCATCGGCCCCTTGAGGCCATCGGCCGGGCCGCGGGGATGGATGTAGATGCACCGGTCGAGGCCTTCGGCGGCCTCGAGAATCGGCCAGTACTTCGGATCATCGAGGTACTCGCTGTTGGTGTGGGAGTTGAGGATAAAGCCATTGAGCTTCAGGTCGCGGATGCCGCGTTCCATTTCGCGCACCGCGCGCCGCGGCGCCTGGGGCGCGAAGGCCGCGAGCCCCGCGAAGCGGGTCGGATGGCGCTTGATCACGGCCGCGAGGCGGTCGTTGGCCAGGGTCGCCAGCTCGCAGGCCGAGTCCGCGTCAAACATCTGCACGCCGGGGGCAGTGAGTGACAGCAGTTGCATGTCCACACCATTGGCGTCCATGTCCTTGATCCGGCGATCTTCGAGGTCGACCAGTCCGTCCAGGAACTTCATGCTGCCGTAGCCGCCCTGGGCGTCGTACACGCCGCGCATCAGGGGCAGATCCGAGCTTTCACCGGGAGCACGCGCGACCTGTTTGAGGCCCTCGGCCACCTCGGGAATGGAGAACGCTTCCTCGACTGCAATCTTGCGCATTTTCATCACTCGGCTCCCGTTTTCGCCGCTTTGGAGAGGATGCGACGATACACCCTTCAGCCCCCGGCCAGAATTCGCGCCTTGAGGGATTCGTACTCCGAGTCGGTGATCAAGCGCGCGTCGAGCATCTGCTTGGCCTCCTGCAGGCGCCGCACGGAATCACTCGATGCGCCGGCCGCCGGCGCGCCGGGATTGATCTGGACGCCCCCCGAGCGGGCACGCAGTTCCTCCAGTTCGCGGATACGGCGCTTTTCGCGCCATGCCTGGTCCTGGGCCTGACAAATCCGGTACACAGCCTGCGCCTGGTCCTTGCGCAGGCCACTGATGGTGAGCAGCCGGGAGCCCTGCTGGCCATTGATGGCCAGATCAGTCGCCGGATCGGCGCGGATCACCAGTTCGGCGGCAAATACTCCAACCCGCAGATTGACCTCCGATAGATCCTGCCAGCGCAGGTTCACCACATCGAATCCACTGACCAGCCGGCGCACCAGCCAGATCAGCCGGCCGCTGGTCGCTGCCACGATCATCCTGCGGTGAGACAGCGCGTACACTCGTCGCTGAGTGGCCCAGGCCTCGACGGTCTCAGCCGGGATCAGGACGGACTGCAGATCGGCGAGGGCCCGTGTAAGCCCTGGTTCGTGGAGCTCCGTGTTCGGCTCGATCATGGCTTGTCTCCATAGTTGACGCAGCGCGCGTTGGCCGACCAGAATCGTGTCCGCGCAGCATGCGAAGGGGTCCATCATGCCCGAAGTCGTGCGATTTCCCGATATACCGCTGTACCACGGCTGGGGTGCGCCGCATCGCGCCGAATCTGACGTCCGCGACCTGGAGGTGATCCAGGGCGAGATCCCCGCCGCGCTGTCGGGCACGCTGTACCGCTGCGGACCGGATCGGCAGTACCCCTCACGCTCACCCCACGAAACTTTCATCGATGGCGAGGGCATGGCGCATATGTTCCGCATCGGCGCGGGACGCGCGGACTACCGCAACCGCTGGGTACGCAACGATCGCTTCGTGCTGCAGGAGGCCGCGCGCCGCTCGCTGTTCGGACGCTATCGCAACCGCTATACGAACGACCCCGCGGTGGCCGGCAAGAGCAACGGCACCGCCAATACCAACATCGTGTGGCATGGCCGCCGCCTGCTGGTGCTGAAGGAGGACTCGCGCCCTATCGAGGTCGATCCGGACACCCTCGCGACCCGCGGCGAATTTGACTATGGCGGCCAGTTGAAGTCGGTCAGCCTGACCGCCCATCCCAAGCTCGATCTGCATCGCAACGAACTCATCGCCTTCTCCTACCAGGCACAGGGCGATGCCACGCTGGATTTCGTGATCTACATTGCCGATGCGGAGGGCCGCATCGTGCATGAAACACCGCTGCGAATGCCCTACGCGGGCATGGTCCACGACTTTGCCGTCACCGACAGCCACATCATCGTGCCGTTCTTTCCGCTGATCACGGACCTGCAGGTCGTGAAGGCGGGCGGGCCCTACTATCAGTGGCATCCGGATAAGAAGAGCTTCTATGCCGTGGTGCCGCGACGCGGCCGCGCGGATGAGGTGCGCTGGTTCGAAGGACCGACGGTGAGCGCCGGACACATGATGAATGCGGTCACCGACGGCGACAGCGTGCACCTGGATCTGTGCCTGTATGACGGCAATTGTTTCGATTTCTTCCCCAGCCATGACGGTTCGCCCTTCAAACCTGCTCCGCCGCTGCTCACGCGCATGAGCTTCAATCTGCGCACCGAGCAGCTGGCAATGCGCCGGGTGATGAATGTGCCGTGTGAAATGCCAAAGATTGATGATCGCTGGATGGGCAAGGCTTATCGCTACGGCTATGTGATCTGCCGTCCGCCGGATGCGATTGCGGGCACCGTGGGCATGGGTGCAATTGGCCGCATCGACCATGACACCGGCGTGCTGTCGACGTGGGCGCCAGGGCCCGACAGCGGTGTGCAGGAACCCGTCTTTGTACCGCGCGCGCCGGGCGCCCCGGAAGGTGACGGTTATCTGCTGGTGCTGGTGAACCGGCTGTCGCAGCTGCGCAGTGACCTGGCGATCCTTGACGCAGCGAGGATCGAGGAAGGGCCGGTGGCGCTGATACGCATGCCGACGCGCGTGCGCGCGACCTTTCATGGCATGTGGGTACCGGAAGCCACGCTGGCCAGCGGCCGGTACAGCGTATAGCTACGCCTCGGCGGGGCTGCCTTTCATCACCCACGCGCGCGGGTCTCGGCGATCAACGCCCGTCCGATGCCGGACTTCTGGTACTGCGCATCCACCGCCAGATCGGCCAGATAGGCGACATAAGTAAAGTCCGTGAGCGAACGCGAGATGCCGACCAGTCGCGCCTCATGCCAGGCGGTCACCGTGAGGTTCGCGTTGCGGAGCATGCCCTCGAAGATGTCCGGCCGAGCCACCGGGCGGCGCTCGCCCAGGCCCGAGCGGTTATACAGATCGATCGCGGCGGCAACCGTCAAGGTGGCATCGTCCCGGTACTGGATGATCATGCAGCACAGACTACCCTAAGCCCGCGAGCCGCTGAATGCAGTCTTTGCACACACAGGCCTGGCGGTCCTTGCCCGGCAGTGCCGCAGGGGGGAAGGGCTGCTGCATGCACCAGCAGTGAATGTCGCCGATGGCGTCGGCGGCGGCCGCACAGCGGTTAGGTTGGTGACACAGCGGACATTGATCCGCCTGCGGTGGCGTGGCCGGACGAGGCTCTAAAGCGCCGCCGTCACCACGATCTCGACTTTCCATTCGGGCTTGGCCAGTTTGGCTTGCACGGTTGCGCGCGCGGGCGGGCTGGTCCCGACCCATTTGTCCCACACGGAGTTCAGGCCCGGATAGTCGGCCATGTCGGCCAGATAGATCTGCGCCATCAGGATGCGCGCCTTGCTGCTCCCGGCCTCGGCCAGCAGCTTATCGATGCTCGCCAGCACTTCGGCGACCTGGGACTCGATGCTCGTACCACCGCCGATCGCGACCTGGCCGGCCAGGTACACGAGTCCTGCGTGCATACTGCCTTCGCTGTACCGTGCACCGGCATGCAGTCGCTTGATTTCCGACACGTGCGCAAACTCCTGCAATGATCTGCCGGCCCCCGGGTGAGCGGGGGCGCCGTTTCGGGCGCGGAAGGATACCCTAGCGGGCTACTTCGAGCAGGGTCTTGGGACGCTTGGCCGCCACCAGCAGCAGCATGCGCGCCGCGCCGGAAGGTGCCCGACGGCCCTGCTCCCAATCCTGCAAAGTGCGCACCGACACGCCTAGCAGGCTGGCAAATTGGGACTGCGATAATCCCGCTTTTTCGCGAATTCCGGCAATCAGTGCAACGACACTCTTGCGGGCTGACGAACTGCGTTTAGTCTGTGCCATTCAGTTCCTCCCTGAACTTTTTTCGGCGAGATAAGGTAGCAGATTGTACGCTGTTCAGGCGATGGCGCGCACTACTCCGCCATCAACGCGCAGCGCCGCACCCGTCGTCGCCGACGCCTTGGCGCTACATGCGTAAACAATCATTGCCGCGACCTCCTCGGGCGTTGCGAAGCGTTGAAGCAGCGACGACGGCCGCGCGCTGGCGAAGAATTCCTTCTCGACAACGGCCGCGTCGACGTGGCGGGACTGCGCCAGGCGCGCGACGAACTCACCGACGCCTTCCGAGGCCGTCGGTCCGGGTAACACAGTATTGACGGTTACTCCGGTACCGGCCAGGGTTTCCGCCAGGCCCCGCGCGACGGCGAGCTGCGCCGTCTTCGTCATGCCGTAATGGATCATTTCGGCGGGAATCTGCAGCGCGGACTCGCTCGATACGAACACGACGCGGCCCCAATTGCGGGCCCGCATGGCCGGCAGGTACTGCCGTGCGAGGCGCACGCCGCTGAGGACATTCACCTCGAAAAAGCGCAGCCAGTCGGCATCGGGGATGGCCGCGAAGGCCTTGGGCTCGAAGATTCCGAGATTGTTGACCAGCACGTCCACGTCCGGCAGTTGGCGGAACAGCGCCTGGCAGCCTTCAGCGTGGCCCAAATCCTGCGCGATGCCGGTGACGATGGCGCCGGGCACTTCGGCCCGCAGGCGCGTGACGGCCTGCTCGACGCGCGGCTGCGTGCGGCCGTTGAGGATGACCTGCGCGCCTTCGGCAGCGAGGGCGCGCGCCGTCGCGTAGCCGATCCCGGCCGTGGAACCGCTCACCAGTGCGCGCTTGCCGGTCAGACCCATATCCATATCGTCACCCCGTGAAAAGTGATACGGCTCATTTGAGCGCGAGTATCAGCACGCCGGCGGTCACCAGCCCGATGCCCAGCCATTCCTGCAGCGACGGCCGCTCGCCGAGAAACGCAACGGCGAAAATCGCGACGAGAACGAGGCTCAACCGGTCGATGGGTGCGACCTGCGATGCCCGCCCGATCTGCAGGGCGCGGAAATAGCACACCCACGACGCGCCTGTCGCCACCGCTGACAGCGCCAGGAAAGCTAACGACCGGGGGGGCAGCAACGCCGGATTCAACCACTTGCGCCGCACCGCAACCAGCACCGCGAGCAGCGCCAGGATCAACATCGTGCGCAGCAGTGTGGCCAGGTCGGCATCCACGCCAGCCACTCCGACGCGGGCAAAGACCGTCGTCAGGGCGGCGAAAACCGCCGACAGCAAAGCCCAGAAAACCCAGTTCTGCGCCAACACTTCAGGAATCTCTCCCGGTTCACGCCGCATCGATGGCCGGCACACAAACGCCAGCACCGTGAGCGGCAGCCTTGAACGGCGCCAGCGCCTCCGCGGCGCAGCTGAATGCGCTCAGTGCCGGGCACTGCGCCGCCGGTACGATCTGCGGCAGCATCTGCTGAATGAAGTGCCAGGTGATGGCGGCCGTGACGCCGGCCTGCGCCATATCCACGGCGCGGCCTGGCCGCGGCCGGCGGTCGATTGCGGACTCAAGGCCGGTAAGTGCGGCCTGCAACTGGCCGGTGACCCGTGCGAGCCATGGCTCGTGCTGCTTTTCCGGCGGCCGCAGGGCGCGTTCATAGATCATCTGCACGCTCTTGTCGCAGGCGGCGAGGCCCAGAGCGATGATGCGCAGGTCCGCCTGCAGGTCGGGCAGCTCCCTTGGCATCAGCGAACGACCGGCGCGGGCTTGCGCGTACTCGAGAATCACACTCGAATCCATCAGCACCGTGCCATCGTCGCACACCAGCGTGGGCGCCTTGACCACCGGATTGATCGCGCGGAACTCATCGAACTCGCGGAACACCGACACCGGTCGGTGTTCAAATCGCAGTCCCAGCAATTGCAGACTGATCGCCACGCGTCTTACGTAGGGCGAGTCCAGCATGCCGATCAGACGCATGCAAATCCCTAGGAGTGTTGGCGCGGCTGCGCCAGCAGCTGCGCCTTCAATTCCCGCAGGCGCGTCTTGATCAAAGCCTCATTCTCAGGCCCCATGCGAATCAGGGTCTTCTGGCCCGGCGAGAGCGCTTCGAGGGCGGGGTCGGCATAGCGGTACATGACATTCGGCTGCACCAGGGCAATTGGCCCGGTCACATCCGGTGTCGCGAGCAGATGATCGATCTGCGCGATCGCATGGTCATTGAAGTACGCGTTCTGGTAGCCGAGATCATCGAACGCGCTCTGGAACAGTGGATAGAAGTGGAAGTACAACTGGACCAGCTTTTGCGTATCGACCGACTTCACGACCTCCATGAACGGCCGATAGCGGGCATAGTTTTCGGGGTTGATAGTGAGTTGGTCGCCGGTGCCCAGGACCATGAACAAGCCGCTGGTGACCTTGATGGGCCGCTGTTCCACCGCGACTTTCTTCTTGGACAGATTGTCCACGGTAACGACGATGTCGCGAATGAGGTTGTCCGCAACCAGCAGTTTCGCCAGCGCCTGGGCGCCCGGCACAGACGTCAGCGCCGCCTCGAAGGGCTTGTCGCTTTCATTCAGCGCCGGCAGCGGCGCACTGTCCGCGGCGCCGATCTCAGTAACCGGATGCTGAATGACAGGCGCACTCGCCACCGGCGGCATTGCGGCCGGGGCACTGGCTACCACTTCCGGCGCCGACGCCGGCGGGGTCACCTGCACCTTGGGACGATGCGCATACAGGTACAGCGCGATTGCGCCGGCCACCACGACCGCAGCGGCTGCCCAGATGATGGGCTTGTCAGAATTCAGGGCCATCAGGCCGCCGCCGATGAACCCGCGCCACGGGTAAAGGCCCAGTCGAGCAGGCGACTGGCAATACCGCCGCCCAAGCTGGCACCGGTCACATCCTCGAGCCGGTAGGTCACCCCCTTGAGGATCGCGTCCGCGGCACGATGAGCGCTGCGGATGGCCGGGCCAATCCCCTCACACATATCGCGGGTCGCAAGACCGGCGGCATCACCCGTGATGAACGCATCACCGATGCGTGCGACCTTGACGTTGCCGCGCAGGTAGTAGCTGTAGCCCACCGGATCGTAGTGCGCGCCCGTGGCGAGCTTGCGATCGAGCTTCGCAATGAGATTGTTCCAGTGCTGACGGATGTCGACACCGCTGCGCTTGATGCGCTCAGCCATGCCCCCGATACCGACATTCAGATAGCCATTTGCCTTAGGCACGTACCAGGAGTATCCCGGCATGCCCTTATCGAAGAACCACAGATGGCAGTCCGGGTCGCGCCATTCATAGGCGAACTCGTGCTCCAGGGTCACCGTCTGCAGTTCGGTGGCGCGCGGATTGGCATCGCGGAACAGCGTGCGGTACACCGGGCAGCGTGTACCGCCCGCGCCGATCAGGTACCTGCAGTGGTACTCCCCATCGACGGTGTAACCGCCGCCCGGATCCGCTTCGATGTGGCGCACCGTGTGCTGCACGGTGCGCACGCCGGAGCGTTCCAACAGCCACGCGTCGAACTCGAAGCGACGAATCGAATGCTGCACACAGGGCAACGGCAGATGCACACCGCGCAGATATGCGTGCATGCGGCCGAAGGTCAGGAACCGGTATGGATAGGCCGCGATATCCATCTCGAGATCCTTCACCACATCCGGGGTAATCCAGCCCGCGCAGAGCTTCAGTCGCGGGAACGTTTCCTTGTCCAGGATGAGCACATCGGCGCCACCTTGCTTGAGCCGGCGCGCGGCCGAGGAGCCCGCCGGTCCTCCGCCGATAATCAGAACGTCACTATGAATCACGCGCGATCTTAAGCCTGCGGTTGGTGAAGATGATCACGGGTCATCGGCACATTGTTGTTCTGTGAGGTTGCGAACAGCACCTGGAACAGCTGCAACGTCCCGGTTGTGAAGGCTGCGACGGAGCCGGCCAGATACAGCCGCCACATCCGCACGAACTTCTCGTCGAACATGCCGCGCACGCGGTCCACGTTGTTTTCGAACAGTCCCAGCCAGTCCGACAGCGTGCGGGCATAGTGCAGTCGCAGGTTCTCCACATCGAGCACCGACAGATCCCAGGGCTCGAAGATCTGGGTCATTTCGGCCAGCGACGGCGGGCAGGCGCCCGGGAAAATGCGCTGCTCAATCCAAGGATGCAGCTGCGCCGGATAATTGCGCCCGATGGAGTGGATCAGACCGCGGCCATTGTCGCCCAGCACGCCCTTGGCGACCTTGCCCAGCTGCCGGTAGTTCTCGACCCCGACATGCTCGAGCATGCCGACGGAGACGAAGGCGTCGAAGGAACCGGAGATGTTGCGGTAATCATCTTCGACGTATTCGATCTGCGAATCCAGGCCCTGCGCCTTGGCGTAGTCGCGGGCGAATGCCACCTGCTCCTTGGAGATATTGAAAGCACGGACTTTCACGCCGTAGTGGCGCGCCATGTGGACCGCCAGCCGTCCCCAGCCGAAGCCCGCTTCGACCACGCGCTCGCCCGGACGCAGCCGCAGCTTGCGGCAGACATGATGCATTTTCGCATCCTGGGCTTCATCGAGCGTGGTCGCCGGGGTCGGGTAGTAGGCACAGGTGTAGGCCATGGTGCGACCCAGCCACAGCGCATAGAAATCGTTGCCGATGTCGTAATGGTGGTGGATGTTGTCCTTCGACCCATCCAGGGTATTGACCCTGACCCGCGGCCGATGCATCAGCCGCCCGACCAGGTTGAGGATCGATTTCTGCTTTTCAGCCCGCCCGGATCCGCGATACACCTCTTCCATGAAGTGCACCAGATCACCCTCAATCTCGACCCGGCCTTCACTGTAGGCGTCGCCGAAACGCACGCCGGGATTGCTCAGCAGTCCAAGCAGCACCTTGCGGTCGCGGATGGTAATGCGTGCAATCGGATTTCGGCCCTCCGGGACAATGCGCTCGCCATTCCACAGGGCGAACTCGAACGGCGGAGTTCCGAACATTTTCAATAACTTGGCCACACCTCGCCCGGCGGCCGAGGTGGCAAGCCCAAGCTTGGGCGCATCATTTCCGACCGCCGGCACGGGGCCGCTCGCAGCCCCTGCACGATCCGCTGATGAAGTCAGGCTTTCCTCCAGGGCGTTCACTGGCACTCCTTCCCAATGTGGCGGTTCGACCGCTCTTACCCCCGATGCTACACAAGAGTGCCGCCACAGTCAGGTCCGGGCACTTTTCGCTACCGGCGCCCGTTATGGCAGTGGCAAAGAGCCCTATCCACGTCTCCTGAATTCCTACAGGGTGCGAGTGCGCTTCCGGAGGCCGGCGACCGCATGCTCGAGGTCTATGAGTGTCAGCGGCTACGCTATTCGTCGCCGCGTTCCTGCGTGCCGATGACGCTGAAGAGCTTGCTGAGCACGCTGTACAGCGTGCGGCGCTCATCGCGGGTCAGCTTCTGCAGCAAGCGTGCCTGATTTCGCTGTGCCACCGGCAATACCGCCTTGTACAGCGAACGGCCCTTGCGGGTCACGGTAAGAATCACGGGTACTGCCGCGGTGTCACCGGCCTTGCGCGATCCGGGTGCCGTCGACTTGCTGGCGATGTAACCGCGTTTGATCATCCCGTGCAGCGTACGACTGGCTTGGCCCTTGTCCATGCTGCTGTTGGCCACGAGTTCGGAGAAGCGCACCGGTTGGAACCGGATCGTCATGGCCAGCAGGCGCCACTCCGGCACGCTCAGCCCGAAGTCGGCCAGATAGCGGCGTGTCACGTTCGACTTGGCCGCATTGGCCAGGCGGATCAGCTGGAAAGTCAGGAAGTGGCCGATATGCAGGTGACTGCCGCCTCCGATATCAGCCCAGGGGTCTGATCCCAGTTTCTTCGTTGCGGTCTTCACGACCTTCTTTCTGCGCGCCTTCGTCTTGGCAGCCACTATGGAAACTCCCGTAATTCTAGATTGCCGCGCGTATTTTCGGGCCGCGGGCTATTGAGATGCGTGCAACTGGCGGAAGGTTCAATCACTGCCGCCAATTGATTGCTGGGTCACCAGCCGGCACTTTACAGCGGTTTCAGTCGAAAGAGGCGGGTAGCTGCGGATCGCGGTGATGTTCGAACATATGTTGTACCTGCCTGACACTGATGCGACCCCGCGACAGCGGCGGCAGATCATCTTCGGCAAAGAACCCCACGGCGCTGGTTTCAATACTCGGCCGGGCCTCGCCGCCTTGCAGCTCGCACAGGAAAAATGCCTTCCATAAGTGATATCCAAATGGCGGATGGGGATGGCGGTTGCGGTCAAACAGCGCTGCCAGCTTGAACGCCCTGGCCGAGAATCCCGATTCTTCGTGGACCTCGCGCTCGACCGCGCTGCTGGGGCTGTCACCCACATCAGCGAACCCCCCTGGCAGTGTCCACAGTCCGTCGGATCGCTCCTGCACCATGAGGATGCGTTCATCACGGAATACTGCGGCGCGCACGTCCATGCGTGGCGTGGCATAACCGCCCTCGCCGGCGAACAGCTCGACGATGCCCTCGGGCTCGATTCCCGCACCGGCGGCGATCATCGCGGCGGCGATGTTACGAACCTGATCATAGCGCTGGCGGTCATAATCGTTGTTGGCATAGGCATCGCCCGTCTGTGCGACGGCCTGCAACTGCTGCGCCCAATGTAACCAGCGGAAATCCTGCATTCGAACCGATTGAAGCATTGAATCGGGGTGATACGCCACCATACTGCGCGACGCATGCTTGCCGAAGCCATAGAGATTTACCGCTCCCCGCTGCGGGCGAACTGCGCTGAACGCGCCTTCGTTCTCACCGCCGTCGGCGTCGAGCATGAGATGTCCGAGTCCGCGGAAGGGTTCTCGCTGTGGGTCGACCCCGCGAACGCGCAGGTGGCGCACAGTCACCTGTTGCATTACCAACAGGAAAGCCGGCGCCCACCCCCTCCCGCCCCCGCTGCTGGCCGTCCCGTGTATGCGCGGGCCTGGATCGGCAGCGCCATCTACGCACTGGTGCTGCTCGGCGTGGCGCTGGCCATCAGTCGCGGTTGGGGGCGCCTGGATGCCTTCGAGGCCGGTGAGCTCGATGCCGGCCTGGTGCGACAGGGCCAGTGGTGGCGCGCCTGGACGGCGCTGACATTGCATCTGGATCCGGCGCACATCGCGGCCAATCTGCTGGCCGGCGCGTGGTTCGGCTACCTGGCCGGAAGGCTGCTCGGACCCGGTACCGCGTGGGCCCTGGTGGTGCTGGGCGCGGGCGCGGCCAATTGGCTCGAAGCATTGCTCGCCGCGGCCGACCACCGCGCCGTCGGCGCCTCCACCGCCGTATTCACGGCCCTGGGGCTGCTCGCCGCCTATTCGTGGCGCGAGCGACACCTGCTGAGCCAGCGACCGGCGCAGCGCTACGGGCCCTTGTTCGCAGGTGTCATCCTGCTGGGATGGCTGGGGACCTCCGGTGAGCACACGGATGTCATGGCGCACCTGCTCGGTTTCGCCGTCGGCGGAATTCTCGGAACGCTGATCGCGCTCGAGCGGCTGCAGCGCCTGTGGCGACGACTGCCTCAGTGGGCCGGCGGCGTCTTCGCGCTTGGCGTGCTGGCACTCGCCTGGTTTTGCGCGTAGCCCACCAGCTCCACGTAGCCTTGCGCGCCGACGGGCATTCCGTGGCGCTGGCCCGTCACCTGCACCGCACCTTCCCAGTAGCGCGGCAGCGTCAACATCTCCTGATCGGCGAGCAGCGGCGTTACCTTCAGCTGCAACTGCTGCGAGCCCACCTGCAGTGACCACTGGGCCGGGTACTGCCCGCCACGCGGGCTGTTCCAATGGCGCAGCACCGTGATGCGCACGTCATCATTGCGCAGTGGCGTGACATGCCCTGCGGCGTCGACGAAAGTGCCGGCGCTGTGCGCATCGCGCCGGCCATCGCCGTCACGCAGCGCATAGAACATCAGGCTACTGCCATCGTCCAGATCGAGCGCGAACCAGTCCCAGCCGCGCTGATCAACGCCCAGTGAACCACTGCCCCATTCCCGATCCAGCCACGCCACACCGGAGACTGCGACGCGCCGCCCCTTGCGACTCACAGCTCCTGCGGCCTGCAGGCGCGGCATCGAGTAGTAGTAGCTCGCCGCGCCGGGCGCGTCGGCCTTGCGACTCAAGCCCGCAGCGCCATTCAACACGGGTGGCTGCGCCGAGCGCAGGTCCAGTTGTAACCGGTAGTCCCCATCGGCCGCCTGCAGCTGCCAATGCAAGGGCAGCGCTGGCGCGCCCGCCACTTCGCTCACGGACCAGTCGGCCACATGGATTGCGAAGGGCTGTGCCTGTGCACCAGCCAGGTTCAGCGCATCGCGTGCATAGCGTGTCGCATTGAAGAATCGGCCGTGACTCACATCGGTGATGGCGAAGTGCGCCGCGTAAACCTGTCGCGCGCGCCACGCCGATGGCGGCGCGCTGCTGGCCTCGATGGCCTCGAGGGGCTGCGGTGGCCGCAGTGCCAGCCGGAAGATCGTCAGCTCGAATCCGAACGTCTCGCCGCCACCGCGCAGCTGGCCGGTGAAGTACCACCATTCATGCCGGAACCGCGGATGCGGTCCATGGTCCAGTGGAAACTCGAAGTGTCGCGGTGCATCCGCCAGGGCGAAGCCGCTCTCATCCGCAGCGCGCAGGATGCTCAGGCGATCAACCTGCACCGGCGCGGCAACGGCCGCGGCAGCCGTGCGCGCCGGCGTGGGGCGCTCACAGCTGTCAAGGCTCAAGCCCACCAGCACCGACGCCAGCGACAGCAATACCCGCTTGGCGCACGCCGGCATGGCTACTCCTCCCGCAGATCCTGGGACAAGGGCGCATGCGCGGTACGCCAGGCCGGATAGACGCCGGCCAGCAGCGCGGCCAGCAGCGCCAGCACGACGGCACTGGTGATCTGCGCGGGATGCAGGTGCAGATCGATCTGCCAGCCGAACGCGCGGCGGTTGATGACGCGCACCAGCAGCACGGCGGTGAGCAGGCCGGCCGGCAGCGCCGCGAGCAGTGCCACCCCGCCCATGAACAGTGTCTGCGCCAGAATCATCAACGCCGCGCCGGAACGCGTCAGGCCGAGCACCCGCAACAGTGCCAGCTCATGCGTGCGTCCCAGCTGCCACGCCAGCAGCGCGCTCAACAGACCAATGGCCGCGACGCCGGCGGCGAGCCAGTTCAGCACCCGCGTAATGATGAAGGTGCGGTCGAAGATGTTCAGGGAAATGACGCGCACCTGCGCCGGCGTATCCACCTGCAGCGCCTGCCGGCCGGCCGCGACGGCATAGAGGCGCTGCACCACCGCCGTCACGGCGGTACCCGGCGTGACATACAGCGCCAGGGTGCTCACCGAATCGTCCTGCCACAAGCGCCGGTACACCGCGCGGCTGATGCGCACGCTGCCGCGATCGTTGCCATATTCGCGAAACACGCCGACGACGCGAAAGCTGCGCGGCCCCTGCGCCGTGCGCAGCGGCAGGCTGGCACCGACGTCGAGGTGCAGGCGGTAGGCCAGCGGTTGCGCCAGCAGCACCGCGCCGTCCGCGAACCCGCGCCACACATCCGCGGCGGCTGCCGTCAGGTCAACCCCGGCACGCATGCCGGGCGTGATGTCCATGGCGTCCAGCACCAACGGCCCGCGATCCGAATCGACCACGGCGCGCCGGCTGGCGCTGTAGCCAGCCACGCCGCTCACGCGCACCAGGTCGCTCACGAGCCCTGCATCGATGCGGCGCTCCGGGCGGGCAAATCCGGGCCCCGGCGCGCCCACATAGATATCCGCCGGGAGCGTATGCGCCAGCCAGTCGCGCAGCGATTCGCGGAAACTGTCGACCATGATGCTGATGCCGATCATCGCCGCTACGGCCATGGCCAGCGCCGCAATCGCCACCCCCGTGCGACTCAAGGATCCGGCGACTCCGCCCAATGCCAGGCGCAACGGCGGAGCTGCGCAGACCGGCGAACGTGCCAGCAGGCGCGCCGAGCCGTAGAGCACGGCAGGCGTTGCCGCGGCCACACTGAGCATGGCCAGCACCAGTGCAGCAAAACCTGCGAGCACGCTGCGCTGCGTGGTCATAACGAAAACCACGCATGCCAGTGCCAGCAGCACGCTCAGCGCCAGCAGGCCGACGGTCACCCGGCGTGCGCGCCCCTCGATCACCGAGTTGCGCAGCGCGAGTTGCGGCGCGCTTTGTATCGCCTCGAGGGCCGGCACGGCGGCCGCCAGGAGCGCCACCGCCAGCGCCGCGCCCAATGCCAGCAGCGGTTCGCGCGCCGGCAGCGCCACGCTGTTGACGGCGACCACGTAGTACAGATCGTTGATGGTGCGCGAGACCATGCCGACCAGTTCCCGACCGATGAGTGCGCCGGCAGCCAGGCCCGCCGCGCCTCCGATGAGCGCCAGACCCACGGTCTCCATCGCAATGATGCGCAGCAGCTGGGCGCGGGTGGCGCCGAGCGCGCGCAGGATGCCGAGGCTGCGCCGGCGCTGCACGATTGCGAAACTCATCGTGCCGTAGACCAGGAACAGCCCCACCAGCAGCGCCAGCAGACTCAATGCCCGAAGATTCGTGGTGAAGGCCTGCGTCATATCGAGTCCGATGCGGGCGCGCTGGGCCGCTACCGCCACGGTTACACCCGCGGGCAGATCGTGGCTCAACTGTGCCAGCTCCGCCGCGGCCGCCGCACCGGGCGGCACCTCCAGGTCGATCCGCGTAAGGCGCCCCACCAATCCCAGCCATTCCTGCGCGGTCGACAGGTCCGTCAGCATCACCGATTCGAGGCCGGGCGCCGGACCGTCCACAACCCCCAGCAAATGACCGGACAGCGCGTGGCCGCCGGCATCGACACTGAAGGTTGCCCCGGGGGCCAGACCCAGCTGCGTGGCCCGCGTCTGCGTCAGCACCACCGCGCCATTGCCGGACAGCCACTGCGCCAGCGCATGCGCGGAATCGAACGTGACGGACCCGCTGTCCGGGCCGCGGTCCTGCGCGGCAAATCCGGTAGCCACCAGCGGATCTACGCCCAGCAGTTGCAGGGAACGGCCTGCCACCGTCACATAGCCGTCGACGATGGGATTCACGCGCACGAAGTGCAGCGTGCGCGCGAGATGTACGTACAGCGCCTCATCGAGGCCGGCGGGGCCGCCGTCCAGTTCGTGCGTCGCCGCACCCTGTACGGCAGAAAGGGACAATTCAAATGCGCGTGCGGCGCTGCCCGTGGCGACGTCTACCGCGACGATGGTGGCCACGCCCAGCGCCAGGCCCAGCAAGGCAAGCAACAGCTGCACCGGATGGCGCAACAGGTGACGGAAGCTCGCCGACCACAGCATGCCCATATGGATTACCTCAGCGTGCCCTCGCGCAGCATCAGGCAACGATCCGCGCCGGCGGCCAGCTGTCGATCATGGGTCACGAGCACGACCGTCGCGCCGTGCTCACGCGCAAGTTCGCGCAACAGGGGCGCGATCTGCGCGGCGGTGAATTCATCGAGATTGCCGGTGGGTTCATCGGCGAGCAGCAGCGCCGGCTCGTGGACCAGGGCGCGTGCCAGCGCGACGCGCTGCTGTTCGCCGCCGGAGAGCACATCCACGGGTGCATGCAGCCGGTCGCCCAGTCCCACGCGCTCCAGCAGCGCTCGGCTGCGGCGCCGCGCCTGCGTCGCCCCGATGCCATCGAGCGACAGCACCAGGCGTACATTCTCTTCCACATCCAGAGTCGGCAGCAGATTGAAGAACTGGTAGACAAAGCCGACGCGGCGGCGCCGGAACAGCGTGCGCTCCGGTTCGCGCATTGCGCTGATCTCGCGTCCTTGAAAGCTGATCGTTCCGGAATCCGCAGTGTCGATGCCACTGATGAGATTCAGGAGCGTGGATTTTCCCGAGCCGCTGCGGCCGATGATGACCGTTTCGCTGGCCGCGGCGATGCTGACGCTGACCCGGTCAAGCACGCAGCGCCGGTGCTCACCGGCGCCGAAGCTGCGACTGACCGAATCCAGTATCAGCACGCGGCATTGGCGCCCGGATCGTAGCGCATGGGCTTGGTCACACCCATGCGCGTCAGCTCCCGGCGCAGCGCCTCGCTCAATGCGGCGTATTCGGCGCGGTCGAACGCCGGCGCCGCCTGCCAGTCATGCGCCCACGGGTGCGCCGTGCGCAGCGCCTCCGGTTCTTCCGCGTAACGGGGTATCACGTGCGCGTGCAGCGCCGGTGCGAGATTGCCGAGAATGGCGTAGTTGATGCGCAGCGCATTGGTGACTTTGAGCAAGGCATCGCCCAGGCGCGCCATGTCCAGCAGGAACTGCCCACGCTCCTGGGCCCCGAGCGCATTGAGGGTCGGCACTACCGGATCCGGCAGCAGCAGCACGTAGCCGCGCACGAACTGGCGCTCGCCGAAAACGACCCAGCCGGAGAACAGCCGGGCGACAACGCGGGGATTCTTGCCCTCCCGCGCCGCCACCACCTGTTGGTGGATCGCGGTCGTGCTGTCAGGTTTTTCACTCTTCATCGCGCTGCCTCCACGCCCAGGCGCAGCAGCGCCTGCCGTGTGTCATTGAAATTGCGGTGGACGATGCCATGCCAGCCCCGTGCGCGGGCCGCCTCGATGTTCTGCGCGCGATCATCCACGAATACCGTCGCCGCGGGCTTCAGGCCGAACTTGCGCTCGGCCTGCGCGTAAATGGCGGTGTCTGGTTTCATGACCCCCGCGCGGAAGGATGGCAGAGCGCCGTGGCCAATGCGATCCACGCTGTAGGATGCGGCCAGGTGGTCCCAGTGCAGATCACCGATATTAGACAGCAGGTAGACGCCTTGTTGCGTCGCAACCCGGCGCGCCAGCTGCATCATGTCCGCGCGTGGCGCGAAGATATCGAGCCACTGCTGGCGCAGTGCGGCGCGCGCGGCGCGCGGCGCAAGGGTGCGAAAGCGTTCAATCAGCCCCGCGCCGTCCAGCTGGCCCGTTTCATGCTCCCCGAGCCCGACCTGCGCGAGCGCGGTATCCAGATCCATCCGCGGCGCACCATGATTCACCAGAAACTCGAGCATGGGTTCGGGATGGATGGCGACGAACACCCAGCCGATATCGAAGACGATGTCGCGGATCAAACGGGGCACACCGTGCCGTGATCGGCGCGGGTCATGTTCACGGAGACCACCGTAGCCTTGGGGAAGAAATTGAATTCCGAGGCGCTGGCCCAGGTGTAGGCACCCATCGCCCGACCGACAATCAGGTCCCCGATTTCGAGCTTCGGCAGCATCAGGTTCTCGGCGATCACATCGATACTGTCGCAGGTCGGACCGGCAAGCACCGACGGCAGGTGGTGGGATCCCTCTCGCAGCGGCTCGACCGGATACCGTGCGTGGTCATATAACTGTCCGCTGTATGACCCATACAGTCCATCATCCAGGTAGTACCACCAGTGACCCTCGCGCTGCGCACGGCCCATGACGCTGGCAACACCGATGGCGGCCGGCCCGGCGATGAAGCGCCCAGGCTCGGCAATGACCCGGATGCGCTTGGGCAGCTTCGCGAGTTGCTGCCGGATCGGAGCACAGAAGCGCACGATATCCGGTACCGGAGCGCCGTAATCAATCGGAAAGCCGCCGCCGATGTCGAGCGTGTCCAGTGCGCCGAGCTTCTCGCGCCGCGCCGCGGCCATGAGTCTGGCGCATGCGTCGATGGCTTCGACGTGCTTGGCCGGGTCGGCGGCCTGCGAGCCGACGTGGAAGGAGGCGCCCTGCACATCCACACCGAGGCTTGCGGCCAGACGCGCCAGCTCCAGGAAATGCTCCGGGTCGCAGCCGAACTTGCGCGACAAATCGCACACCGCGCCGGGGCTGCGGAACGACACGCGCAGCAGCAGCCGCGCGTGCTCCCCGAGCCGCGCGAATTTACGAACCTCATCCGGGTTGTCCGCCACAAAGGTGCGCACACCAAATTCCATGGCATTGCGGATGTCCTGGGCACGCTTGATGGGGTGGGTGTGGATGCAACGCTCGGGACTTGCGCCGAGGCGCTTCACGAGCTGCACCTCACCGGTCGTCGCCAGGTCGAGGTAGCCGCCCGCCTGCATCACGACCTGCACCACCGCCGGATGCGGCAAGGGCTTCAATGCATAGTGCAGGTCAACCTTCGGCAGCGCCTTCGCCAGCTTGCGCAGCTGCACCCGGACGCGTTCGCAGTCAATGATCAGCAGTGGAGAGCCGAACTCCGCGACCAGGCGGCGGATCTGGTCGGGTTGAAACGGGTCCACGAAGCGCGTGGTGCGCGAACGGGTCGGCATGGAGAGTCTCGTAGGGGAAATTGGCGCGCTCTTAGGGCAATACGGCACTGGCGCCGGTGTCATCACCTTCGGTAACCCGGGTGGCGGCACGCAACAGGCGATCGCGCACGGCGTCCCAACGTTCACCGTCGGGCACGTCCTGCACCAGGATCTGCTGGCAGCCGGCGGTGTCGAGCGCGCGCAGGTTGGCATACAGGTCGTGCGCATACTGCTCGGGGCGCCGTCCGGCATTCACCCAGGTGACATAGGCGTGCGACTTCAGGGGCAGGCGCTGCGCCAGCACCGCGATGCGGGTGCCGCCACTGGAGGCCGCGGCGGCCTGTGCATCAATTTCACCCGACGGCACGACGCTCATCGGCGTGGTCGGCGCGTAATGCGACGGCAGGCTGCCCGGCACCCGGGAACTGAACGCATCCGCACCAATGATGAGATCCGGCGCCACCTCGCGCAGCTGGCCGGCGGTAACGGCGCCCGGCCGCAGCAACCGCACCTTGTCCCCCTCGCAGGCGACGATGGTGGACTCCAGGCCGATCTGACTTTCTCCACCATCCAGCACGACGCGTACGGCATCACCGAGTTCATCGCGGACATGCTCGGCGCGCGTCGGACTGAGGCGGCCGAAGCGGTTGGCGGACGGTGCGGCAATGCCGCCGCCGAATGCGGTCAGCAGCTGCTGCGCCATCGGATGCGAGGGTACCCGGATGGCCACCGTGTCCTGGCCCCCGGTGACAATGTCGTGGACATTGGCGCCCCGCGGCATGACCAGCGTCATCGGTCCGGGCCAGAAGCGCTCGGCGAGCCGCGCGGCGGCGGGCGGGACTTCGCTGACCCAGCGGTGCAGGAACTTGGGGCTGTCAAGGTGCACGATCACAGGATGGCTCAAGGGTCGGCCCTTGGCCTCAAATATTTTGCGCACCGCGGCGGGATTTTGCGCATTGGCCCCCAGCCCATAGACCGTTTCGGTCGGAAACGCGACAAGGTCACCATCGCGCAACGCTTGCACGGCAGCATCGATATCGACCTGACTAGCCCGGACAACCTTCACCATGGGGGAATTCTACCAAGGCTTGGGGTCCGCCCCGTGCTTTGTGCGCGACAGGCCCAAGTCCGCTCCTGGGGCGGTTTCTCCCGTGGAGATAGCGCCTCAGGCGTGCCAAACCCCAAAATGTTGCGCGCTCACTACTCCAGCAGCTGGCGCTCCCAGCCGTTGGCGGTGCGCCGGACCTCGTAGGCCGGGAAGTAGTGCTTGTCGAGCTTCAGGGTGATGACCTCGGCGGCATCGTTCCAATTCAAAGTCTTCAGGCGCAAGGACGAGCGATCCGGCCGCCCGCTTACCGCCTTGAGAAAGGCATCCAGGTCAGGGGTCGGCACCCCGTCCACTTCCACGATCCGCCGCCCGGGGTATAGGCCGTAACGGGCCGACGGCGAGCCATAAGTAAAGAAGGCGACGTAGACGCCGTCGGGAGCGATGCCGCGCTGGGCCGCGATCGGCCGCTGCGGCGCCTGCAGGGTCGCCCCCGCCCATTGCACCACGCGGTCGATGTCCTGGCCATTGAGCGCCGCGGTTTCGACCGTCAACTGCACGGCTGCATTGGCGCGCCACACGGTGACCTTGACGGTGGGCGCATTAGCGACCGCCTGTTCAACTTCCGCGAAATGGGTGACCGTGTGATCGTCGATGGCCAACAGGATATCGCCCTGTTGCAGCAGGCTCGCGGCGTTGGAGCCGCCGACCATGCGCACCACCATGAGCGCCTGACGCTCGCTGCCATCGTGCAATTCAAGCTTCTTCAGCCACTCCTGCGAGAGGCCAAGCTGACGCGCGTCGGCCAGCTGCATCGGAATCAGCTCGGTCTCCAGGCTATGCAACGGCGTGCCGGAGTGGATGTGATCGAGCATGGTCGCCACATCATCGATTGGAACGCCACGGTTCTCCTGTGACAGGTCGCGGCCGTTCTCAATCGCATAACTGGACCATAGGCCGATCACCTGGCCGGTCTCATTTGACAACACGCCGTCATAGTCGGTCGGCGGATTCACCAGCTGCGCGACATCCAGATTGGTATCACGAAAGCGCATCGAGCGCGAGAGCGGCAGGGCCAGCGGGCCGACGTTCGCGATCTGGGTGTTGCGCGTATGCGGCTGCCCGTCGGCACTCAAACCGACCACCCACACCGGATTGCCTTCATGCAGTGCACCCGGTGCCAGGATCGCGCTTCTCACCGGCGTATCGCCGATGAGCGCGGGATCGTATGCCACCACGGAAAGATTGTGCAGCGGATTGACATACACCACGCGGCCGGGCACCTGGAGCGTCCCCGCGAAGGTGATCTGCACATTGCCCACGGAAACCGGCACGGTATTGCGGTCCACCACCACCAGACCCCGTGCCGCATCCACGACCAGTCCGGTGCCATGGAAGCTGGTTTCTGTGACGCCGGATACCGAGTACGGCATGTCATAGGTGACGAACACCAGCGAGGGGGTCAGCTTCTTCAGCCGCGGATCGGTATACATCGGCAACGGGGTCGATGCCGGCGCCGGTGGGAGTGCGGGGGCGACCGAAGTCAGCTCCGAACAGTCCCACAGCCCGACCTTGTCGTCGCGACGGCAGCGTCCGGACAGAAACCATTGCCGGTCCATACGGAACGAACGCAGCTGCGTGCTGCGCGGATCATCGAGCGAGAAGTACCGGACCGTCGCACGCGCGCCATCCCCGAGGGTGTCCAGGATCTTCTGCAGGTCATCGAGATCGTTCACCGGCTTGGCGTTCATCGCGACGATGACCGAGCCACGCGCAATGCCCGCCGCGCCCAGGGCGTAACCGGGATTGGCCACATACACGCCCTTGACCGGCACGTTGAACTGCCGGGCCAGCTCATAAGACAGGTTGTTGAGTACCCCATCGCCAAATTCGAGGTACGAATCCGGCGTGATGGCGTTCAAATCCGTGATGGGCAGCTTCGCCGTGACGCTCTTGCCACCGCGTTCCAGGGTCAGTTCGACCGTATTGCCCACATTGTCATCCAGCAGCGCCTCCAGCGGCTCGAACTGCGTGACATAACGACCATTGACGCGTACCAGAATATCTCCGGGCTGCAGCACGCCGCTGCTGGCGGACCCGGGCAGCACCTTGCTGACAACGAGCATGCCCGTCAGTGCCGGAAATGCACCGCGAACGTCGCGCTCGGTCGTCGCGGCGAGTCCCAATCGCTCGAGCTCATCGTAAGGGACGTAGCTGAAGTCCGTGGACAGGGTGCCGCGGGTGACCGGCTTGCCCTGCTGGATCAGTTCGAGCGCACGCCGCACCCGTCCGAGCGGCAGGTAGAAGCTCGAAGCGGCGCCATTGGCACCGCCGGCATTCAGGGCGATGACCCGGCCGCGGATATCGACGACGGGTGAGCCCGAAGAACCTCCGGACGTGCCCGAGGCCGCCTGCAGGTAGAACGTGTTGAAGTCGTTGTACTTGTACAGGCCGTACACCGGCGCATCGCGGTCGAGGCGCGCCAGGGTGCCGGCGAGAATGGACAGCTGCTCACCGGCATTGTTGCCGATGACGCGAATTTCGGTGCCGACCTTCGCGCCCTCGGGATACAGCGGCAACGCCTTGGGCTTGATGAAGTGCAGCTTCGAGGGGTCATAGTGATACAGGCCGAAGTCATGGACCGGATCGCGGTACACGGGATACAGCTGCACTTCCTCACGATTCAGAAACGTTGCCTCGGCCGTGACCGGTCCGGGCGTCACGACGTGCCGGTTGGTGAGGATCAGGCCCCGCTCGGCATCCACCACGAAGCCGGTCGCCTGGGCGGTCGCGTTCCATTCCGTGTCAAAGGCGCGCGTCTGGTCGATATTGATGGCGACCACGTTACCGACGATGCGCTCGAGGGTGCCGGACCAGTCGGGATTGCCCTCCGCCGCGGTGGCCTGCTGGGCCAATGTCGCCGGTTGTGCCGTTGGCGCGCCATGCGCATCCGGCTTGCCCGCATCCGAGGCGCCGTGCACCAGTGCCGGCAGCAGCGACCCGCAGATCAGCAGCGGCAGGACCAGGGCGCAGCGCAGGGTTGTCATCAATGATCGATCAGTATCAGCAGCCACATCACCCCCAACAATACAAAGGACATCAATACAGCGGCCGAACCGATGTCCTTGGCGAGACCCGCCAGGGCATGCCGTTCCAGGCCGATGCGATCTACTGTGGCCTCCACGGCGCTGTTGAGCAATTCAACAATGAGCACCAGCAGCATCGGCGCGACCAGCAGCGCCCGTTCGACCCCCGTACGGCCCAGCCACAGGCCCAAGGGTATGACCAGGACACTCAGACCCAGTTCCTGGCGAAACGCGGCCTCCTCGCGATAGGCGCCGCGCAGGCCTTTGCAGCTCGCTGCAGCGGCCCTGACGATGCGCGTCAGGCCGGTCGGCTTCTCGCGGACCGGCGTTTCCGGAACGGACATGCTCTACCTACGGTTATTTTGCCGTCATGTTAAGCGGTACAATGCACTCATGTCGCATCCACGTCGCAAATCGCTCGTAACCGTCGTTGGGGGTATCCGCGTCGGCGGCCCCAATCCCATTGTCGTCCAATCCATGACCAATACGGACACGGCCGATATCGCCGGTACCGTGGAACAGGTCAGATCCCTCGCCCGCGCGGGCTCCGAACTGGTGCGCCTGACGGTGAACTCGGCGGAAGCGGCCGCCGCGGTGGAACCGATCCGCGAGCGCCTCGACCAGTTGGGCGTCAGCGTCCCGCTCATCGGCGACTTCCACTTCAACGGCCACAAGCTGTTGCGTGAATACCCCGGGTGTGCGACCGCGCTGGCCAAGTACCGCATCAATCCGGGCAATGTGGGTCGTGGTACCAAGCGCGACCCACAGTTTGCGGAAATGATCGAAATGGCCTGCCGGCATGAGAAGCCGGTGCGCATCGGGGTCAACTGGGGCAGCCTCGATCAGGACCTGCTGACCAGAATGATGGATGAGAATTCGGCACGGGCCGAACCTCTCGATGCGCGTGATGTGATGCGCCAGGCGGTAGTGGCATCCGCGCTTTCCAGCGCCGAGCGCGCCATGGAGGTGGGTCTGCCGAAAGAGCGCATCATCCTCTCGGCGAAGGTCTCCGGCGTCCAGGACCTCATTGCGATCTATACGGACCTGGCCGCGCGCTGCGACTTCCCATTGCACTTGGGCCTCACCGAGGCCGGCATGGGCTCCAAGGGCATCGTGGCCTCCACCGCCGGCATGTCCGTGCTGCTGCAGCAGGGCATCGGCGACACGATCCGGGTATCGCTCACCCCCGAACCCAACGGTGACCGCACCAACGAGGTGATCGTCGCGCAGGAAATCCTGCAGACCATGGGCCTGCGCTCGTTCACGCCGATGGTCATCGCCTGCCCGGGTTGCGGCCGCACCACCAGCACCTACTTCCAGGAACTTGCCCAGCGCATCCAGTCGCACATCCGGCATCGCATGCCGGAATGGCGCCGCTCCTACGATGGTGTCGAGGAAATGACGGTCGCGGTCATGGGCTGCGTGGTCAATGGTCCGGGTGAAAGCAAGCACGCCAGTTTGGGCATCAGCCTGCCGGGCACCGGCGAGCGGGCGGTCGCCCCCGTATACGAGGATGGCGCCAAGACGGTAACCCTCAAGGGCGAGCGCATCGCCGAGGAATTCCAGGAACTGGTGGAGCAGTATGTCGCCCGCAAGTACACTCCCAAGCAGGCGTTGTGACACCACGTCATGAGTGAATTGGCTGATCGCCGCTGCGAGCCTTGCGAAGGCGGCGTGGCACCGCTGACGCGCGCCGCGGCCGATGAACTGCTGTTGCGCCTGGATCCGGCCTGGACTGTCGATGATGCGGCGGCCTGCCTGCACCGCGAGTTCACCTTCCGCGATTTCTATCGCACCATGAGCTTCGTCAATGCCGTGGCACACGTGGCCAACGTTGAAGACCATCACCCGGACCTCGAAGTCGGCTACAGCGTGTGCCGGGTCCGCTACAGCACCCACGCCATCGGCGGGCTGTCGGAAAACGATTTCATCTGCGCTGCCAAGCTGGATCAGATTCCCAGGCTGTAAGCTCCGGTGCCTGTCCCAATGCGTGCCCGATGAAGAAGCGCTTCAGCAGCGCGCTGCGATTGGTCAACACCAGTGCGCGCCGCGCCAGCGCGGACAGCGGCCCGACACCCTGCGCGAGCACGCGGTTGAAGGCATCGATCGCAAATTCCATCAATTGATTCTCGCCCTTGCGCCAGCGTTCATAGGCCCGCAGCGTGCGCTGCGCACCCAGCAGTTCTCCCGAGGCGCGTGCCCGCACGCACAGCTGTGCCAGTGCCGCCGCATCCAACAGCCCCAGGTTCACACCCTGGCCGGCCAGCGGGTGCACGACGTGTGCCGCATCACCGATCAACGCGCAATGCGGTGCGATATAGCGCTCCGCCGTCAATCGCTGCAGCGCAAAGGCAAGTCGGGGGCTGGCGAGGCGCAGGCTCCCGAGCGCCCCATCACTGTGTTGCAGCAGCTGCGCCTCGAAATCCGCGTTGGTCGCCTCAAGCAGGGCGCGCGCCTGCGCCGCGCGCAGTGACCAGACGATGGAGACGCTGCCATCGGCCAGCGGCAGCAGTGCGAGCGTGCCGCCGGTGATGAAACGCTGCCAGGCGGTGTTCTGGTGCGAGCGCTCGGGCGTGACCCGCGCCACGATGGCGGTCTGCTCGTAACTTCCGGTTCGCGTCGCGATGCCGAAGGCGGTACGTACGGCCGAGCGCGCGCCATCGGCGCCCACGATCAGCTGGGCGGTCAACTCCCCGGCCGAGGTCTGGAGGCGAACACCGCCCGGTGCGCCGGATTCCACGCTCGCGCTGCGCAACTCACCTTGAATCACTTCGCCGCCGGCCGCAACGAACGAATCCACGAGTGCGTTGGTGATCCGATGCGTTTCGATGATATGGCCCAGATTGGGCTCACCAACCTCGGCTGCATCGAACTGCAGCACCTCATCACTGCTCGCTGCCATACCCGCGTACCAGACACGCATGCGTTCGTAGGCCCAGGCATGCGGCGCGATGGCCGGCCAGGCACCGGCGGCATCGAGAATTCGTTCGCTGGCGCGCGAGATCGCGAGCACGCGCCCATCAGCCGGCGTGGCAGCGGCCTGCAGCAGCCCCACGCGCAGAGCCGGGCCGGTACGGCCGGCGCGCGCCAGCAGCGCGCCGGCGCAGATGCCGACCGGGCCCCCGCCGACAATGAGCACATCGCAGGCCCTCGTCATCGCAAGGGCAGCCCGCGCGCCAGTCGCGGCGTGCGGCCGCCAAACCCGAGGCTGACGCGTGCCAGCGCGTTTTTGGCCGGTGGCAGCAGATCAAACAACAGCAGGCCCGCGCCGCGGGCCAGGCGCACCGGTGCGCGCGTATCGCCGAACATGCGGATCAGTCCGTCGGTGAAACGGGTAACGCCGCGCCGATCCTCGGCGCGCCCTTGAGCGAAGGTCGCGAGCAGCGCATCGGCGCCCGGATCACCCGGCGCGACCACCAGTTCCGCCAGCGCCGCAGCATCCCGCAGCGCCAGATTGAATCCCTGACCGGCGACCGGATGCAGCGACTGGGCGGCGTTGCCGATCAGCACCGTGCGCTGCGCCACGGCGGCATCGGCGCGGGTCAGTTTCAAGGGATAGCCGGCGCGCGGCCCGACGGAGAGGAATTTTCCGACCCGCCAGCCGAAGTGCCGTTGCAGCAGCTGCAGAAATTCCGCCGCGCTCGCCTTGAGGGTTGCGGCGGCGGCCTCGGGGCTGCGCGCCCATATCACCGTGTAGCTGCCATCGCGCAGCGGCACCAGGGCCAGCGGTCCGGCGCCAGTGAAACGCTCGAACGCCGTGCCATCGTGGGGCGTGTCGGTGACCACGTTGGCCACGACCGCCACCTGCCCGTAGTCCGTTTCCGTCGCCGTAATGCCGGCATCGCGCCGCACCGCCGAATGCGCGCCATCGGCTGCAACGGCCAGTCGCGCGCGCAATTCGCGGCCCTGACCGGCCAGCCGCACGGTGACACCGGCGGCATCGGTGCTGACGGATTCGACCGTCTCCGGCGTGCGGGTGCTGATGCGATCGTTGCCGCGGATCTGCTGCCATAAAGCCGCCCCCAGCACGCGATTGGGGACCACGAAACCAAAGGCTTCGATGCCTTGCTCGCGCGCGTTCAGATGCGCGAAGGCGAAACGGCCAGCGTCGGAGACATGAATGGCGCGGATCACTCCACATTGATCCGCGAGACTCCCCCACACACCGAGTGCTTCGAGGATGCGACGGCTGGCATTACCCAGCGCCGTGGTGCGCTCATCAAAGCTTTGATGGGCGCCGGAGTCGGGTGCCGTGCCCTCGATGAGCACGATCCGGCGCCCGGCGGCGGCCGCAGCCAGAGCGAGGCTGGCGCCGACCATGCCGCCACCGATGACCGCGATATCGAACTCCTCCAATTGAGCCTCGCTGGCGGCCCTACGCCGCGGCCATCAATGCTTCGATCGCATCCGGATCCTTGGGTGCACCCGCCGTCAGCACCTCGACACCCTCGCGGGTCACGACCACATCATCCTCGATGCGGATGCCGATGTTGGCGAAACGGCGCGGCACGCCCTTCAGTCCGGCCGGGATGTAGATGCCCGGCTCGATGGTCAGGGCCATGCCCGGCTCGAGCACCCGCCATTCATCGGCGAGCTTGTAGTCGCCCACGTCATGCACGTCCATGCCGAGCCAGTGTCCGGTGCGATGCATGAAGAAGCGCCGGTAGGCACCTTCCTTGGTCAGCTTCGCCACGGGGCCTTTGAGCAGGCCGAGCTTCACGAGACCCTGTGTGACCACGTGGACCGCGGCCTCGTGCGGATCATTCCAAGACGCCCCCGGTCGCACCGTGCGGATGGCGGCTTCGTTGGCCGCCAGCACGATGTCATACACCGCCCGTTGTTCGGGCGAGAAGCGCCCGTTCACGGGGAAGGTGCGGGTGATGTCGGAGGCGTAGTACTGGTATTCGCAGCCGGCATCGATCAGCAGCAGGTCCCCGCCCTTCAGCGGCTGATTGTTCTCCCGGTAATGCAGGATGCAGGAGTTGGCGCCACCGCCCACGATCGGTTCGTAGGAGGTGTCGGCATTGTGCCGGCGGAACTCATGCAGAATCTCGGCCGTGATGCCGAATTCGCTGCCACCCGGACGACACGCCTGCATCGCACGGATGTGGGCGCCGCTGGCAATGCGCGCGGATTCACGCATCACCTCGAGCTCGGCCCGCGACTTGGTCAGGCGCATGTCGTGCAGCACGTAGTCGAGGGTGACGAACTCCTGGGGTGGGTGCTTGCCGTGGCGCGCCTGGGTACGCAGGCCATTGAGCCAGCCGACCACGCGCTGATCGAATTCGGGATGCGTCCCCATGGCGTAGAACACGCGGGTGCGGTTCTCCATCAGTCCCGGGAGGATTTCATCGATATCGCTGATCGGGAAGGCATCATCGGCACCGTATTGCCGTGTGGCCCCTTCGGTTCCGGCGCGCCGCCCGTCCCAGGTCTCGCGTTCCGGATCGCGGTCGCGCACGAACAGCACGTACTGCGCATGCTCACGGCCGGGTACCAGTACCGCCACCGACTCAGGCTCGCCGAATCCGGTCAGATACTGAAAATCACTGTCCTGCCGGTAAGGATATTCGACATCGTTGTTGCGATGGCGCACGGGCGCGGCCGGAATGATTGCGATGGAGTCGCGACCCATCAGGCGCATCAGCTGCCGTCGCCGCCGCGCGAACTCCTCGCGGCTGATGGCTTTCGGTTTGGCCAGCAGCTTCGTCGGTTGCAGGCTGCGCGCAGGTTTGCGGGTGCGGGCGGGGGATTTGGCGTCATGACGTGACATATCAGTGCAGTAGCCCTTCGGGATGACTTGTTTCCCGACGTAGAGGTTCCAGTTCATCGAACAGCAGTTGCACCCCGGCGCGCACGAACTCGACCAGCTCGGCGTAGGCGCCTTCATTGGATTCAAGGCTTTCGGCGCTGTCGGCGGCAACATGTGTGATCTCGGTCAGGTCGCGGACCACTTCACCGATGTCACCGGGCAACAGGCTCGCGTCGGTCAGTGAGCTGGTGCCCAGCCCATAGAGGAAGCCTTGACACCAGGCCCCGAGCGCTGCGGCGCGCGCTTCGATGGGTTCCTCATCCTCGGGCAGCAGCGGCGCGAACTGCATCTGCGCTTCGCCAAGGGCCGCGCTGGTGCTGTGGAAAAGATCGTGCAGCAGCTGGCTGGCCACGGAACCCGAAGCGCCCTCGGGCAGAATTTCGAGCATCCAGTCCTCGAAGCGATAGGCCACGGTGGAACACAGGCATCCGGTCAATGTGCCGTGCGCCTCAGCGGCGTCGGTCAGAGAATGAGCCTGGTGCAGGACCTGCTGGATCTGCTCATAGTCGGCGGCTTGCATCCGCATGGATTATGCCTATGATCGATCCCATGAGCACCTCAGTGAATTCGGAGCTCGATCTGGAGCTCACCCGCCTGATATCCAGGGTCGATGAACTCGGCGTCCGCGTCGCACAGCTGCAGGAAGAGAATCGTGCACTGCGACAGCGCCACGATACCCTGGCCAACGAACGCGCCTCCCTGCTGAACAAGAATGAGCAGGTGCGAGGTCGTGTCGAAGCCATGATCGGTCGCTTGAAAACCCTGGAGCACGGCGCATGAGCACCTCCGAACCCGCACGTGTCAGTGTCCGGATATTGGAAAAGGAATATTTTGTCGCATGTCCGCATGACGAGCGTGCGGCCCTGCTGGATGCCGCCGAGTTCCTCAACGGCCGCATGCGTGAAATCCGCGACACCGGCAAGGTGGTGGGTCTTGATCGCGTCGCCGTGATGGCTGCGCTGAATCTCGCCAACGAGTTGCTGCGCATTCGTGAACAGGAGTCCAAGGTCACGACCTCGGCGGTCGCCCGGGTGCGCGCGGCCCGCGAGCGTGCGGAAAGTGCGCTGACGCGTCACCAGCAGCTGGACCTGTAGCGCTTATTCGTCGCCCGGCACGCGGCGCCCGTCCTCGTGGTAAAATCCTCCCGCGTCGCCTGCGGTGTTCGATTTCGTGCCGGGTTACCTCTCGACCTTAATTTAAACACCCAGGGATAGGGCTCGTGGGCAGAATTGTGCAAGTCCGACTTCGTGAGCGGAAAGCCTTACCTCCCTCAGCTCGTCCCACTTTGTTGCTCTGGTTCGAGAGCAACGGTTCGTACCGGCACCTGCGGGTGACGCTTTGAATTCCGGGTCGCACGACCGCAACGCCCTGCGCCGCCAGCTCAAGACGCTGCGCCGGGCGGTTCCCAAGGCTGACCGCCACGCCGCCGCGCAGGCCGTCGCCCACCATGTCCGCCAATCGTTCAACCTGCGCCCCGGATTGCGCATTGCCGTCTATGCATCCTTGCCCGCAGAACTCGACACCGCCCCGCTGCAGCGCCTGTGTCGGCAGCACGGGTGCCGCCTTTATCTTCCGCGCCTCACCGATCTGCGCCGGCGCCGCATGCAGTTCGTCGCCGCCTGTGGCGCCATGCACCGCAATCACCTTGGAATCATGGAACCGGTGCAGTTGCGGCGCCAGTCGGCGCACAACCTGGACCTGGTGTTCGTGCCCCTGGTCGGTTTCGATGCGAAGGGCGAGCGCTTGGGGATGGGGGCCGGCTATTACGACCGCGCCTTCGCCTTCCTGCGCCGCCGCCGTCACTGGACCCACCCGCGGCTCATCGGACTGGCCTATGCCTTCCAGCAGGTAGCGCATATCGAGGGCGCCTCGCATGATGTGCGCCTCAACGCCGTCATCACCGAGAAGGGACTTATCAAGTGCAATACTGGCTACTGAAAACCGAGCCTGACAGTTTTGGCATCGATGACTTAGCCCGTGCGCCGCGCAAGACGACGGCCTGGGATGGAGTGCGCAACTACCAGGCGCGCAACATGCTGCGCGACCAGATACGGCGCGGCGATCAGGTATTCCTGTATCACTCCAGCTGCGAAACCCCTGGAATTGCCGGCATTGTAGAAGTCGTGAAGGCCGGGTATCCGGATCCGACCGCCTTCGATGCGAAGCATCATCACCATGACCCCGACAGCGATCCGAAGAATCCCCGCTGGTACCTGGTGGACGTGAAGCTCGTTCGGAAATTGCCGCGAGTGATCACCTTGGATGAGTTGCGCGCGCATGCGAAGCAGGAACTTTCGGGCATGGTCCTGCTGCGTCCAGGCAATCGTTTATCGGTTATGCCGATCACCGCGGCGCATTGGAAGTTCATCACTTCGATGGTCTGACCCTCGCAAAATGAGTGATGCGTCTCGCGCGCCTACTCCTTCTTGCTTGTAATTTCAATTCGCGTGCGTATACTCCGACCTCGGACTAACCCTAACTGGAGATCTATCATGGCTAAGGCAAAAAAGAAGGCCAAGAAGAAAGCAGCGAAGAAGAAGTAGCTGCAACCGGTGGACGCGGCAGCAATGCCGCGTCCCCGGGTCGAAAAGCAGATCGACTGTGTGCCCGCGAAAGCGGGCACAGTCGTTTCTGGGGTAAGGTCCCGGTGGAGCGATCGACGATGAATACGCTGGAAAACAAGCGGCGCGCTGCGCAGGCCGCACTGCCGTGGCTTGCCGGACATGAGCTCGTCGGCATCGGTACCGGCAGCACGGTGGAGCACTTCATCAACTTCATCGCAGCCGACCGGGGCAACCTCAAGGCCGTCGTATCCAGTTCGAACCAGTCCACCCGCCTGCTGGAAGCGGCCGGCATCCGGGTAGTGGACCTCAATGAAGTGGATGAGCTGCCGGTCTACATCGACGGTGCCGATGAGGCCAATGCCGCCCGCCAGCTCATCAAGGGGGGTGGTGGCGCACTGACTCGCGAGAAGATTATCGCCGAAGTCGCCAAGGTCTTCGTGTGCATCGCCGATGCCACCAAACTGGTCGCTACCCTCGGTGCCTTCCCGCTGCCGCTGGAAATCATACCCATGGCGCGCACGCTGGTGGCCCGCCGCGTAAGCGATATCGGTGGCCGGCCGGTGCTGCGCGCGGGGTGCATCACCGATAACGGCAATCACATTCTCGATGTCCACGACCTCAGCATCACCGACCCGGTAGCGCTTGAGTCAGCGTTAATTCAGATCCCGGGAGTGGTGACGGTCGGGCTGTTTGCGCACCGCCCCGCCGATGTGCTCCTGCTGGGTAGCGAGATAGGTGTGAAACAGCTGTAAAGGGCGGTTTAATGACACCTGCACAACCAAGGCAGGGGGATTCATGTCGCAGCCTACATTTCTTACACGCAGCCTCATCACGTTGCTCGCCTGTGCCTGCAGCGCAGTCTGTGGCGCCCAGGAGACCACTCCCGGCGCGCAATGGCTCACCTACAACAACCATCTGGATGGCCAGCGATTCTCCCCATTGAAGGAGATCACCCCGGCCAATGCAACGCAGCTGGCTGAGGTGTGCAGGGTCCAGATCGATGGCCCCACTTCAATGCATTCGGATCTGATCGTCGTCAACGGTGTGATCTATACCGGCACCGGCCGCGAGACGGTGGCCATCAACGCCACCACCTGCGCCGTGCTCTGGCGCTTCAGTTACGTCCCTGACGACGATCGCAGCTCGCCGTCGACCCGCGGCGTCGCCGTCCTGAACGGTCGCGTGTTCCGCGGCACCAGCGACGACCGGTTGATCGCACTCGATGCGGCAACCGGCAAGCTGTTGTGGAAGACGGTGATCGGCTCCCCGGGGCTGGGAGAATCTTCCGCGGCGGCCCCATTGGCCTGGGGCGCGGTAGTTTACATGGGCATCAGCGGCAGCGAACTTGGCGTGCGCGGGCGCGTGATGGCCTTCGATGCCGAAACGGGGCGCGAACTGTGGCGCTTCAATACGATCCCGATGGGCAAGGAAGTCGGCGCGGAGACCTGGCAGCGCCCGGGAACGGCCAAGACGGGCGGCGGCGGCATCTGGGGCGCGATGACCTTGGATGTTTCGAGCGGCGAATTGTTCGTACCCGTCGGCAACCCCTGGCCGGACATCGACAAGGCCTATCGCCCCGGCGCCAACCTGTTCACGGATTCGATCGTGGTGCTGGATGCGCGCACCGGCGCGCTCAAATGGTGGCACCAGGGTACCCCTGAGGATTGGATGGACCTCGACATGGTCGCCCCGCCGGTCCTCTACCGGATCGCCGGTGCGCGTGACTACCTGGTTTTCGGTGGCAAGGACGGCTACGTCACCGCCGTCGACCGCGACACGCACGAGCAGCTGTTCCGCGTGCCGGTGACCACGATCGAGCGCATGCCGAAGATGCCCACGAAGGAAGGCTCGCGCATGTGCCCGGGCTATGCCGGCGGCGTCGAATGGAATGGTCCGGCCTTCGACCGCCTCAATCATTCGCTCGTGACGGGCGCGGTGGATGCCTGCTTCGTCGTCAAACTCGGTCCGGGCGCCACCGAATACACGCCGGGTGGCTTGAGTTTCGGCGGCTCGGTCGCACCCGATGGACCGACGACCGGCTGGATCACCTCCCTGGACAGCGTGACCGGCAAGGTACGGTGGAAGTACCACGCCGACAAACCGGTCGTCGCCGGCATTACACCGACCGCTGGCGGGGTAACGTTCGCGGGCGATCTGGGCGGCAACCTGTTTGTCTTCGACAGCAAGAGCGGCGCCCTCATAAACAAGGTACAGACGGGCGGCGCTTTGGCCGGTGGCCTGGTGACCTATGAGATCGGTGGCCACCAGTACGTCGCTTTTGCAGATGGCAACATTTCCCGCAATGCCTTCGGCGCGCTCGGCCTGCCGAGTGTCGTGATCATGGCGCTGAACCCCGGGACTCTCGCCAGTGCGGGGGCCGGCGCAGGCGCGGGCGCCGCGCCTGCGCGGGCAGCGGCGAATGCGCCGGCGGGTGCGCCGGATCTGGCGGCGGGCCGCCGTCTGTACAGCCAGGTATGCGTCGCCTGTCACGGCACGGAGGGGAACCTCGTTCCCGATCACAAGCTCAGCGTCGCCGTCGCGCGCCAGGGCCGGGCCGCCACCAGCGCCTACATCAAGAGTCCGAAACCGCCGATGCCGAAGATGTATCCGGATCTGCTCAATGAGCAGAGCATCGTCGACGTCACCGACTATCTCTACCAGCAATGGGGGCATCATGACTGACAGCAAGGACGCGGCATTCGCCGCAGGAATGAAGGTTCGCCGCGAGATGTTTGGCCCGGGCGGCGCGGAGGAGCGCCTGGCGCAGGCCACCGATTTCAACCGGCCGCTGGAGGAAATCGTCACCCGCTACTGCTTCGGGGAGACCTGGACCCGACCGGGCCTGGACCGCAAGACGCGCAGCCTACTCACCCTCGCTGCGCTGACGGCACTGTCCAAACCCAACCAGCTCAAGTTTCACGTGGCCGGGGCGCTGGCCAACGGTGCCACGGTCGAAGAGATTCGCGAGACGCTGCTGCACACCACGGTCTATGCCGGCGTGCCGTGTGGCGTCGAGGCGTTCAATGCCGCTGCCGAAGTGCTGGCGCGCCAGGGCGCGGGCGGCAAGCCATGAGCGTAGCGGCCATGAAAGTCGCGGTAATAGGCGTCGGCAATATGGGCGCGCCGATGGCTGCCTGCATTGCCCGCGCCGGCCATAGCGTGACGGTCTTCGATAGTTCGCCGCAGCAGGCGCGCAAGGTCGGCGCCGAACATGGCTGCCGCGCGGCAGCCACGCTCGATGATCTGGCCACGGCGGATTTCATCGTGACCATGCTGCCCACGGGCCAGATCGTCAGCGAGGTATACCTGCGCGACGGGCTTGCCGGGCGCCTGCGGCGCGGCACCATCGCCATCGACATGAGTTCGGCGGATCCGACCGGTACGCGCAAGCTCGGTGCGGCCTTGGGCGAGCGCGGCATCGTACTGATTGATGCGCCCGTGTCGGGGGGCGTGCCGCGGGCCGCCCTCGGGACCCTGGCGATCATGATCGGCGGGGATGACAAGGCGGCCATCGAACGCGCCCGACCCCTGTTGCGCACGATGGGCGATCGGTTATTCGATACCGGCGGCCTCGGTACCGGTCATGCCATGAAAGCCCTGAACAATTTCGTCGCCGCCGCCAGCTTCGCCGCCTGCGCCGAAGCCTTGATTGCCGGGGAGCGTTTTGGTCTGGACCCGGGCCGCATGGTCGATATCCTCAATGTATCCACGGGTCGCAATTTCCACACCGATATGACGCTGCGCGAGCATGTGGTGGGCGGCAAATTCGCGACCGGCTTTGCCTTGGGTCTGCTCGCCAAGGATGTGAAGATCGCGGCTGATCTGACGCGCGACCTGAATTTTGACGCACCGCTGGTGCGATTGGTCAGTGCGCGCTTCGATCAGGCGCGCGATGCACTGGGTTACAGCCGCGACAACAGCGAAGCGATCAAGGCCTGGCGGTGAAACGCAAAGTCGCGCCGCCCGATGCAGCGCAGGAAATCGATGCCGCGTACGGCCTGGAGCCGGTATTCGAACCCGGTGTTGCCGGGCCGGGCGGCACGCAGCCGGGGAGTGAGTTTCATCAGATCCAGTGTCCTTACTGCGGCGAGGCGTTCGAGACGCTGATCGATCTGAGTGCCGGCTCCGCGACCTACATCGAGGACTGCCAAGTGTGCTGCCAGCCCATCGAGTTCAAGGTTGAAGTCGATGCTGCGGGTGCCCTTGACGCGCTCAGCGTCGGACGGGGTGACTAACGAAAAGGCCCGCCTTGCGGCGGGCCTTCGATTTTGGCTGGGGGACTAGGATTCGAACCTAGGTAAACGGAGTCAGAGTCCGTTGTCCTACCACTAGACGATCCCCCAACAGGACCTCTTGCGGCCGTTGCCCTTAACGCTTGGAGTACTGAGTACCGCGGCGGGCCTTGCGATGGCCGACCTTTTTACGCTCGACTTCACGCGCATCGCGGGTCACGAAACCGGCCACGCGCAGAGGTTTGCGCAGGGTCTCATCGTACTGGATGAGCGCGCGGGTGATGCCGTGACGAATGGCGCCGGCCTGGCCGGTGATGCCACCGCCTGAAACCTGCACCTTGAAATCGAAACGGCCGAGCAGATCGGTAGTTTCCAGCGGCTGGCGGACGATCATGCGACCGGTCACGCGACCGAAGAACTCGTCCAGCCCGCGGCCATTGACGGTGATGGTGCCTGTGCCGGGGGTCATGTAGACCCGCGCGGTGGCGGTCTTGCGGCGGCCGGTGCCGTAGTTGGTGCTGATGGCCATGAGTATTAAGCTTCCTGAATCTCGAGAGGTTTCGGCTGCTGCGCGCTGTGCGGGTGCTTGCCGCCGGCGAACACATGCAGCTTCTTGAACATACGACGGCCCAGCGGGTTCTTCGGCAGCATGCCCTTTACGGCAAACTCGATCGCCCGCTCCGGGTGTTCCTTCAACAGCTTTTCCAAAGCGATGGACTTGATGCCGCCAATGGCGCCGGTGTGATGGTAGTAGATCTTGTCCGACAGCTTGCGCCCGGTGACGCGGATCTTCTCGGCATTGACCACGACGATATGGTCACCCATATCCACGTGCGGAGAATAATCCGCCTTGTGCTTGCCCTTCAGGCGATGCGCAATCTGGGAGGAAAGGCGGCCGAGGGTCTTGCCATCGGCATCCACCAGGAACCAGTCGCCACGGACCTCGCCGGACTTGGCGAACACCGTTGATGTCGTAAGCATTTCTCAAACTCCGCCACCGGTCCCAAAGGAACTGCCACCCGTGCCGGATGCTCCGCCGGGGGCCTTTGGGGCCGTGCCAAAAAAGGCCGGCAAGTGTACTCAAGCAGGCCTGCCATTGCAAAGCGCCTGTCCGCGCCTCCCGGCTTCGGGCCGGAGCGCGACACTACGCATATATAAGGGTGCCGGTCGGACTATCTTTGCTTTGCGGGAGCAGTTGCTGCTTTGCAGCAGTACCTGGGCCGCGAGCCTGACTGATCTGGCCGCGTTTCGGGGGGCATTATGACCCGTACGGCTGTTATAGTGCGCGGATGCTTACAGGGTTGCGGCCTCCCCATGGGTTCTGAGCGCCTCCTCGATCCGTTGATCGCCGCTGCCGACCGGGCATTGCGGGCCATCGCAGCCCCCGCCCACGCCTCCCGTCCCTACCCCGGAACCGTTGCCGCCACGCTGACCGACGCCCAACGGCGCGAATCGGCGGCGCTCATGCGCGTCAATCATGCCGGAGAAGTGGCTGCCCAGGCTCTCTACCATGGACAGGCCCTGGCGGCGCGTGCGCCGGCCACCCGCGAACTGCTGCTCAAGGCGGCGCAAGAAGAGACCGAACATCTGGGGTGGTGTGAACAGCGGCTGGGGGAGCTGGGCTCGAGCCCCAGCCTGCTCAATCCGCTGTGGTATTGCGGTTCGTTCGCCATCGGCGCGCTGGCGGGGATCTTTGGTGATGGCGCCAGCCTCGGGTTCGTGGCCGAGACTGAACGTCAGGTCGAGGGGCATCTGGATGAGCATCTGCGGCGCCTGCCGGCTGCCGACTCGACCAGTCGCGCGGTGGTCGATGCCATGCGTGCCGATGAGATTGCGCACGCCGATTCGGCACGCGCGGCGGGGGCCGTGGAGCTGCCGAGCCTGGTGAAAGGAGTAATGCGCGGGACCGCAATGATCATGACCCAGACCGCCTACTGGATTTGAGTCGCTTGCAGTTCTTTCGGCTTATGTATAAAAACGTGACCTAGAGCGCACGCGCTCGGGGGATTTGGATATGGATGAGAACGTCAAACCGCTCAGTGACATACCAGCGATCAATCGCTTTCTGAGCTACTGCCGCATTCGCACGGTGCCTTCCAAGACCGTGGTGATCCATGCGGGAGACCTGCCGGACGTTCTTTACTACATCATCAGCGGCTCCGTCGAAGTGATGATCGAGGACGAGGAAGGCAATGAGATGGTGCTCGCCTACCTCAACAAGGGCCAGTTCTTCGGGGAGATGGGCCTGTTCTACGAACAGCCGACGCGCAGTGCGTGGGTGCGCACCCGCAACCAGTGCGAACTGGCTGAAATGACCTACCCGCGGTTCCGGCAGATCGCCGCCGAGAGTCCGGGACTGATTTTCGAGCTGGCAACCCAGCTCGCCACCCGACTGGATCGCACCAACCGCAAGCTCGGGGACCTGGCGTTCGTGGATGTCACCGGCCGTGTGGCCCACGCCATCATGGACCTGTGCGGCGAGCCGGATGCCATGACGCACCCGGAGGGCATGCAGATCAAGGTCAGCCGCCAGGAGCTCTCACGCCTGGTCGGCTGCTCGCGCGAAATGGCGGGCCGGGTGCTGAAGGTGCTCGAGGACCAGGGTCTGCTGCGGGCCACCGGCAAGACCATCGTGGTCTTCAACGCGCGCCCGAAGACCAAGACCCGCCCGGTCATCGTTCCGGCCACGGGCAAGCCGGTCAATACCCGCCTGGCGCGCGTCGAAGCGGCCGATGACGACGAGGACGACGACGAATAGTCGTCCTAGCGTGCGGCATCGATGGCCGCACGCATCGCCTTGAGCGTGGCGGCATAATCAGCGCTGCCGAACACCGCTGATCCTGAGACGAACGTGTCGGCACCCGCGGCTGCGATCAGCCCGATGTTCTCGACTTTCACACCGCCATCGATCTCGAGCCGTACCAGGCGGCTCTGCGCATCGATACGACCCCGCACGGTTTTGAGCTTTTCGAGCGACTGGGCGATGAACTTCTGGCCGCCGAAGCCGGGGTTGACGGACATGATGAGCACCATATCGAGCTTGCCCAGCGTGTAGTCCAGCCACTGCAATGGCGTCGCCGGATTGAAGACGAGGCCGGCGCGGCAGCCCTGGTCGTGGATCAGTTCAATGGTGCGGTCCACGTGTTCGGTGGCTTCCGGGTGGAAGCTGATGTAGGTGGCGCCGGCGCGCGCGAAGTCGGTGACGATGCGGTCCACGGGGCTCACCATCAGATGCACGTCGAGCATCGCATCCGGTGAATGCCGGTGCAGGGCCTCGCACACCATCGGTCCGATGGTGAGATTCGGCACGTAGTGATTGTCCATGACATCGAAGTGGATGAGATCGGCGCCGGCGTGCAGCACGGCATCGACTTCATCGCCCAGACGAGCGAAGTCGGCCGACAGGATGGAGGGGGCGATCCAGGTCGTTTCCATGGCTTCCGATACTACCAGTATCAAATACCGCGGCGTTCGCGTACGAGTTCCCACGCCTCGATGATCTGCTGGGTGCGCTGCTTGGCATGTTCAATCATCGACTCCGGCAGCCCATTGGCTTTGAGCTTGTCGGGGTGATGGCGGCTGAGCTGGCGCCGATATGCCAGTGACAGCTCTTCCTTGGTGTTCTGCGGGGTGCATTCGAGCACCTTGTAGGCCTGCGCCAGCCGCAGCTCCTCATCCATTGCCGAGGCACCCGCGCGGCCGCCCGCATAGCCACTGCGACGCATGCGCAGTACCGCCTCGATATGCGCAAACTCCATGCCGCCCAGCCCCAGGCGCGTCGCGATGTTCTGCAGCACGGTGCGCGCCGTCGGCTGCAGGTCATTGCCCATCAACGCGGCGCGCATCTGGATCTCGACGAAGGCACGCATCAGGTCGGGGCGGCCGCCGCAGGCGCGGTAGAGGCCATCGAGCGCCGCGTACAACGCGAATTGCGGCGCCTTGCCCTGCGTGAAACAGGCGATCGCCACCTGCACCTGGTCAGGCGTGAGGCGCAGCTCCGACATCACCGCACGCGCCGCCTGGATTTCCTGCTCCGAGACGCGCCCATCGGCTTTGGCAACATGGCCCATGACCTGGAATGCCGCGCGAAAGAACCGGTCGCCGATCTGGGTTGCGGTGGCACCCGCCGCGCTGCCCACGCCGGGGCTGCGGCCGATGGTCGGTGTCGAACCGCCATCGAACTGGTGCCCGATCATGACACCGATCGCCGCCCCGACCGGGCCGCCCGCCATCAGGCCGATCAGGCCACCCACCGCTTTTCCGATCCATTGCATACGCTGATATATTAGCAACCGCGGCACTCGCCGCTTTGTTGCCACTTTAATCCTTTAAGAAACGATGAGTTCCGGCACCCTCTACCGAACCGCCTTGAGCGGCCTGAAGCTCCTGCACGCGGGCAAGGTACGGGACAACTATGCCGTGGACGAACACAGCATGCTCATCGTCACCACCGATCGCCTGTCGGCTTTCGATGTCGTGCTGCCGGACCCGATTCCAGACAAGGGGCGCGTGCTGACGCAGATCTCCAATTTCTGGTTCGACCGCACGCGCCACATCGTACCGAATCATCTGACCGGGCGGGCGCTCGCGCAGCTGCCGCTGCCGCCCGCGGAGCTGGCCACGCTCGAGGGTCGGGCGGTCATCGTCAAACGTCTCAAACCACTGCCCCTGGAGGCGGTGGTGCGCGGCTACCTGATCGGCTCGGGCTGGAAGGACTACCAGCGCACCGGCAAGGTCTGCGGCATCGAGCTGCCCGCCGGGCTGAAGCTCGCACAACAGCTGCCGACGCCTATCTTCACCCCCGCGACCAAGGCCGATGTGGGTGCGCACGATGAAAACATCTCCTTCGAAGCAGTGAGCGCGCTGATCGGTGCGCCGCTGGCCGCGAAGGTGCGCACGACGGCCCTGGCGCTGTACCGGTTCGCGGCCGACTATGCGCGCGCACGCGGCATCATCATTGCCGACACCAAGTTCGAGTTTGGCCTTGATGACGGCGGCGAACTCACGCTCATGGATGAGGTGCTCACGCCGGACTCCTCGCGATTCTGGCCCGCGGACACCTATCAGATCGGCATCAGTCCGCCGAGCTTCGACAAGCAGTTCGTGCGCGACTACCTCGAAACGCTGAATTGGGACAAGCGCGCGCCGGGACCGAAGCTGCCTGGCGAAGTCATCACCCGCACCCGCGACAAGTACCTCGAAGCCCTGCAGCGACTGGCCACCTGAGCTCATGTCCAACTGGCCATGGGATCAGCTGGATGCCGCTGTCTTCAGCCGGGCCTCCGGACACGCGGGCCTGGTGCGCAAGGCGGCGCGCATCGGCCGCTACCCCTATGCCGTGATCCGTGACCTGGCCGGCGGCCAGATCAACATGCGCGCCACCGCGCTGGTGTTCACCACCATGCTGTCGATGGTCCCGCTGCTGGCCTTCACCTTCATCATCCTGCGGCAGCTGGGGACCCATGCGGGCCGCGAGCTGCAGCCCATCGTGATGGAGTTCTTCCGCCCGGTGGGGGCCGGCGCCGATGACATGACGCGCGAGGTGCTGCAGTTCGCGGGGCGCCTGCGTCGCGGCGTGGTGGGCGTGGTGGGCATCACCTTCCTCGCCTGGTCGCTGATTGGCACGATTCAGAAGGTCGAGGACAGCTTCAATTACGTATGGCGGGTACCCCAGCCCCGCAGCATCGGGCGCCGCGTGGCGGAGTTCCTGAGCCTGCTGGTGGTCGGCCCGCTGCTGCTGGGTGGATTCATCGCCCTGTCGCACACGGCATTCATCGCAGGCCCGGTGCAGCTCGCCAGCTCGCTCCCGCTCTTCAAGCGCCTGATCAGCGTCGGCTTGCATGTCGCGCCGTACCTGATGGTGACCACGCTGTTCACGTTCCTCTACATGTTCATCCCCAACACGCGCGTGCGCTTCAGGCCCGCACTCAGCGGCGCGGTGGTGGCCGGCGTGCTGTGGGCTGCCGTCGGCATCACCTTCACGCGCTTCGTCGAATACAGCTCGCGCCTGACGCTGGTTTACGCGGGATTCGCGGCCGTTGTCGCGGTGGTCACCTGGACTTATTTCGGCTGGTTGATCCTGCTGTCGGGCGCACAGCTGTCGTTTTACATCCAGAACCCGAGCTATCTGCGCTTCGGCCTGCGTCAGCTGTATCTGTCCGCGGCCGAGATCGAGCAGCTGGCACTGACAATCGCCTTCCTCGTTGGCCACAAGACCGCGACCGGGCGGCCGCCCTACGCCCTGGACGCACTGGCCACGGACCTGGGCGTCACGGGCGTTGCGCTCGCCCCGATCATCACCGCGCTGGAGCGCGCGCGGGTGCTGAAGATCAGCGGGGACCGGCTGCAGCTGGCACGCGATCCGGCGCATCTGGCGGTCATCGACATCATCGAGGCGGTGCGTCAGGAGCGCAGCGGCAAGCCGGTGAGCCGTGCCCTGGCGGTCCCGGGTGTCAGCGACATCGTCGCGCAGGTGGATGCGGCCCGACGCGCCAGCTGCGCCGGCCATACCTTGCAGGAGCTGCTGCAAACCAGTCCGCTGCAGCTGGCGGATATGAGTCTCGATCAGACCGCGGAACTGCCGCTTCCCGTGCTGCCCGCGGCGCCTACTCCCCGGCTATCGTCAGATCGCCGATGAGCACCGAACCGGTATGCAGCGCCCCCCGCCCATCGACATCGCCGCCGATCGCCACGATGCTCTGGAACATGTCGCGCAGGTTGCCCGCGATCGTGATCTCGTGCACGGGGTAGGCCAGCACGCCCTTCTCGACCCAGAAACCGCTGGCGCCACGTGAGTAGTCACCGGTCACGGGATTCACACCCTGGCCCATCAGTTCGGTGACCAGCAGTCCGGTGTCCATCGTGCGCAGCAGTTCGGCACGCGACGGCGCGGCTGCCGAGGAGCCCACGAAAAGATTGTGGACACCGTCGGCATTGCCGGTAGTCCGCAGTCCCAGCTTACGGGCTGAGTAACTGTCGAGCACGTAACCCTGTGCGACGCCATCGACGACCAGCTTGCGATCGCGCGTGGCGACGCCTTCCCCATCGAACGGACTGCTGGCCAGCGCCTTGGGGATATGCGGCCGCTCCTCGATCTGCACAAAGGCCGGAAATACCCTCTGCCCCGCTGCATCGAGCAGGAAGGTGTTCTTGCGGTACTGACTGCCGCCGCGCATGGCGCCGATGAAGCTGCGGAACAGGCTGCGCGCCATTTCCGGTATGAACATCACCGGCGCGCGCTGCGTCGCCAGGCGCCGCGCGCCCAGGCGCGCGATCGCGTTTTCAGCCGCGCGCCGACCGATCGCGCCGGCGTCTTCCAGGTCCTGCGGATCGCGGGCGCTCGAGTACCAGAAGTCCCGCTGCATATCCTCGCCGGCGCTGGCGAGCAGGACACAGCTGATTGAATGGGAGCTGCTGGCGAACCCTGCCAGGAAGCCATGCGAGTTGCCGTAGACCCGCACGCCACGTTGATTGCCGACGGTGGCGCCCTCGGAGTTCGTGAGCCGGCTGTCCACCGCCATGCCGGCCGCTTCGCAGTCGCGTGCCAGTTCCACCGCCTGATCGGGCTCGAGGTCCCAGCGGTGATACAGGTCCAGGTCCGGGACCTCGCGCGCCAGGTCGGCGGGGTCCGCCAGGCCAGCGCACTCATCTGCGGCGGTGTAGCGCGCGATCGAGCAGGCTTTCTCGACGGTGGCGCGCACCGCCTCCGAACTCAGGTCCCCGGTGCTCGCCGAGCCTTTGCGCTTGCCGAAGTACACCGTGAGACCAAGGCCACGATCGCGCTGGTATTCGACGGTGTCCACTTCGCCGAGGCGTACGGTGGCAGTCAATCCGCGCTGCAGGCTGGCATCGGCCTCGCACTGCGAGGCACCGGCACGCCGGGCCTCGGCCATGATCTGCTCGATGACTTGTGTAAGCTCCGGGATCCGGGAGGCGTCGACTTCCTGCTGCATATGCCCTGCCGCTGCGTTGGTGCAGAATTGTAGCCCAAGGAGCATGGTAACCACGTGAAGCGATTTTCCGGACCCGAATCCGATACCGACGCCGAACCGCTGTTTGACGGTCCGAGCAAGAGTGTGCTCAAGCGTGAGGCCCACCGTGCCCAGGAACTGGGCGAACAGCTGATTGCGCTCAAGGACGCGGAACTCGCGGCCCTGCAGTTGCCGGAAGCCCTGTACGAGGCCATCGTGGCCGCGCGCACCATCAGCAGCCGCGGCGGGGGTACGCGGCAGCGTCAGTACATCGGCAAGCTGATGCGCGACATCGACCTCACCCAGGTGCGCGCGACCCTGGCCGCGAAGGCCGGGAAGGCCGCTCTGGAGGCGCAGCGCTTCCGGCGCGTGGAGAACTGGCGCGCGCGCCTGCTGGAGAGCGGGCCGGGCGCCCTGGCGGCACTGCGCGCGGCGTACCCGCACCTGGATGAGGCGCAATGGCTCGGGCGCGTCGAGGCGGCCCGTCGCGAACAGGCGCGTACCGGCGCCACCGGTGCGGCGAGTCGCGAGCTGTTCAGGGCGCTGCGGGAAGTGCTGGAATAGGCCCCTCCCGGCCTGCTCGGCTACAATGTCCGATTGCAAACGGGGCCCGGCGGTCCTGTTCAGGAGCTACGACAGTGTCAGTGTGGGTCGGCATCATCATGGGCTCGACGTCGGATTGGGAGACGATGCGTCCCGCCGCGGAAGTGCTCGAAGCGCTGGGCATACCGCATGAGGTGCGCGTCGTATCGGCCCACCGCACTCCGGATCTGCTGTTTGAATATGCCGCCGGCGCACGCTCGCGCGGGCTTGAGGCAATCATAGCCGGAGCCGGCGGCGCGGCCCATCTGCCCGGCATGACCGCCGCCAAGACGAGCCTGCCGGTGCTGGGCGTGCCGGTGCAGTCGAAGGCCCTCAACGGCATGGACTCTCTGCTTTCGATCGTGCAGATGCCCGCGGGAATTCCGGTGGCCACATTCGCGATCGGCGCAGCCGGCGCGACCAATGCCGCTTTGCTGGCTGCTGCGATTATCGCCAACCGGCACCCGGAAGTTCTGCCGCGCCTTGAAGAGTTCCGCGCCAGGCAGACCGCCCGGGTGCTCGAGCACCCCGACCCGCGCATCAGCACCCCATGACCGTCGGCATCGTCGGTGCCGGCCAGTTGGGCCGCATGCTGGCCCTGGCCGGATACCCGCTCGGGCTCGACTTCCTGTTTCTGGACCCGGCCGAACAGCCGCCGGCCGCACAGCTGGCTCCCGTGCTCAGGAGCGCGTTTGCGAACGAAGACGCGCTGGCAGCGCTCGCCCGTCGCTGCGAGGTCGTCACCATCGATTGGGAAAACGTTTCAGTCGAGGCGCTGCGCAAACTTGGCCGTGCGACGCGCGTGAGTCCGCCGCTCGCCGCGATCGCGACGGCGCAGGACCGGATGCGCGAAAAGCGTCTGTTTGAAAGACTCGCCATCACGACCACGCGCTGGCGCGCTGTCAGCAGCCGCCGGCAGCTGCAATCGGCCATCGCTGACATCGGCCTGCCCGGTGTACTGAAGACCCGACGCATGGGCTATGACGGCAAGGGTCAGGCAGTGCTGCGCACCCCCGATGACGCCGAACTTGCCTGGGCGCAACTGGGCCAGGTGCCGCTGCTATACGAGGAACTGGTGCCGTTTGATCTGGAGGTGTCCGTCATTGGCGTACGCAGCCGCAACGGCGAATGCCGTGTATATCCGCTGAATCACAATCTGCACTGCGGCGGCATCCTCAGACTCACGCGGGCGCCTTACGGCAATGCGCGGCTGAACCGGCTTGCCAGCCAGCATGTGCTGACCGTCATGGAACATTTCCGTTACGTCGGTGTCCTGACTATTGAGTTTTTCGTCCGTGGCGGACGGCTGGTGGCCAACGAGATGGCGCCCAGGGTGCACAACTCGGGGCACTGGACCATCGAAGGCGCCGTCACGAGCCAGTTCGAGAACCACCTGCGTGCCATTCTGGGACTGCCGCTGGGCGACACTGGTGCCAAAGGTTACAGCGCCATGATCAACTTGATCGGCGTCATGCCGGGGCATGCCGCGCTCCTGCGCCATCCGGGGCTGCATCTGCACGACTATGCGAAGGAACCACGACCGGGTCGCAAGCTCGGGCATTTAACCGTGGTTGACGCCGATGCGGGGCGCTGCGAGCGACAGGCGCGACGGCTGCTCGCCGAATTGGCCCCGGAGATACACATCCCATAGAATCAGAGACTATGTACCTCGAATTGTTCAAGCTGCGGGAATTGCCGTTCCGGCTCAGTCCGGACCCGCAGTTCCTCTACCTGAGCAAACAACATGCGCGCGCCAAGGCGTACATGGAATCGACGATCTGGTTCACCGACGGCTTCGTGGTGATCACCGGGGAGATCGGCTCAGGCAAGACCACGTTGATTGAATCCTTCCTGCAGGAAGTCCAGCGCGATGTGGTCGTCGCCCAGATCGGGCAGACGCAGGTGTCGGTGGTCGCTTTCCTGCAGGCGGTACTGGTGCAGTTTGGCTTCGCGCCGTTCAAGATGAAGAAGGCCGAGCTGATCGCAACGCTCAACAATTTCCTGGTGGAGCAGTATGCCGCCGGGCGCAAGGTGCTGCTGATCGTCGATGAGGCGCAGAACCTGTCGCTGAAAGTACTCGAAGAGATCCGCATGCTCTCCGGGGTGGAAACCACCAAGGAGAAGGTACTGCGGATCATCGTGGCGGGCCAGCCCGAGCTCAATCAGAAGCTTGATGCCCCGGAGCTGGTGCAGCTCGCACAACGCATCCGGTTGCGCTTCCATCTGGATACGCTCTCGGCAACCGAGATGAATGCCTACATGCATCACCGCCTCGAAGTGGCCGGTGCAGGTGATCGGCAGATATTTGCCGCGGATACCTACCCCGAAATCTTCCGCTACACCGGCGGTGTGCCGCGGCTGGTCAACACACTGTGTGACACGGCCATGCTGGCCGCTTTCGGCCATGACCGCGATCATGTGCTGCTCGAGGACATCAATACCTCGATCCAGGAGCTGGGCTGGCACGAGCCGCAGATGCGGCCCAGCGAGCCCGGGCACGTCACGCCCGCGACCAATGCCGAACGCACGGCCAATTTCACCGATGGGCAGCGTGCCAATCACCACGCGCGGCATGGCGATTCCCGCGATGAACTGACCGACACTGCAAACGATGGAGTGGCTGCCGGACCGGCGGGACGCGTGATCGTGGTGACCGAAGGACGCACTATCCAGGAGCTGCCCTTGAATGTTGGCCGCATCATCATCGGCCGCACCAGCGACAACGACATTCAGATCGACAGTCGTTTCGTGAGCCGGCATCACTGCCAGATCACCACCGGCACGCAAGGCAGTGTGATCGAGGATCTCAACAGCACCAATGGCATCTTCGTGCAAGGCAAGCGCGTGCGACGCTACAACCTCAACGATGGCGACATCGTCGTCATCGGCAAACACGAACTCATGTACGTCGACGAACGCCTGGCGCGCGCGCGCGTGCACTCATCGGAAGATGCGGCGGGAGTGCCGGTCCTGGCAAAGCCGGCTGACGAGCAGGTCCACACCCAGACGGCCGTGGATGCGACCGAGCAGGCGGCCAAGCGCTAAGGCAGGTCTGCCCCGGGCGGCACGGAGGCCGCGGTGGCCTCATCGAGCGCATCCGGAGCGTCATATTGGGCGCGCAGGCGACGGTAGCCGCGCCGCCGCAGCAGCACCACTACGCCCGCCATGAACACGAGCAGTCCGGGCAATCCCAGCACCAGGCTCAACCCGGAGGAGGTCTGGAAATAGCTCGCAATCAGCGCCAGCAGCCCAGCCGCCAGATATGCCCAGGGCAGGCCTTCATACAGCGGACGTGACAACCGGTGGCGAGCGGTGCTCATGGCACGAGTTTAAGCGCCTTAGGGTCACTCGCGCGAGCGGCCACGATCGAGGAACCCAAACATCTTTGAAACCAGTGACGGCTTCCAGCCTTCGACCTGAAAGTCGCCGCGGCCGGTCGGAATGTGGCGCTGCACCTCGGAGATCAGGTCCTTGGGGAGCTTCAGTTCGGATTCGTTCCTGGATTCAGGGGCCATGATTTACTTCCTTTGAGCGGATCGGGGTCACCGTACGGGGAATGCCCCCCGCCAAAGTGTGCGTGACGTCACACTTTGCTGACTGTAGGACGTTGGCCCATTAAAATTTCAGCCGTGGTTGGCATGCCACCAAAGTTATGTTCTAGCCGGTCCCCCCGACCGTGAGTCCATCCACCCGCAGCGTGGGCTGGCCCACGCCGACGGGAACATTCTGCCCTTCCTTGCCACAGGTACCGACGCCCTCGTCAAGCTTCAGATCGTTGCCCACCATGCTGACGCGCGTGAGCACGTCCGGGCCATTGCCGATCAGGGTGGCGCCCTTCAGAGGCGCACCGAGCTTGCCGTTCACAATGGCATAGGCCTCGCTCGCGGAGAACACAAACTTCCCGGAGGTGATATCAACCTGGCCGCCGCCGAAATTCACGGCATAGATGCCGCGCTCCACTGAACCGATGATGTCCTGCGGCGCATGCGGACCGGGGCGCATGTAGGTATTGGTCATGCGCGGCAGCGTCACATGCGCGAAGGATTCGCGCCGCCCATTGCCGGTGGAGCGCCCGCCCGTCAGGCGCGCATTGAGCTTGTCCTGCATGTAGCCGCGCAGAATGCCGTTCTCGATGAGCGTGGTGCAGCCGGTCGGGGTGCCCTCATCATCGATATTCAGCGAGCCGCGGCGCCGCGACAGGGTACCGTCATCGACCACGGTGCACGCCTCGGTGGCCACTCGCTCGCCAATGCGGTTGGCAAAGGCCGACGTGCCCTTGCGATTGAAATCTCCTTCGAGCCCATGGCCGATCGCCTCATGCAGCAGCACCCCCGGCCAGCCCGGCCCGAGCACCACGGTCATGGGACCGGCCGGCGCCGCGATGGCCTCGAGATTCACGAGCGCCTGGCGCACGGCCTCGCGGCCCAGCTGCAACGGTCGATCCTCGGCCACCAGGTCACTGAGGGTGTAGCGGCCGCCGCAGCCCGAATAGCCCTGCTCGCGGCGGCCATTCTGCTCGACAATCACCGAAACATTGAAGCGCACCAGCGGTCGCACATCCGCGGCCAGATCGCCATCGCTGTTGGCGATGAGCACCACTTCATGCACGGCGGTGACACTGGCCATCACCTGCTTGACGCGCGGGTCGAGTGCGCGCGTTTCGCGATCCACGCGCATCAGCCATGCGACCTTATCCGCATCACTGAGGGTGGCGACGGGGTCATCGGGCAGGTACAGCTGATGTCCAGCACGCGACTGCCACACGGCCAGCGAATGGTCAGCGCCCTGCGCGGCGATGGCCCGCGCGGCGCGCGAAGCATCCTCCAGCGCCGGCAGCATGATCTCATCGGAGTAGGCGAAGCCGGTCTTCTCACCGGACAGCGCACGCACGCCGACACCCTGTTCGATGGCAGCGCTGCCTTCCTTGACGATGCTGTCCTCGAGCGCCCAGGACTCCTCGTGCGCCAGCTGGAAGTACAGGTCCGCGAAGTCGACGGAATGGGACATCACCTGCCCGAACACACGGTCCAGCTGCGACTCGTCCAAGCCGCTGGGGGCCAGAATGGTTTCGCGCGCAATGGCCAGCGCATCGGCGGGTCGCACGGACGTTGCCATCTTTTATCCTTCGAAATCCTGATCAGACATTACAGCACGCGATGCTTCAGTGCGGGAAAGCCGGCGCGCACGCCTGCCTGCGCGACCGGGTCGACCTCGGCCAGCACCACGCCAGCGCCGGAAGGCCGGCGGCTGAGGATGCGGCCCCAATAGTCCACGATCATCGCATCGCCGTAGGTCTCCCGACCGTTGGCGTGCAGGCCCGATTGCGTCGCCGCCAGCACGTAACAAAGGTTTTCGATCGCGCGGGCCCGCAACAGCACCTCCCAATGTGCTTGGCCGGTGGGAACGGTAAAGGCGGCCGGCATGGCCAGCAGGGTCGCGCCGCGCGCCGACAGCAGCCGGTACAGCTCCGGGAAGCGCATGTCATAGCAAACGGACAGGCCAAGTACTCCTGCGGGAGTTTCGACGAGGATCGGCTCTGTTCCCGGCTCGAACGTGGCAGATTCGCGGTAGATCTCGCGTTTCTCCGGAACCTCGACATCGAACAGGTGGATCTTGTCGTAGCGCGCGACTGCTTTGCCGTTGGCATCGAACACGACACTGGCGGGTGCGATCCGCTGGGCACTTTGGCCTCTGAGCGGCAGCGTTCCGGCTACGACCCACAGCGACAGCCGCTGGGCCAGCTCCGCGATTGCATCCTGGATGGGGCCCGCGCCGGGGCTCTCGGCCACGGCCAGCCGGTCAGCCTCCCTGGCCCCCATGATCGCGAAGTTCTCGGGCAGCACCGCCAGCACCGCGCCCGAACCCGCGGCCTCCGCCAGCAGCGTGCCGGCCACGCCGATGTTGTGCGTGACATCCGGCCCCGAGTTCATCTGGATGGTTGCGACTTTCATATTAGGACCACGTCGAATTGATCCACACCATAGAGCGCCTCCACCTGCATGCGTATGGGGCGTCCGACCTGATGTTCAAGCTCGGCGAGACTCGCCGATTCATTCTCGAGCAGATGATCGACCACTTCCTGGTGCGCGAGGATCAGCAGCTCGCGGCTGGCAAACTGACCGCTCTGGCGCATGATTTCGCGGTAAACATCATGCGCGACCGTCTCCGGGGTCTTCACGAACCCGCGCCCCTCGCAGGCCGGGCAGGCCTTGCACAGCAGGTGCTCGAGACTCTCGCGGGTGCGTTTGCGGGTCATTTCCACCAGGCCCAGCGGCGACAGACTCACGATGTGGGTCTGCGCGCGATCCGACACCAGCGCACGCTCCAGCGCCTGCAGCACCTGTCGCCGGTGCGCCGCGTCGCCCATGTCGATGAAGTCGATGATGATGATGCCACCCAGATTGCGCAGGCGCAGCTGGCGCGCAATGGCCACGGCGGCCTCGAGGTTGGTGCGGAAAATCGTTTCCTCGAGATTGCGATGACCGACGTACCCGCCGGTGTTCACATCAATGGTGGTCATGGCCTCGGTCTGATCGATGATCAGGTGGCCGCCAGATTTCAATGGCACCTTGCGGTCCAGGGCGCGCGACAGCTCCTCTTCGACGCCATGCAGGTCGAACAAGGGCCGCTGGCCTGAGTACAGTTCGATCTGCACCGGGCTGTCGGGCAGATAGGTGCGTGCGAACTCCTGCATGGCCGCCACTTCCGTAGCCGAATCCACCAGCACCCGCGACACATCCGGCAGCAGCTCATCGCGCAACACGCGCAGCGGCAACGGCAGGTCGGCATGCACGATGTGCCCGGCCTCGACCCGCGCGGACTCCTCGCGGACGTGCCGCCACAGCTTGTCCAGGTAGGCGACATCCTCGCGCAGACCCGCGGCATCCGCGCTCTGCGCCGCAGTGCGCACGATGTAGCCGCCCACAGCCTGGGGTGGCAGTACCGCCGCGATGGCGGCCTTCAGCCGCTGGCGGATCGCATCATCCTCGATGCGCGCCGAAACACCGATGCCCTCGCCACGCGGCATGAACACAAGATAGCGCGAGGGCAGCGCGACAAAGGTCGTGAGGCGCGCACCTTTCGTGCCCATCGGGTCCTTGACCACCTGCACGAGCAGTTCATCGCCCTGGGTCACGAGCCGGCGGATGTCGTCGATCGGTGGCAGGCTCACCACCGTGTCATCGGGCCTGACGAGGGCGATGTCGGCGACGTGCAGGAATGCGGTGCGCTCGAGCCCCACTTCGATGAACGCGGCCTGCATACCGGGCAGCACCCGCGAGACCTTGCCCTTGTAGATGTTGCCGACCAGGCCGCGTTTGCTGGCGCGCTCGATGTGAATTTCGGTGAGCGCGCCATTCTCCACCAGCGCCGCGCGAGTCTCGCGCGGACCGAGATTGACCAGCAGTTCGCTGCTCACGGTGGGCTCCAGCACGGCACGCGGGCCGCTGCCAGCAGCTGCGCGGTTTCAAACAGCGGCAGTCCCATCACTCCGGAATAGCTGCCCTGCAAAGACTCGATGAATATGGCGCCGAGCCCCTGAATCGCGTACGCCCCCGCCTTGTCGCGCGGTTCGCCGCTGTCCCAGTAGCGGGCGCGCTCAGTGGCGGTGGAGGCCCGCATGCGGACGGTGCTGGCGCTGGTGACACAGCGCGTGCCCGCCGCCGTCACCAGCGCCACCGCGGTGAGCACCTGGTGTTCACGGCCCGCGAGCGCTTCGAGCATGGCGAGCGCGTGTGCCTGGTCCTGAGGCTTGCCGAGGCTGACGCCATCCAGCACCACAGTCGTGTCCGCGCCGAGCACCGGCAGATCGTGCAGTCGCTCCCACACCGCTTCGGCCTTGGCGCGCGCGACGCGCTCGACGTAGCGCGTGACGGTTTCGCCGAGGCGGGCGCTCTCATCTACGTCGGCGACTTCGACTGCGTGCAGCACGCCGATCTGCGCCAGCAGTTCACGGCGCCGGGGCGATGCGGAAGCCAGTCGCAGCACGGGTATCGGTGACATGGGCTCAGTCTCAGTCGCGATGGTACGGATGTCCACTCAGGACAGTGTGCGCACGATAAAGCTGCTCGGCCAGCACGACCCGGACCAGCGCATGCGGCAAGGTCAGCTTCGACAACGCCAGTTTGTAGTCGGCCCGCGCCAGCACGTCGATCCCCAGACCATCGGGGCCGCCGATCACCAGCGCCAGGTCGCGGCCGTCGTTCATGCGCGCGGCAAGCCAGGTCGCAAGTCCGCGCGTCGTGCTGTGCACCCCGCGTTCATCCAGGACGACCACGAATTCCTGCGGCTTGATGAGGGCCAGGATGCGCTGACCCTCGGTCTGCATGGCCTGGGCCGGATCGCCACGACTACTGCGCTGACCGGCCGGTACTTCGACCAGCGCGACCTTCAGGCTGCCGGCCAGCCGCTGGGTGTAGTCCGCGACGACTTCATCCACCCACCGCGGCATGCGCTCGCCGACGGCGATGAGGCGAGTGCGCACCGCGCCAGGACCGCCGGTCAGGCTTTCGGAGTGCGCGCCGCGCGTTTGCGCGGCACTGCGCTCGTGCGCTTGCGCGTCATCACGGGTTTCGGCGCGTCGGGCGTAGCCCACAGCCGCTCCAGGCCGTAGAACTCACGCACGCGTGGCAGCATCACGTGCACGACCACATCGTGCAGATCGACCAGGGCCCACTCACCATCGCGTGCGCCTTCGACACCGAAGGGCGGAAAGCCGGCGGCTTTGGCACTTTGCACCACCCGCTCAGCGATGCTGCGCACATGGCGGTCGGAATTGCCCGAAGCGATGATCATGGTATCGGTGATGTCGGTCAGGCCGCGCACGTCCAGGACCTTGATGTTGACGGCCTTCATATCATCCAGCGCCGCCTGGACCAGGCCGTGCACCGGTGATGAGGGAGTTGCGGGACGCGACGGGGTCGCGCGGTGGGTGCGGATTCGGATCGTAGCCGTTGGCAAAGGTTGCAGTCTCCTTGATGAAGGTCAGCGTTCACGCTGAGCATAACACCCGGTTTCCAGGATTATCCTGCGCACCGGGTCCGGGACGAGGTAGCGCGGATCGCGCCCCGCTTCGATGAGTTGGCGCAGTTCCGTGGAAGAAATCTCAAGCTGAGTCGGAACATGAACGTAGACGTTCCCGGCCAGGCGCATGTGCAGGTCGCGCACGCTCCCCGTGCCACGATCCACCATGACCTCGCCCAGTGGACCCTGCGCCGGCGCGCGCCAGCCGGGACGGTGCACGACCACGATATGCGCCAGATCGAGAACTTCGCGCCAGCGGTGCCAGTTCGGCAAGCCGAGGAACGCATCCATGCCCATCAGCACACACAAGGAGCGGTCCGGATGCTCCCGCCGCAATTCGGTCAGCGTATCGACCGAATAGGAAAGACCGGTGCGTCGGACTTCCCGGTCATCCACCGCGAAGCCGGACTGTCCCTCCACCGCGGCACGCACCATCGCCAGCCGCAGCTCGGCGTTGGCGCGCGTTTCAGCGCGATGCGGCGGATTGCCGGTGGGCAGGAAGCGCACCTCCGTGAGACGCAGCTCCTGCCACAGCTCAAAGGCCGTGCGCAGGTGCCCCACATGAATGGGATCGAAAGTACCGCCGAAAATGCCGATGGGTTCCATAGTCTCCTGATCGCTTCAGCCCAGCGCACGCGGCGCCGCGGGCAAGGCGCGATTGCCGCACAGGTCCGCCGCCAGCAGCGCCAGTTCATCCCAGGCATCACCGCGCAGGCGGCCCTTGGCCATGGCATCGGCGCGCGCGGCGCGCGCGACCAGCGCTGCCGGCGCCGCGCCGAGCCGGCGCCGCCGCGGCGGCGCACTGTTGAATCCGTAACCCCCGCGCGGTGGCGCCACGCCGCCCTCCGCCGCGAGCACCGCATGCAGCGCCTTCACGGCGGCCCACAACACCAGCGGCAGCTCGACCTCTTCGGCGCGCAACCCCGCCAGCACCCGCAGCGCCCGCGAGCCATCGGCCTGCGTCAGGGCACGATCGAGTTCGGAGACGTCAAAATGCGAACTGTCGGTCGAACTGGCAAGCACCGCGGCGGCATCGACCCGGCCATCGACCGCCAGCAAAGCAAGTTTCGCCAGTTCCTGCGCGGCGGCCAGCAGATTACCTTCGGTGCGTTCCGCGAGCAGCGCCAGCGCCTCGGGGGCAAGATCCACATCGAGCCTGCGGGCACGCTCTTGCAACCAGGCCGGGAAGGCGGCGCGCGCCAGCGGCCAGAACGCGAGCGAGGCACCACGCGCTTCCAGGGCGCGCGCCCACTCGCTATTGGCTGCTTCGCGATCGAGGCGGCCGGTGAGGATCAGCAGCAGGGTGTCCTCGCTAGCGTCATCGATGACGCGCTTGAGCACCTTCGCACCCGTTGCCCCCGGACGACCGGTCGGCAACCGCACCTCGATGATGCGCCGCTGTGCGAACAGCGACAGGGAGGCCACCGAGGCCAACACCGCGTCCCAGTCCCCGCCCCGGTCCATGAAGTGCACGTCGCGTTCGGTAAAGCCCATGGCGCGCGCACGCGCACGCACGGCGTCGACCGCCTCGCCCGTCAAAAGGGGGTCATCGCCGGATATGAGGTACACGGGAAGCAGCCGCTCTCGCAGGTGGGCCGCGAGGGACTCGGGTTTGATCTTCAAAGGCGGCGGCAGCACGCGGGCTGGAACATGGCCTTTATGCTACCTGCGGTATATTGGCGTATCCAGCAAAACGAGCCGTCGCCATGGTTACTGTTAAAGGCCGCACAGCCGCTCACGCCCGCTCGAGCCGGAAGCCGACCCCGAAACTCGGCAAGAAGCCTGCCAGGCTCCCCGCGCGGCGGCCGGCAGCCCGGTCCCGGATGACCCGCGGCCCGTACCCACCCCTCAAACCCTACAACAGCGGCATGCTGCGGGTCTCGGCCGTTCACGAGATCTATTACGAGGAGAGCGGTAATCCGCGCGGCAAACCCGCGGTGTTCCTCCATGGCGGGCCCGGCGGCGGCACCGACCCGTCCATGCGCCGCTTCTTCGACCCGAAGCGCTATCGCATCGTACTGATGGATCAGCGCGGCTGCGGCCGCAGCCGTCCGCATGCGGGCCTGGTGGACAACACCACCTGGCACCTGGTGCTCGATATCGAGAGCTTGCGCGAACTGCTGGGTATTGAGCGCTGGCTGGTGTTCGGCGGCTCATGGGGCTCGACGCTCGCGCTGGCCTACGCGCAGGCGCATCCGGAACGCGTGACTGAGCTGGTGCTGCGCGGCATCTTCATGCTGCGTCGCTGGGAACTCGACTGGTTCTATCAGGACCCGGGCGGTGCGGCCGCGCTGTTCCCGGACCTGTGGGAGCACTACGTCGCACCGATTCCGCAAGACGAACGGCACGACATGATCCGCGCGTACTACCGGCGCCTCACCAGCACCGATGCCAAGGTGCTCAAGGAGGCCGCAACGGCGTGGTCGGTGTGGGAAGGCGCGACGAGCCACCTGCGGCACAATCCCGACTATGTCGCGAAGTTCTCCGCCGATGCCAAGTATGCGGCGGCATTCGCGCGCATCGAGTGTCACTACTTCATCAATGGTGGCTTCCTGCGCCAGGACGATCAGCTGCTGGCGGACGTCGATCGCATCCGGCACATCCCGGCCGTGATTGTGCAGGGACGCTACGACGTCGTGTGTCCGATGCGCAGCGCCTGGGACCTGCACCGTGCATGGCCCGAGGCACGGCTGCGCATCGTGCCAGATGCGGGGCATTCGGCATTTGAGGTCAGTACCACACGCGAGCTGGTCGCCGCCACGGACGGCTTCGCCCCGAGCCGCCGTAACCCGTAGCACATTGCAATCCTCATAGTGTATGAGTATACTCGTACACTCACATGGGAAGCGCATCCAGCCTTCGTATCTTCACGCTGCAGCCCAGCTCCGGGGTGCCGATCTATCTGCAGCTCATTCAACAGGTACGACGCATGGTGGCCAGCGGCCAGCTCGCACCCGGGACCGAGCTGCCCTCCGTACGCGACGTCGCGACTGACTACACCGTCAATCCGACCACGATTTCGAAAGCCTACAGCCTGCTCGAAAACGAGGGTCTGCTGCAGCGGAACCGTGGCAAGCCCATGACGATCGCGGGCAACCGCCATGGCGCGGGCTCCTTGGCCCAGCGACTCAAACAGGTCGAACCACAGGTCGAGGCACTGGCGCTGGCGGCGCGCCAGCTGCAGCTGCGCGCCTCGGACCTGTGTCTATTCATCGAAAAGAAAATGGGAGAGGACGCGTGACTGAATCCCTCATAACGACGCGCGGCCTTGGTAAAACCATCGGCAGCAAGACCATTCTGCGTGACGTTTCCGTGGCGGTAAGTCCCGGCACGGTGGTGGGCATCATCGGCAAGAACGGCGCCGGCAAGACCACGCTTCTGGAAATCCTGCTCGGGTTCTCCCCCGCCAGCAGCGGCACCGCGCAACTGTTCGGCCACGACAGCTTCACGCTGCCCGCGGCGATCCGGGGCAGGATCGGTTTCGTACCCCAACAGGATGAACTGGTTAACCCGATTACGGGTCGGCAACAGCTGGCACTCATAGCCGCCCTGCAGGCGCGCTGGAATCATGAATTGATCGACCGTCTGCAGAGCGCCTGGGAAGTACCGCTGGATCAGACCATCCAGGAGCTATCGGGCGGCGAGCGTCAGAAACTCTCAATTCTGCTGGCCCTGGGCCATGAGCCTGACGTGCTGCTGCTCGATGAACCGATGGCCAGTCTCGACCCGGTTTCCCGCCGCCAGTTCCTCCAGGAAATCATCGAGATCGCTTCGGCACAGTCGCGCACCGTGCTGTTCTCGACGCACATCATCTCCGATCTGGAGCGCATCGCGGACCAGATCTGGATCGTGCGCCGCGGCACCGTTGCCTGGGCGGGTCCGCTCGACGACCTGAAGGAATCCGTCGTACGCCTCACCATCACATCGCGAGCGGCTCTGCCGGCGACACTGCCTGTGACTGCGGCCCTTTCCCAGCAGGTCGCAGGCCAGCGCGCGAACGCGGTGGTCATGCATTGGAGCGACGCGGAGCATGCGCGGCTGCGGCAGGAACTCGATGCGGACATCGAAGTGGAGCCGCTGAGCCTCGAGGACATCTTTGTGGAGTTCCACAAGTGAAGGGCATCGTTCGCACGGTGGTGCAGCTGCTCTACGGGAGCGGCCTGCAGCGCTGGCTGACCCGCATCGGACTTTGCATGACAATCGTGGGATACGGGGCGCTCGAGAGCGGCTGGCCTGCGGGCGCGCGGCCGCTGTTCGCCATCATCGGGATGCTGGGCGCTGCCATCACCGTCATATCACCCGTGGTCGTGGGCGCGATCATGTTCAGGACATTGTCTGCCCCTCGCTGCGTGCAGCTCATCCCGAACGGGCGCTTGAAATTGCTGTTGGGCGCCTTCAGCGCGCAGGTGCTGCTGTCCTCGTTCATTGCCGCCTGCCTCTCGGTGAACCTTACAGATGGACCAGGCGCACATGCGCCGCCATTGGGCATGACCACCATGAGTGGATTCATGGCCGTGTTCTTCGCCTACGCGTTCAGCATCCTGACGTTCATTTTTCTCAATTTCTACTTCATGATGCAATTTCGCCTCGCCTTCCTCGCGTGGTTGGGCTACCTCTTCATTCCGCAGATGCTTTCCCACGCGTTTCCACAGTTGGACCTCGGCGCACGGCTCACAACTCAACAAGGCCTGGTCACGGTGTTCACGGCGAGTGTGTTGGCATGGCCGCTGTTCGCCATCGGTTATATCAGGCAGCGGCGCATCAGAGTCTTCCAGGACTGGCGGCTGATCGGCCTGAATTCCTCATCGCCGAGGGGGTCTTCGCAGCGGCGGCTGTCGGGGCGGGCGAGCAATGCCGCGACGCCATTACGCTACCAGCAGCGGCAGGCCGTGCGGATATTGCTTATGGGTACCAGCGATGTCCGGCAGCTGCTGTTCTGCACCCTGGCCATCTGCGCTTTTTTTCTGACCGCCATGCTGACCATCACGGGCGGGAATGAGTCGGACAGAGGCGCATTCGTATGGGCCTTCATGGCCTGCGTGTTCGCCGGTATCACACCAACGTTCCGGATGAGCGTGCGGAGCCTGCGCGCAAAATGCCTCTGGCTGACCGCACGGATGGATCGTGAGGAACTGTTCACGACAGTCGAAAAGCTTGGCTGGAACACGCTGTTGCCCGTCGCCGGCACCGCCATGGCGCTCGCAACCGCGTTGCTGATGGCCAAGATGCACGGCCCGCCTGCTCCGGCACAGCTGGTGAGCATCCTGGTGGTGCCCCTGACGATCGGCGCCTCCTGGATCTACATCGGCATGCTGCTGGTGAGAGGGCGCCGCCTCGCCGATACTGCGCTGCTGGCAGGCTACACCGTGCTGCTGATGGTTGAGTTGTTCAGCGCCGTGCTTGATTCTACGAGCTCCACCCTCTCCGCACTGCTGGGCGCGAACATCATTGCATTGCCGCTGCTGCGCCTCATCGCGCAGCGGCGCTGGCAGAACATCGACTGGCTGATCCACAAGCGTTCAGCAACGCAGCTCACCGGTCAATGAGTCATCATCGCGGATGACGCCGTGCCTGCGCAGCCACGCGCACGCATCCTGCGCATCCCCTTCGAACCAGGCGCGCGTGCTGCCGAGACGGAAGCTGTAACCCCACGCGTCCATGTCCTGCATCAACCGCTCACGTCCCACCTCGGGCAGGGAATCGGCCAGCAGGATCTGCAGGTAGCACACGGCGGACTCTTCGGAATCATCACCGCCGGCATCACGTTCGAGACCGGCGCGCCGCTCAGGTGTCATGCACACGTAGTGACTGGCTTCGTGCAGCACCGAGTGCACCGGGGTATCGAGCCGCGCGTATAGCGAGTCGCCCTTCAGACCGGCCTCGCTGTCACCCCAGAAAGAGCCCGGAATATGCTCGTGCGGCGCGATCAGGGTCAGCGTCAGACCGTAATGATGCAGCACCAGTGCCAGCTCGACTCGATTGATGGTGGCCAGCCACAGCATTTTCTGGCGGCCTCACTTGACCTGCAGACTCGAAAGTCGGCGCATGACGACTTCGACCAGATCGTGAGCGAGTGCCGCCTGCAGGATCGCTTCCTCGTTCTGCTTGGCCAGAAGCTCGCTCACTGCGAAGCTGTACTCGCGCGAAGTCGACACTTCCTGCGATTCGAGCAATTCCTTGTCCCCCGAGGTGACCGAGAATCGCACCGAATAGGTCAGTTCATATTCGCGCGGCAGATTGTCCGGCGACACCGACAGGGTGCGCAGGACATGCTTGTCATCGAGCACGTGCACCGTCGCGGTGGCGGCGGTCGCATCCTCGGTGAGGACGACGCCGGAAATCAGCAGCGCGCTGCGCAGTCCCTGCACGAAGTCACTTTGTCGGTCGTGCGCATCCACGTAGGACACCTTGAACGACGAAGGCAGCGGCGTATGACCCTGCAGACGAAAACCGCAGCTTGTCACGCCTGACGCCACGGCGCAGGCCAGCGACGCGACCAGGATCCGCATGAGCCTCGGGGCGCTGCTCTCAAACAACGATGTTCACCAGTTTGCCCGGCACATAGATCAGCTTGCGCGGCAGCGCGGTGCCGACGAACCTCTGCACCCGCTCATCAGCCAGGACGATGCGGCGCACGGTGGCTTCATCGGCGCTCGCGGCGACGCCGACGCGCGCCCGCATCTTGCCATTCACCTGCACGCTGATTTCGATCTCATCCTGCACCACCGCCTGCGCATCGGGCGCGGGCCAGGGCGCATCGATCAGCGCTTCCTTCGCCCCGAGCGCCTGCCACAGCGCATGACACACATGCGGCACGATGGGCGAGAGGCAGATGGCGACGATGCGAAAGGCCTCATGGCGCACGGCGCGGCCCTGCGGCGCGGTATCCGTGGTGCGGCCGAGTGCGTTCAACAGTTCCATCACGGCCGCGATGGCCGTATTGAAGGTGCGGCGCCGGCCGATATCGTCGGTCACCTTGGCCAGCGTGTGGTGCGCGGTGCGGCGCAGCGCCTTCTGCCCGTCATCCAGAACCGCAACATCCAACTTGGCAACGACTCCTGCCCGCACATGTTCATGCACGGCCGTCCATAGGCGCCGGATGAAGCGCGAGGCGCCGAGCACGCCCTCATCCGACCACTCCAGCGTCTGCTCCGGGGGCGCGGTGAACATGACGAACAGCCGCACGGTATCCGCGCCGAAGCGCTCCACCAGGCTTTGCGGATCGACGCCGTTGTTGCGCGACTTCGACATGGTGCCGAGGCCGTCGTACCGCACCTCGACCAGCTCGCCCGTCGGCAACGGCGCGGTATGGCGCCTGGACCCTTCCGGCCCGCTGCTCGTGACCTGGGCCGGGTCGAAAAACTGGCGTCGCCCGTCGGCCGGATGGCGCGAATAGATATGGTTCAGCACCATGCCCTGGGTGAGCAGGTTGCTGAACGGCTCGCTGACACTGGGCAGCTTCAGATCGCGCATGACCTTGGTCCAGAAGCGCGAATAGAGCAGATGCAGGATGGCGTGTTCGATGCCGCCGATGTACTGGTCCACCGGCATCCAGTAGCGGGCCCGCGCATCGACCATGGCCTGCGTGTTGTCGAAGCTCGCGTAGCGCAGGAAGTACCACGAGGAGTCGACGAAGGTGTCCATGGTATCGGTTTCGCGGCGCGCGGCGGCGCCGCACTTCGGGCAGGTGCATTCATAGAATGACGGCGTCTTGCCGAGTGGATTGCCGCTGCCATCGGGTACGAGGTTCTCCGGCAGCAGCACCGGCAGCTGTGCATCGGGGACCGGCACATCGCCGCAGGCCGCGCAATGGATCAGCGGAATCGGACATCCCCAGTAGCGCTGGCGCGAAATGCCCCAGTCACGCAGTCGGAACTGGACGCGCTTCGCGCCGATGCCGCGCGCCGCGAGCGCTGCAGCAATGGCGTCCACCGCCGCCTTGAATTCGAGCCCGGAGAACTCCCCTGAATTCACGGTGATGCCGTACTGCCCGTACGCGTCCTGCCACGGCGCGCTCACCGTCTCGTAGGCGCCGGTCGCCGACTTCACCACGGTCTTGATCGCGATCCCGGAGCGGGTCGCGAATTCGAAATCGCGCTCATCGTGCGCGGGCACGCCCATCACGGCGCCCTCGCCATAACCCATGAGCACGTAGTTGGCGATCCACACTTCGATGGGCTTGGCCGTGAAGGGATGCAGAACATGCAGTCCCGTGCCGATGCCCTTCTTCTCCTGCAGCGCCAGATCCGCTTCCATGACGCTGCCGCGCTTGCACTCGGCCACAAACTCCGCGATCCGGGCATTGCCGGCGGCGGCGGCCGTGGCGATGGGATGTTCGGCCGCGATGGCCACGAAGGTCGCGCCGAACAAGGTGTCGGCGCGTGTCGTGAACACCTTGAGTGCGCCGGCGCCGCCCATGAGCTGCACGAGCTCGGGCGCGTAGGCGAAGCTGATCTCGGTGCCTTCGCTGCGACCGATCCAGTTGGCCTGCATCAGCCGCACGCGCTCCGGCCAGCCACTCAGATCCGCAAGCGAGTCGAGCAGCTCCTGCGCGTAGCGGGTGATGTTCAGGTAGTACATCGGGATCTCGCGCTTCTCGATGAGCGCGCCCGTGCGCCAGCCGCGGCCGTCGATGACCTGCTCGTTGGCGAGCACGGTTTGATCCACCGGATCCCAGTTCACGACGCCGGTGCGCCGGTAGGCGATGCCCGTTTCGAGCATGCGCAGGAACAGCCACTGGTTCCAGCGGTAATAAGCAGGGTCGCAGGTGGCGACTTCGCGCCGCCAGTCGATGGCGAGCCCGAGCGACTGCAGCTGGCGCTTCATGTACGCGATGTTGTCGCGCGTCCATTTGGCCGGCGGCACGCCGTTCTGCATGGCCGCGTTCTCGGCCGGCAGGCCGAACGCATCCCAGCCCATGGGCTGCATCACGTTGCGGCCCTGCATGCGCATGAAGCGCGCGAGCACATCACCGATGGTGTAATTGCGCACGTGGCCCATGTGCAGTCGGCCCGACGGATACGGGAACATCGACAGGCAGTAGTACTTGGGCTTATCCGCAGTTTCCTCGGCTGCGAAGGCTGCGGATTGTCCCCAATAATCCTGAGCGGCCCGTTCAATGGCCGCCGGATCGTAGTGCTCCTGCATGACGCGTCAGTTCAGACGCAGCGGCATGAAGATTTGATGATCCTGCCGCTGAATCAGCAGCGCGATCGTCTTGCTCGCGCTCTTGGAGGCAGCCAGCAGCTCTGCCGTGTTGTGCACCGGCTTGCCATTGACACCGAGAATGATATCGCCGGCCTGAATGCCGGCCGTTGCCGCCGGACCGGTGACGGCATCGACGATGAGCGTGCCGGAGGTCTGCGCCTGTTGCTTCTCCTCCACCGTCAGCGAGTGCACGGTCAGCCCGAGGCGTTCGGCCTGGCCACTGGCCGGCCCCTTGGCGGGCTTGGCCGAGGCGCTTTCCTGGTCTTCGTTGACGAGGGCGATCTTCACCGCGAAGTCCTGGGGTTTGCGGTCGCGCCATATCGATACATGCGCCTCGCTGCCGGGGTGCATGTTGGAGATCGACAGCGACAGCTCGCCGAAGTGATCGATGTTCTGGCCATTGACGCCGAGAATCACATCACCGGGCTTGATGCCGGCTTTTTCGGCCGGGCCGCCCGGTTCGACTGAAACCACCAACGCGCCACGCGGCCGACCCAGCCCGAAGGCCTCGGCGAATGCTGCGTCCACATCCTGGATCTGGACACCGATGCGCCCGCGCACGACATGGCCGGTCTTGATGAGCTGGTTTTCGATATTGACGGCAATGTCGATCGGAATCGCGAATGACAGGCCCATGTAGCTGCCGGTCTGACTGAAGATCTGCGAGTTGATGCCGACCACTTCCCCGCGCGTGTTGAACAGCGGGCCGCCGGAATTGCCCGGGTTCACTGCCACGTCGGTTTGTATGAACGGCACCACGGAATTGTCATTGGGCAAGGAGCGCGCGGTGGCGCTGACGATGCCGGCAGTGGCCGTATTGTCGAAACCGAACGGCGAGCCGATGGCCACCACCCACTGACCGGGCTTCAACAGCCGCGCGTCACCGATCTTGACCACCGGCAGGTTCTGGGCCTCGATCTTGATGACGGCGACATCGGTGCGCTCGTCCTGGCCGATGACCTTGGCCTGATACTCACGCCGATCGGTCAGTCGCACGGTCACGGTCTGCGCCGACGAGACCACATGGGCGTTGGTCAGAATGTAGCCATCGGGGCTGACGATGAACCCCGATCCCGTGCCCTTGGCTGGTGGCGCATTGCGCGGCTGGCCGCCACCGCCGGAGTTGGGGATGCCGAAGCGATGCAAGAAGTCGTTCAGCGGATCATCTGCATCCGGGCCGCCACGACCAGCGGCCTGCGGACGCTCGACCACCTCGACGTTCACGACGGCCGGGCCGTAGCGTTCGACCAGCGCCGAAAAGTCGGGCATGGTCACTGCCGGAAGCGGTTCGGCAGCGGCCCGCGCCGGAGGGGCTCCCTGGGCCAGGGATGCTCCGGAAATCAAACCGAAGGCCATCGTAGCGATAGTGGCGAAAGCTGCCCCGCGGGCCGACCGTGAAAGGGTCATGTACGACTCCGTCGCAAAATATTGAAGGCTCAAGCTAATCGTGGACAGCGACTCAGCTGCCAAGGTTCCGCCTGCCGTGGACGATCAGGCCCCACGCCAGGATCGCCACCAGCGTGGTGGTGGCGAGGGAAATTATCAACCAGTTTCCAAATCGGGCGAACGGCGGCATGCCAAGCATCGGAACCACCGTGCCGCGCAGCACCGCCGGGACGAAGCCCGGCGCCTGCGCCACCACCCGCCCGTCCGGGGCGATGATCGCCGAAATTCCGTCATTTGCGGCCCGCAGCAGGTAGCGGCCGGTCTCCAGCGAGCGCATCTGGGCGATCTGCACATGCAGATAGCGCGCAGTGGAATGCCCAAACCAGCCGTCGTTCGTTACCGTCACAAGTGCATTGGCCGCAGGCAGCATGTGCAGATTTGAGCTGCCGTACGCGTCGTCATAGCAAACGGCCGGCAGCAGGATCAAACCGCCGGCTGCCAGGGGCTGCTGGTCCGTGGCGCCGTACTCGAAACCCAGGTACGGCAGGTCCAGGACCTCCAGCCAGTGCCGCGCCCAGGCCGGCCCCGGCATGGCCTCGGTAAAGGGCACCAGGTGCATCTTGTCGTACCAGTCGCTGCCCGCACCCATGGTCAGGACAGAATTGAAGTAATCGCCATTGCTCGCCTGGCGCAACACCCCGATAACGAGGGCGGAATGCCGCGCATTCGCTTCGTGATACCGCGCCAGCAGGTATTCCTTCAGGTTCTGCGCAATATCCGGCAACGCGGCTTCGGGCCACACGATGACCTGGGCGCCGAGCACCGTGCGTGTCAGGTCGCGGTAAGTATCGAGCTGGTCATCACGATGGGTGGCCTGCCACTTCTCGTTCTGCGGAATGGCTCCCTGCACGATGGCGACGCTGACGGGTGCTCCGGCCGCATGCGTCCAGGCGATGCCGCGCAGCGACAGCGGCACCACCCAGATCAGCACCAGCACGATACCGGCCAGCAGCTGCTCGCGGCGCGAGCCCATTGCCAGGGTCACGAGCGCGCCGGCGCCCACCAGTAAGAGCGCCGATATGCCGTACACCCCGAGCACCGGCGCCATGCCCGCCATCCAGGTGCCGGTCTGCGAATAACCCAGCGACAGCCACGGAAAGCCGGTCAGGAACCAGCCGCGCACCCACTCCACCAGCAACCACAGCGCCGGCAGTCCGGCCATCCAGCGCAGCGCGCCGGAGGCCGGCAGCGCACGCACGGCCGCCCAGCCCAGCAGCGCACCGTACACGGACAGGATGCACACCACTGCACCCATGCTGAGCACGGCAATCCACAGGGGCGCGCCACCGATCTGATGGATGCTGACGTACAGCCAATAGGTGCCGCTCGTAAACGTACCGGCATTGAACCAGAACCCCAGCGCCGCAGCATGCCGCAGCGGCGCTCCCTGCCACAATGCCATCAGCAACGCCGGGGAAAGCAGCGCGAGCGGCCACAGGTTCACGGGTGCGAACGCCGTGGACAGTGCGACGCCGGCGGCAGCGGCCAGCGCCAGCCGGACGCGCCGGTCCGCGAGCAGCGGAATCGAATTCAACAGCATGAACCGGGCAAAGCGCGTCAGTCCGCCGGGGCCGCCGGCGGTGCCGGCAAATCCCGGTTGCAGGTCACGCGCAGCATGTCGATGCGGCGCCGATCGACCCGCACGACGCGCAATTCGAGATCCTCGAGCGTCACGGCCTCCCCGCGCCGCGGCAGGCGGCCGAGGTTCTTCATCACCAGGCCGGCGACGGTATCGAAGTCTTCATCTGCCAGCCGCGTGCCGAAGAATTCATTGAATTCCTCGAGCCGCGTGACGCCGCGCACCGCGTACTGATGCTCCGCCTCCTTGCGGATGTTGTGGTCGTCCTCTTCGACGTCGAACTCATCGTCGATGTCGCCGACGATCTGCTCGATGACATCCTCGATGGTGACGAGACCCGAGACACCGCCGTATTCGTCGACCACGATCGCCATGTGATTGCGGTTGCGCCGGAACTCCGTCAGCAGCATGTTCAGGCGCTTCGACTCCGGTACGAACACGGCCGGGCGCATGAACTCACGGATGTCGAAGCGTTCGTGCTCCCCCGCCACGCACAGTCGCAGGAGGTCCTTCGCGAGCAGGATGCCGACGATGTCGTCACGGTCGCCGTCCATCACGGGGAAGCGTGAGTGGCCACTTTCGATGACGCGCGCGAGGATATCCGGCGCCGGCTCCTCGCGTCTTAGGACCGCCATCTGCTGGCGCGGCACCATGATGTCGCGCACCTGCAGGTCGGCGACATCCAGCACGCCCTGCAGCATCTGCACCGCTTCGCCGTCAATGAGCCCGTTGTCGCGTGCCTCGTGCATGCGGGCCACGAGCGCTTCGCGGTCATGCGTATCACCCGCGAGAGTCTGGGTGATGCGACGCAGCCAGCGCCCGGTGGTATTTCCGTCTTTGGACACTCTCAAACGCTCCGGTAGGGGTTGGTGATGCCGAAGCGTTTCAGAACCGCCACCTCACGCCGCTCCATGCGCCGCGCTTCATCATCGCGTTCATGGTCGTAGCCAAGCAGGTGCAGCGCCCCGTGGATCACGAGGTGCGCCCAGTGGGCCTTGATGCTCTTGTGCTGCTGGTGCGCCTCCGCGCGTACGACGCTGGCGCAGATCACGAGATCCCCGAGCGGGCGCGGCGCGCCGCCTGGCACGGCTGCCATGCGCGGCAATGCCGGCACCGGGAACGACAGCACATTGGTCGCACTGTCGCGACCGCGATAGCGCGCATTGAGGCGTTTGCTCTCGGCCGGCCTGACGACGCGCACCGCAAGCACGGCGCCGGCCGCGCGCCGGCCGAGAGCGGCACTGGCCCAGGTGCGGATCTGCGCAGCGCTCGGCGCCCAGGCGCTGCCCGCCCGCACCACATCGACCAGCAGCGGCGAACGCGCGGTGGCGCCCGCGGGTAGCGGCTTCATCGTGCGTCATCCTGCGCTTCATAGGCTTGCACGATGCGCTGCACCAGCGGGTGACGCACGACATCGCGCGCGTCAAAGAAGGTAAAGGACACGCCGGAAACGCCCTTCAGCACACCGAGCGCATGACGCAGTCCGGACAGCTTGCCGTGCGGCAGATCGGTCTGCGTGACATCGCCGGTCACGACCGCGCGCGAGCCAAAGCCGATGCGCGTCAGGAACATCTTCATCTGTTCCGGCGTCGTGTTCTGCGCTTCGTCCAGGATGATGAATGAGTCATTGAGCGAGCGCCCGCGCATGAACGCGAGTGGCGCCACTTCGATCACGTTGCGCTCAATGAAACGGGCGACACGGTCAAAGCCGAGCATTTCGTAGAGCGCGTCATACATGGGTCGCAGGTACGGATCTACCTTCTGGGTCAGATCACCCGGCAGAAACCCGAGGCGCTCGCCCGCCTCGACCGCCGGGCGCACCAGCACCAGTCGCCGCACATGTTCTGATTGCAGGGCTTCGACCGCTGAAGCCACCGCCAGGTAGGTCTTGCCGGTTCCCGCGGGCCCGACGCCGAAGGTCAGGTCACTCACCTTGATCTGCCGCAGGTACTCGCGCTGATTGCTGCCGCGGGCGCGAACCGAGCCGCGCAGGACGCGGATGGACGGATCGTTCGCGTCGCGGCCGGCGGGATGTTCGCCGTCATTGGTGCGCTCGTGCAAGGTGAGGTGTACCCGATGCGGCGTCACATCCTCGTCCTTGGAGAGCCGGAACAATTCCCGCAGGGTGTCTTCGGCTTCCGGCGCGCGCTCACCGACGACGCGGAAGGTCTCGCCACGCCGATGCACCTCGACGTTCAGGCGATTCTCGACCAGCCGCAGGTTTTCATCCAGTGGGCCACACAGTTTTGCCAGCCGCATGTTGTCCGCCGGTTCGAGCTCAAACTCACGCTGCATCGCGTACCTTGACTCGCCCGCGCAAGGTGTGGGCGCGTGCCTCGGTGATCGTCACATCTACAAAGCGGTTCATGAGGGATCCGGGGCCTGCGAAGTTGACCCAGCGATTGTTCTCGGTGCGACCCGCGAGTTCATTGGCATCACGGCGGGCGGGTCGCACCACCAGTACGCGCTGCACGCTGCCGACCATGCGTTCACTGATCAGGCGCGCGTGGTCGTCGATCTGCGCCTGCAACTCCTCGAGCCGCTGGCTCTTGATCGCCTGGGGCACATCATCGGGCAAGGACGCCGCGGGGGTGCCCGGCCGGCGGCTGTAAAGGAAGCTGTAGGAGGAATCGAAACCCACGTCGCGGATCAGCTGCATCGTGGCCGCGAAATCGCGCTCGGTTTCACCTGGAAAACCGACGATGAAGTCCGAGGAAATACTGATGTCGGGGCGCACGGCGCGCAGCTTGCGGATACGATCCTTGAACTCCAGCGCGGTGTAGCCGCGCTTCATCAGCGACAGCACGCGGTCCGAGCCACTCTGGACGGGAAGATGCAGGTGGTTGGCCAGTTTGGGGACGTTGGCGTAGGCCTCGATGAGACTGTCCGTGAACTCCACCGGATGGGAGGTCGTAAAGCGGATGCGCTCGATGCCGCGCAGGCCAGCGACGTGATGGATGAGCGTCGCCAGATCGACGCGCGCGCCGTCGTCCATGGAACCCGCATAAGCATTGACGTTCTGGCCAAGCAGCGTGACCTCGCTCACGCCCTGAGCACACAGCGTCCGCACTTCGCTCAGGACGTCGGCCAGCGGCCGGCTGATTTCCTCGCCCCGCGTATAGGGGACGATGCAGAAGCTGCAATAGCGGCTGCAGCCTTCCATGATGGACACGAAGGCCGCAGCGCCCTCGGCGCGCGGCGGGGGCAACTCATCGAATTTCTCGATGGCCGGAAAGCTGACATCGACGACGCTGCGGCCGGTGCGGCGCAGCTGCGCGATCATTTCAGGCAAGCGATGCAGGGTCTGCGGAACGAACACGAGGTCCACACACGGCGCGCGCTTCACGATCGTGCCGGCCTCCTGGCTGGCGACACAACCGCCCACACCGATGACCACATGCGGTCGCGCGGCCTTGATCGCCCGCCACTCACCCAGCAGCGAATACACCTTGTCCTCGGCTTTCTCGCGCACCGAGCAGGTGTTCATGATGAGAACGTCGGCCTCTGCCGCGCTATCGGCGGGAACCAGGCCAGCACTGCTATGCAGGACGTCCGCCATGCGCGCGGAGTCGTACTCGTTCATCTGGCAACCGAACGTCTTGATGAAATAGCGGCCGGACATACCTGGGATAACCATGGAAACAGCGGCGATTTTACCCGGCTGCGGGCGGGGAGCGGGGTGAAACTGCGCAGCGCGTCACGCTCGGTGGTATACGGATGTAATATCCCTTATATTACTCTATAATTCGGAATATAAGGTTGTTTAAGTACGTTTAGAGCAGACCCAGGGAAACGGGCCCGCCACACGGAAGATCTGTCATGTCCGCCACGACGGCCGCAATCCCCGCCCCCTCCCTGCTCAGCGTCGAGCAGGTTGCCGCAATCCTTGCCCTGAATGTGCGCACGGTGCGCAACTACGTGCGCGGCGGGTCATTGAAGGCGACCCGCATCGGCAAGCAGTACCGCATCGGGCTGGTTGACCTGGAAACCTTCATGGGCCGGCCGGTGCACGGCCCCGATGAACGCCAACCATCCCGCGGCGGGCGGGTGGAAATATCCAGCGTCATCAACATCGAGGGTGTCAACGCGGCAGTCGCGGGCCGCATCACCGACATGCTCATGGCGACGGCCGATGTCCTGCGCGCGATCGGGCAACCGGTCGCCGTCTCCACGACCTACGACGTGCAGCTCAATCGGGTGCGGGTGCTGCTGGCGGCGGATCTGAAAAGCACGCGCGACTTTCTGTCCATGATCAACGCCGTGCTGGCGGAGCCGCCGGCGGCGTCACTCTAGAACGGAATATCGTCGTCGAAATCGTGCTCGGTGCTGGTCGCAGGCGCATCGCTCAATTCGCCACCGCCGCCGGCTGGGGCCGCACCGGCTGCACCAGCGCCGCGACTGGCATCGCGCCCGCCCCCGCCAAAGGCCTGCCGTGTGCCATCACCGCCCGCCTGGCCGCCACCCTGGCCACGGCCGCCCAGCATCTGCATGTCATTGCCGACGATTTCGGTGGAATAGCGGTCGTTGCCGGTCTTGTCCTGCCACTTGCGGGTCCGCAGCCGCCCTTCGATGAACACCTGCGAGCCCTTCTTCAGGTACTCGGCGGCCACTTCGGCAGTGCGCCCGAACAGCACCACCGTGTGCCATTCGGTCTGCTCCTTGAACTCGCCGGACTGCTTGTCCTTCCAGCTCTCGGTCGTCGCAATGCGCAGGTTGGCGATGCTCGAACCGGAAGGCAGCGCGCGCACTTCGGGATCCTGCCCCAGATGACCAATGAGAATGACCTTGTTGATGCCGCGTGCCATGGCAGACCTTCCTATGCGCAATATCGTCCGCATAGTGTAGACGGACGGCAGGGCCGGCGCGACGGCGTATGCTGCCTGGTTTTTCCACTTTTGCCTGGGGCGGGGTTGCCCGCTGAACGAGACATGCAGTACATCCGCATCCGCGGCGCGCGCACCCACAACCTGCGCGGCATAGACCTGGACCTGCCGCGCGACAAGCTTATCGTCTTCACGGGGCTGTCCGGATCGGGCAAATCCTCGCTGGCCTTCGACACGCTGTACGCAGAAGGCCAGCGCCGCTACGTGGAGTCCCTGTCGGCCTACGCGCGCCAGTTCCTGTCGATGATGGACAAGCCGGACGTCGACACCATCGAGGGGCTCTCGCCCGCGATCGCGATCGAACAGAAAGCGACGTCCCACAATCCACGCTCGACGGTAGGCACGGTCACCGAGGTCTACGACTACCTGCGGTTGCTGTTCGCACGTGCTGGAATTGCGCGCTGCCCGGATCACGGGATTGATCTGACGGCTCAGACGGTCAGCCAGATGGTCGATCAGGTCCTGAAGCTTCCCGAGGACACTCCCGTGGCGTTGCTGGCGCCACTGATCAGCGACCGTAAGGGCGAACACGGCCAGATATTCGAGGATCTGTCCCGCCAGGGCTTTGTGCGGGTGCGTATCGACGGCCACATCCACGAACTGGAGGCGCGGCCGGAGCTGGATCCGAAGCGCAAACACAGCATCGAGGTGGTCGTGGACCGCCTGAAGGTGCGCCCCGACAGCAGCGCCCGGCTGGCCGAATCCTTTGAAACGGCACTGCGCCTCGCGAACGGTCTCGCCCATCTGATCCATCTGCCCGGGAGTGCCCTCGCGACGCAGGAGCCGGTGGTGTTCTCCAGCCGTCACGCCTGTCCGATCTGTGGCTACAGCGTGCCGCCGCTGGAACCGAAGCTGTTTTCGTTCAACAACCCGGCAGGGGCCTGCCCGAGCTGCGACGGGCTGGGCGTGAAGCAGTTCTTTGATCCGCGCCTCATCATCACCAACGCCTCGCTGTCGCTGGCCGGCGGTGCGGTGCGCGGCCGCGACCGCAACAACACCCATTACATGGAGATCGCAAACTCCCTCGCCCGTCACTATGGCTTCGACGTGGAGACCGCCTGGGAGGACTTGCCGCAGAAAATCCGCAAGATGTTGCTGGATGGCAGCGGCGGCGAGTCAATCGAATTCCGGCAGCTGCAGGCCAATGGCCGCACGTCGCGCAAGCGACACCCGTTTGAAGGCTTCATGCCCTACATGGAGCGTCGTTATCGCGAGACGCAGTCCCCGCGCGTGCGCGAGGAGCTGGCGAAGTACCTGGGCACGCAAGCCTGCCCCGATTGCGCCGGCACGCGCCTGAATCGCACGGCGCGTTTTGTATTCGTCGGCGAGTACACACTGCCGCAGCTCGCGCATCTGTCGGTGGGTGATGCCCTCGCGACGCTGCGCGGCCTGAAGCTGCCGGGCTGGCGCGCGGAAGTCGCCGCGCGGATTCTCAAGGATGTGGGCGACCGGCTGGCTTTCCTCAAGGATGTCGGGCTGGACTATCTGACTCTGGAGCGCAGCGCCGAAACCCTCTCGGGTGGCGAGGCCCAGCGCATCCGCCTGGCCAGCCAGGTCGGTTCGGGTCTCACCGGCGTCATGTATATCCTGGATGAACCCTCGATCGGCCTGCACCAGCGCGACAATGCGCGCCTGCTCGATACGTTGGCCGCGCTGCGTGACACCGGCAATACGGTGATCGTGGTGGAACACGACACCGAGGCGATCCTGGCCGCGGACCACGTCGTGGACCTGGGCCCGGGCGCGGGCGTACACGGCGGCCGCATCGTCGCCAGCGGCACCCCCGATGAGATCAAGCGCAATCCGGCCTCGCTCACGGGCCAGTACCTCAGCGGCGCGCGCGCGATAAAGGTTCCGACCCAGCGCACGGCGCGCATCCCCGGCCGCAGCCTGCGCATCATCGGTGCGACCGGCAACAACCTGCGCGATGTCGATGTGGAGATTCCGCTGGCTCTGTTCACCTGCGTCACGGGCGTGTCCGGTTCGGGCAAGTCGACCCTGATCAACGACACGTTGTTCAATCACGCCGCGGCCCATCTCAATGGCAACCCACGCGAGTCGGCGCCGTGCCGGCGGATCGAAGGCCTCGAACACATCGATCGGGTGATCGATATCGATCAAAGCCCGATCGGGCGCACGCCGCGTTCGAACCCGGCCACCTATACCGGCCTGTTCACGCCACTGCGCGAACTGTTCGCTGCCGTGCCGGAGAGCCGCGCGCGCGGCTACGACGCCGGTCGCTTCAGCTTCAACGTCAAGGGTGGCCGCTGCGAGGCCTGCGAGGGCGATGGCGTGCTCAAGGTGGAAATGCACTTCCTCCCGGATGTGTACGTGCCGTGCGATGTGTGCAAGGGCCAGCGCTACAACCGCGAGACGCTCGAGATCCGCTACCGCGGCAAGAACATCCATGAAGTGCTGGAGATGACGGTCGAGGACGCGCTGCGATTCCTGGCCAACGTGCCGACCATCGCGGGCAAGCTCGCGACGCTCAATGATGTCGGGCTCGCATACGTGCGCCTGGGCCAGAACGCGACGACGCTGTCGGGCGGCGAGGCCCAGCGCGTGAAACTGGCGCGCGAGCTGGCCAAGCGCGCGACGGGTCGCACCCTGTACATCCTCGATGAGCCGACGACGGGCCTGCACTACGCCGACATCGAGCAGCTGCTGCGGGTCCTGCACCGGCTGCGGGATGAGGGCAATACGGTCGTCGTGATTGAACATAATCTGGATGTCATCAAAACGGCGGACTACCTGATCGATCTGGGGCCCGAGGGCGGCGCGGGCGGCGGCCAGATCATCGCGACGGGCACCCCGGAGGCGGTGGCCGTCAGCAAGGCCTCCCACACGGGCGCCTACCTGAAACCACTGTTGCTCCCACGGCGCCCCCGACCAAAGCTTTTACAATTCGATGACGTTGCAAATGCGAACGGTTCTCATGATACTTAGCTCATGGATACTGCGGTTCGAAGCCAATTCGTCGACACGGCGGTGCCGACGTCCCTGAGCCAGTTGCGGCCGGGAATGGCTGCGACCATCGTGGCCGTGGGTTCGGTCGCGGACGGCGTGAGTCAGCTGGAGCTGCGGCTGCTGGAACTGGGCTTCAGCGCCGGCGAACGGGTCGAAGTCGTCGCCGAGTCCCGCCCCGGACGGGACCCGTTCGTGGTTCGGGTCGGCAGCTCCCAATTCGCCCTGCGACGTTGTGAAGCGCAGAACATCTGGGTCGAGGACACCTGCCCCATTGAGCGCTGACGCCGCCACCGCGGGCCTCTCACTGTCGCTCGTCGGCGTTCCCAACTGCGGCAAGACCGCACTGTTCAACCGCCTCACCGGCAGTCGCCAGAAAGTGGCCAATTACCAGGGCGTCACGGTGGAGCGCAAGGAAGGCCGCTTCCTCGGCCCGACGAGCGGGCGCAGCTACCGCCTGCTGGACCTGCCGGGCGCCTACAGCCTGCAGCCGACGACGCTGGACGAAGCCATCACCCGGGATATCGTGCTCGGCCGCCATGCCTCGGAGCTACCTCCCGACCTGATCGTGTGCGTGGTGGATGCCACGAACCTGCGCCTGAACCTGCGACTGGTACTGGAGCTGCGGCGTCTGGGCCGACCCATGGTGGTCGCCCTGAACATGTCGGACCTCGCGCGCGCGCGCGGCTTCCGGCTCGATGGCGCGGCACTGTCGCGCGCCATTGGCCTGCCCGTGGTCGAAACCGTGGCGATCCGCCCGGGCGGCGAGCGCGAGCTGGTGGCGCTGCTGGATCGCACCCCGCAGCTGCCGAGTGCCGGCCGGATCGATTTCACGGGCGGCAGCGCCGCTGACATCCAGGCCACGCAGTCCGAAGTGCGCCGGATACTCGATGAAATCGGCTACCGCGTCCCGGCCCGTCTGCGCTTGCTGCAGCAACTGGATGCCATCGTGCTGCACCCGATCAGCGGCCCGCTGCTGCTGGCGGTCGTGCTGTTCTTGATGTTCCAGGCCGTGTTCAGCTGGGCGAAGTGGCCCATGGACGCCGTGCAGCACGGCATGGCCGGTGTCGGCACGTGGGTGGGCACGCACATGACCGATGGCCCACTGCGTCATCTGCTGGTGGACGGCGTCATCGCCGGCGCGGGCAGCGTACTGGTGTTCCTGCCGCAGATCCTGATCCTGTTCGCGTTCATTCTGGCGCTGGAGGATTCAGGCTATCTGCCGCGCGCCGCCTACCTGCTCGACCGGCTCATGGGCAAGGTCGGGCTCTCCGGCCGCGCCTTCATCCCTCTGTTGTCGAGCTTCGCCTGCGCCATTCCCGGCATCATGGCAACTCGCACCATTCCGGCGGCGCGGGACCGGCTCACGACCATCATGATCGCGCCGCTCATGACCTGCTCGGCGCGCCTGCCCGTGTATACGCTGCTCATCGGCGCCTTCATTCCGCGGCGCATGGTGGGACCGTTCAACCTGCAGGGCGTGACGCTGTTCGCGCTGTACCTGGTGGGGGTGCTCGGCGCGATGATCGTGGCCTTTGCCATCAAGCGCATTTTCATGCGCGGCGACTATCACCCGCTCATGCTCGAGCTGCCCGAGTACAAATGGCCGACGCTGCGCAATCTGCTGCTGGGCCTGTGGGAACGCGCCCGCATTTTCCTCGGCCGCGTCGGCACGGTGCTGCTGACGCTGATGGTGGTGCTGTGGTTCCTCGCGAGTTTCCCGGCACCGCCCGCGGGTGCGATCGGGCCGGCGATCAGTTACAGCTTTGCAGGCCGACTCGGCCATGCCCTGCTGCTGGTGTTCGCGCCCATCGGATTCAACTGGCAGATCTGTGTTGCACTGGTGCCGGGCCTCGCGGCCCGCGAGGTCGCCGTCGGCGCACTGGGCACGGTGTACGCGATGTCGGCTGCAAGCCAGGATGTGGCCGGGGCGCTGCAACCGATCCTGGCGCGGGGCTGGACGGTCGCCACGGGACTGTCGCTACTGGCCTGGTACATCTTCGCACCGCAGTGCCTGTCGACACTGGCGGTGGTCCGCCGCGAAACCAACAGTTGGCGCTATCCTGCGCTGATGGCGGCCTATCAGTTCGCGCTGGCGTACCTGACCTCATTCGTGACCTATCGCGTGGCGCTGGCCGCGGGGCTGGGCTGAATGCTCATCGCGCAGTGGAGCGTGATCGCGGTGCTGGTCGCGGCAAGTGCGCTCTACAGCCTGTGGCGGCTGCTGGGCGTTCGCCAGCGACTGTGGCTGCTGGACCGAGTGCTGCCGGTGGCGCAGCGGGCGCATGTGGGCTGGCCGGCGAGAATGAAAGCGGGGCTGCAGATGCAGGCCCTGAAGGGCTGCGGCAGCTGCGGGTCTAACGTCGCCGCGGCCCCGACTCGAAGCTCTGGCGCACCTCGCCATTGAAGATGCGCTCCTCGAAGCGCCCGCCGGTATAGGCGGTCACGACCCGCCGCCAGAACTTCACCGCAATCGGATTGCGCTGATACTCGGTGATCTCCCAGCGACCCGCGAAGCGATCGAGGATCAGCTGCACGGCGCCGCGACCCAGCCCGAGGCCGCGATGCGCACGATCAATGAAGAATTCACCCATGCGGTAATCCGCCGCGCCACCGGACACGCGCGCGACCATCGCGAAGCCCACCGGCAGCTGCGATTGCGCAATGACCAGTGGAAAGGCATTCGGATCGCCAAACCAGCGCGCGACCTGATCGGGTTCGCGATGACCCACCTCGCCGAGCACCGGAAAGATCCCCGTGCTCAGCGGATCGAGGTCATCGATATAGTCCCGGAACACCTTCGCGATCCAAGAGCGGTCATCCCGCGCAGTGCGGGCGTCACGCAGACTGATGGTCACAGTCCATTCCTTCAACAAAAAGCCCGGAGCCGTGCTCGCGCGCCGGTCCGGGCCATTTGCGAGCCCGCGGTCGGACTCGGATCAGTAACGTCGACTGTTACTTTACGGCGAGCTGGAAGCCGGCGCCGACGACGGAGCCGAGGCAGCGGCAGCTGCGTCAGCCGCTGAACTGGCCGACGAGGAGGCGGCGGCAGCGGCATCGGCCGCCGAGGAGGCGGACGCGGCGGCCGAATCTGCAGCGGCAGGAGCTGTCGTGTCCGTCTTGGCGCAGGCGACCAGCGCGAGCGCGGCAACGAGAGCGCTGAGAGCGAGTTTTGTCTTCATTGAGCTGTACCCCGAAAAAGAAAAGGCAAACGGTGAGAGACCAAATTTAAAACTAACTAGTTAGTCTGGCGATTTCAGATCGCGGCGCAGAATTCTATAGAGTTACAGCCGGTTTTTAAACATTCGTGAACGCCCCGTCATGAATGCCCACCGGATCCTACGCCAAAACAGCGCTTGAGCCGGCCTGCGCGCACTGTCATAGCCCCCCACCACGACCTGATGATGACTACGACTACAATGGAGCATAGCGTAATGAATGGCCGTGACAACCCATGCGGATGATCCAATGGCCGAGCCAATGATTCACGGGGGTGCCGAATATGAGCACCATCTGCACACCCTGCAGGCCCGCTTCAGCGGGGCCCTGCAGGCGGCCTCGCTCGAGGCGGCCCTGGTGCATTCGGGCCTGCTTTTATCGGTATTTCGTGATGATCAGAGCTATCCATTCAAGCCCCAGGCCTGGTATTCCATATGGGGTCCGTTGCCCCCGGCTCCGGACTGCTTCGTCTATGTAAAACCCGGTACTACCCCCCGATTGCTGATCTGCGCACCACCGGATTTTTGGTTCGAACAGGTCAGCACACCGCGGGGCGACTGGACCCGGTATTTCGAAATACAGCTGGTGCCAAGCCTCGAGGCTGCACGCGCCGCACTGCCGCAGGACCTGTCACGCGTCGCGCTGATCGGTGAATCGAGCGCGCCGATCGCCACCTGGGGCCTTGCGGGCCAAAACCCGGAAAAGCTCCTGCTGGCGCTGGATTTCACGCGCGCGGTGAAGACGCCGTACGAAATATCAATGCTGCGACTGGCAAATCGTCGTGGCGCCCGGGGCCATAAGGCGGCCGCAGCGGCCTTTGCGGCCGGTGACAGTGAATACGCCATCCATCAGGCCTTTGTCGGGGCGACCGGCCTGCGCGAGCAGGAATTGCCCTACAACGCGATCGTCGCCCTCAATGAAGCGGCCAGTGTGTTGCACTATCAAAACCTGCGCCGCGAGCCTCCCGCAGCGCACCACTCGCTGCTGATAGACGCCGGCGCGCAGGCGCACGGCTACGCCTCGGACATCACCCGTACCTTCGCGGCGGGCGGCGGCGCGGGGGACGGCCGGGATTTTGCGGCCCTGATCGCGGCCATGGAGCGGGCCCAGCAGGGACTGTGCGCGCAGGTGCGGGCGGGGAGCGACTGGCCGGCGATCCACCTGGCCGCACATCGGGCGCTCGCGGCGGTGCTGCGGGAAGCGGACCTCATCGATTGTGACGCTGATGAGGCCCTCGCCAGCGGGCTTTCCGGTGTATTCATGCCCCATGGCATCGGGCACCTGCTGGGACTGCAGGTACATGATGTGGGCGGCCTGCAGCGCGGCCCGGAGGGTGGGGAGATTACGCGCCCCGCCGGTCACCCTTACCTGCGTCTGGCACGCCGCCTGGAGCCGGGCTTTGTCGTCACCATGGAGCCGGGGCTGTATTTCATTGATCAGCTGCTGCGCGAGGCGCGCGCGGACGCGCGCGGCACCCACATCAACTGGTCGCGGGTCGAACAGCTGCGCCGATTCGGCGGCATCCGTATCGAGGATGACCTGGCGGTCACCGCGTCAGGCTGCGAGAACCTGACGCGGGATGCTTTCGTCCAAAGCTGACTAACGCTTGGCGAGCAGGTCGCGGATTTCGGTCAGCAGGACCTCTTCGCGGCTCGGCGCAGGCGCTGCGGGCGCACCGGGCGGGGGCGGGCGCTTGAGCGAATTGATCGCCTTGACCATCATGAAAATGACGAAGGCGATGATCAGGAATTCCAGGACGGTCTGGGCGAAGTTGCCGTACCGGAGCAGCACCGGCTTATTGGTCGGATCCACGCCAAGCTTCACCGCCAGGTCGGTGAAATTGATGCCCCCGACGAGTACCCCGATGGGCGGCATGATGATGTCCGCAACCAGCGAGGCGACGATCTTGCCGAAGGCGGCGCCGATCACGACACCGACTGCCAGGTCGATGACGCTGCCCTTCATTGCAAATTCTTTGAATTCTGATCCCAAGCTCATGGCGACTCCTTATTGCCGCGATGCGAAACGGCAGCGCCGATTATGGGGGGTAAAAAGCAAAAACCCCGCACGGCTGGCGGGGTCTTCACTCAAACAATTAAGTTTGCGTTAGTCGCGCTCAGGCAGCCGCCTTTTTGCGGCGCCGCGGCTTGGCCGAGGCTTCCGGGGCCGCCGCTTCGCTGGCAGCAGCCGCCTTCTTCTTGCGGGCGGGCTTGGCCGCAGCGGGCTTCTCGGCAGCGACCACAGCGCCGGCCTTGTCGACCAGCTGCATCAACGCCATCGGCGCGTTGTCACCGGCGCGGGGCACCATGCGCAGGATGCGGGTGTAGCCGCCGGCACGCGCCTTGAAGCGCGGTCCGAGATCATCAAACAGTTTCTCGACCACGGCCATGTCGCGCAGGCGCGCGAACGCCAGGCGCCGGTGCGCTTCGCTGTCGGACTTGGCCAGGGTGATCAGCGGCTCGACGACGCGCCGCAGTTCCTTGGCCTTCGGCAGGGTCGTACGGATGGTCTCGTGACGCAGCAGCGACACGCTCATGTTGCGCAGCATCGCATGCCGATGCGGCGCATTGCGCGAGAGCTGGCGACCGCTCAGTTGGTGACGCATATCTTAAATCCTCAATCGGGTGCATCAATCAGATGCTGTCCCGCTCCTCATCATGCTTCAGTCCCGCCGGCGGCCAGCCATCCAGGCGCATGCCGAGCATCAGGCCGTGGCTCTGCAGGACTTCCTTGATCTCGGTCAGCGACTTCTTGCCCAGGTTCGGGGTACGCAGCAGCTCGACCTCGGTGCGCTGCACCAGATCACCGATGTAGTGGATGTTCTCCGCCTTCAGGCAGTTGGCACTGCGCACGGTGAGCTCCAGCTCATCGACGGGACGCAGCAGGATCGGATCGAACTGCATCTCGGAAACCTTGGTCGCGGCTTCCTCCTCCCCCTGCAGGTCCACGAATACCGACAGCTGATCCTTGAGAATGCCACCGGCGCGCCGGATGGCTTCCTCGGCATCGATCGTGCCGTTGGTCTCGATGTCGATGACGAGCTTGTCCAGGTCCGTGCGCTGCTCGACGCGCGCCGCATCCACCGAATAGGTGACTCGACGAATGGGCGAGAAGGAGGCATCCAGCTGCAGCCGGCCGATCGGGCGCGTCTGCTCCTCGAACGCCGCACGCGCAGCTGCCGGGCGGTAGCCACGGCCGCGTTCGACGCGCAGCGTCATCGACAGTTCGCCGGCCTTGGTGAGATTCGCGATCACGAGGTCGGGATTCACGACTTCGACGTCATGGTCCAGCTGGATGTCGCCGGCCGTCACCGGGCCCGGGCCCTTCTTGTGCAGGCGCAGTTCGGCACTGTCGCGCGTATGCATGCGCAGCGCCACCAGCTTCAGGTTCAGCAGGATGTCGACCACGTCTTCCTGCACACCCTCGATGCTGGTGTACTCGTGCAGCACGCCGTCGATTTCGACTTCAGTGATGGCGCTGCCGGGCATGGATGACAGCAACACGCGACGCAGGGCGTTGCCGAGCGTGTGGCCGAAGCCGCGCTCGAACGGCTCGATGACCACGCGTGCCTGGCGCGGCGCAACCGGCTGCACCTTGACCACACGCGGCTTTAAGAACTCTCCGACTGATCCCTGCATAGCTTCTCACCTTGCCGGGTTGACCGGCCGCAGATAAAACGAAATCGGACGGTCAATAATCACTACCGTCCGACCCCCGCGGAACATCCGCAGGCTGCTTGAATTACTTCGAGTACAACTCGACGACGAGGTTCTCGTTGATGTCCGGCAGGATCTCATCGCGCGCCGGAACAGTGCGGAACACACCCTTGAAGGTCTTGTCGTCCACTTCGACCCATTCGGGCAGGCCGACCTGCTGGGCCATCGTCAGCGCGTTCGCGATTCGCAGCTGCTTGCGTGACTTCTCGCGCACCGTCAGCACATCCCCGGCGCGCACCTGGTAGGAGGCAATGGTGACGACCTGGTCGTTTACAAGGATGGCCTTGTGGCTGACCAACTGGCGCGCTTCGGCGCGGGTCACCGCGAAACCCATGCGATATACGACGTTGTCCAGGCGGCACTCCAGCAGCTTCAGCAGGTTTTCACCCGTGGCACCGCTGCGACGCGCAGCCTCTTCGTAATAGTTGCTGAACTGCCGCTCGAGCACGCCGTACATGCGGCGCAGCTTCTGCTTCTCGCGCAGCTGCGTGCCGTAGTCCGAGAGGCGCTGACGGCGCTCGCCCTTGATGCCGCCCGGGGGCACCTGGAACTTGCACTTGCTCTCGAGCGGCTTCGCACCACTCTTCAGGAATAGATCCGTGCCCTCGCGACGCGCGAGCTTGCAGGTGGGACCGGTGTAACGCGCCATATGCTTTGTTCCTTGAGGCCTAGACCCGGCGCTTCTTGGGGGGACGGCAGCCATTGTGCGGAATGGGCGTCACGTCCGAAATACTGGTGATCTTCAAGCCGCAGGTGTTCAGCGCCCGCACGGCCGACTCGCGACCGGGACCCGGACCACCCACGCGCACCTCCACGTTCTTCAGGCCATGCTCCTGCGCGGCAACACCGGCTTTCTCGGCGGCGACCTGCGCCGCAAACGGCGTGCTCTTGCGCGAGCCGCGGAATCCGCAACCACCGGAGGTCGCCCAGGACAGCGTGTTGCCCTGACGATCGGTGATCGTGATGATGGTGTTGTTGAAGCTGGCGTGCACGTGCGCGATCCCGTCGAGCACATTCTTGCGCGCCTTTTTCGGCCCTTTCTTCGGACCGCCGGTCTGCGCGCTGTTCGCGCCGCCCGGTGCTTGTTTCTGATCGGCCATTATCTTGTTGCCTCGTTACGCCTTGCCCGGCGGTGCGTTCAGCTTGACGGCCTGCTTGCGCGGGCCCTTGCGTGTACGCGCATTGGTCTTGGTACGCTGGCCGCGGACGGGGAGTCCGCGCCGGTGCCGGATGCCCCGGTAGGAACCCAGGTCCATCAGGCGCTTGATGTTCATCGAAACTTCGCGGCGCAGGTCGCCCTCGACCGCGAATTTCGCGATCTGCGAGCGCAGGCCGTTAACCTCGGGCTCGGTCAGATCCTTCACGCGCGTGTGCGGGTCGACCCCGGCTGCCACGCACACCTCGACCGCGCGGGTGCGGCCCACACCGTAGATGTGCTGCAAGCCCACCCACACGTGCTTGTTCATCGGAATATTGATGCCGGCTATGCGAGCCATAAGTTCAACCCTGTCTCTGCTTGTGGCGCTGGTCGCTGCAGATCACATAGACCACGCGCCGACGGCGCACGATCTTGCAGTTCTTGCAGATCTTTTTGACGGATGGACGTACTTTCATGAGGATGTTCCGTAAATATCGGCGTGCGAGGCGTCAGCCGCCCGCCCCTGTGCGGCCGTAGCCGAGCAGGTTCGCCTTCTTGAGCAGACCCGGATACTGATGGGACATCATGTGAGCCTGCAGCTGCGACATGAAATCCATCACTACCACCACCACAATCATCAGCGAGGTGCCG
>DATAVA010000021.1:0-28679 GCA_036267975.1 Steroidobacteraceae bacterium | reverse complement strand
TCGGATCCTCCTCGGCCTTTACCTCGGTACAGTCCGGGCACAAATTCGTCGCCCTGGGCGAGGTGCCACCGGCGACCGTGCGCTTCATCATCGACGGCCTGCTGCATCAGTCGGCCGGCCTGCCGCGGTGAGCGGGCGGCTCACGGTCGTGCATCGGGCGCACTGCGAGCTGTGCGATCAGATGGTCGCGGCGCTGGCCGCGCTGGGCCGGCGCGAAGTACTCCCACCCATCGAGGTGGTCGACGTGGACGCAGATCCGCAGCTGCTGCGCCGTCACGGACTTGAGGTGCCCGTATTGCTCCTGGATGGTACCGTGGTGTGCCGCCAGCAGCTGGATGCAGCTGAATTACTGAGGATTCTGCGTCCCCGGTAGGGCAGGCCGGCACGGCGGGCCGACCCTCTATATAATGCGCCCCGGCCGCAAGACTCTCCGCGCGGCGGATTGTCATTTTTTTCATGCGGTTTATACGAAACTTCTCGATCATTGCGCACGTCGATCACGGCAAATCCACGCTGGCGGACCGGCTGATCCAACTCTGCGGAGGCCTGGAAGCCCGCGAGATGCAGGAACAGGTCCTGGATTCCATGGACCTGGAGCGCGAGCGTGGCATCACGATCAAGGCGCAAAGCGTCACGCTGCTGTATGACGCCCGGGATGGCCAGCGTTACGAGCTCAATCTCATCGACACTCCCGGGCATGTGGACTTCTCCTACGAGGTTTCCCGGTCGCTGGCCGCCTGCGATGGCGCGCTGCTGGTCGTTGATGCCTCCCAGGGCGTGGAGGCGCAGAGCGTCGCCAACTGCTACACGGCCCTCGAGCAGGGTCTGGAAGTCCTCCCCGTCATCAACAAGATCGATCTGCCGTCGGCCGATCCTGACCGGGTGGTCAAGGAGATCGAAGACATCATCGGTATCAGCGCCGATGATGCCGTGCGCGTCAGCGCCAAGACCGGCGAGGGCGTACCGGACCTGCTCGAGGCCCTGATCCGGCGCATTCCGGCACCGAAGGGCGACCCCGCAGGCCCGCTGCAGGCGCTGATCGTCGACTCCTGGTTCGACAACTACGTCGGTGTGGTATCGCTGGTGCGCGTGGTCAATGGCACGCTCAAGGTCGGCGACAAGTTTCGGGTAATGTCGACGGGGCGCAGCCACACGGCTGACAAGCTCGGTCGGTTCATGCCCAAGTCGGTGCCGCAACCGGAGCTGGCGGCGGGACAGGTTGGCTTCGTCATTGCGGGCATCAAGGAGATCGATGGCGCCCCCGTCGGCGACACGATCACCCTGGAACATCGCCCGGCGAGCGAAGCGCTGCCGGGATTTCGCCAGATCAAGCCGCGCGTGTTCGCGGGCCTGTTTCCGGTGAACTCCGAGGACTATGAGTCGTTCCGCGACGCGCTCTCGAAGCTGAAATTGAACGATTCCGCGCTGCATTACGAGCCCGAGGTCTCCGGTGCGCTCGGCTTCGGCTTTCGCATCGGCTTCCTCGGCCTGCTGCACATGGACATCGTGCAGGAACGGTTGGAGCGCGAATACGCGCTGGAGCTCATCACCAGCGCGCCGACGGTCGTCTACGAGGTGGCGCGCACCGATGGCACACTCATCTACGTCGACAATCCCGCGAAACTGCCGCCCGGCAATGAAATCGAAGATCTGCGCGAGCCCATCATTCTGGCCAACATCCTCGTGCCTCCCGATTATCTCGGCGCGGTGCTCAAGCTGTGCACCGACAAGCGCGGGGTGCAGAAGAAGATGCTGTATCTGGGCACGCAGGTATCCTTGCAGTACGCCCTGCCGATGGCGGAAGTGGTCCTCGATTTCTTCGACCGCCTCAAATCAGTCAGTCGTGGCTATGCCTCCTTCGATTATGAATTCAGTCATTTCGCGAGTGCGCCACTGGTGAAGCTCGACATCCTCATCAACGCGGACCGGGTGGATGCGCTGTCGATCATCGTGCATCGGGATCACGCCTATCAGCGCGGCCGCGAACTGGTGGACAAGATGCACGAGCTGATTCCGCGGCAGATGTTCGAAGTGGCCGTCCAGGCGGCCATCGGCAGCGCGATCATTGCCCGCGCCACGGTCAAGGCACTGCGCAAGAACGTGCTCGCCAAGTGTTATGGCGGTGACTTGAGCCGCAAGCGCAAACTGTTGGAAAAGCAAAAAGCGGGCAAGAAGCGCATGAAGCAGGTCGGCTCTGTGGAGATTCCGCAGGAGGCGTTCCTGGCGGTATTGCAGATCGGACGCAAAGAATAGGAACTTAGAACCAATGTTGATGCAAATAATCGATCTTCTGGCGTGGCTTTCCATTCCGGCGACCTTGATCGGCGTGGTGGACGACTGGTTTCTGCGGCCGCGGCGGCAGCTGGCGGTAGCGCCACAGATTGCTCGTGACCCGCCCTTCATCGCTGCGGTGTACTACGCGCTGCCGGTACTCATCATCTGTGGTGTCTTCGCGCTGCTGAGCGCCGAGGACCTGGATTTCAGTGCGGTGCTGCTGGTGATCGCCATGGTGACGGGACTGGTGTGGGTGGTGGATGTCGCCGTGTTTCGCCGCTTCCGTGAGAATGCCGCGCGGGCAAATGGCAAGACCCTGGCGGACATACCCGAGCCGGGTACGGTGGACTACGCGCGCAGTTTCTTCCCGGTGGCGCTGGCCGTGCTGGTGCTGCGCGCCTTTATTTTCGAGCCCTTCCGCATCCCCTCCGACTCGATGATGCCGACCCTGGTGGACGGCGATTTCATCATCGTCAACAAATTCGCCTATGGCCTGCGGCTGCCCGTGATCAACCGCAAGGTCGTGGCCATCGGGGAGCCGCAGCGCGGCGATGTGGTGGTGTTCCGCTGGCCGCCCGATCCGCGCATCAACTACATCAAGCGGCTCGTGGGCCTGCCCGGTGATCACGTGCAGGTGAAGGATGACAAGCTGATCATCAACGGCCAGCCGGTGGCGACGATGGATCTGGGACAGTACAACGACGGCTGCTATGAGGGCATGCACCTGGCTGCCGAGCAGCTCGGCAAGCACCGGCACCAGATGCTGTTCTGCCCGACCCCAGGCGATATTGGGGCCGAACCGTTACCCACCTGCAATCGCAATCCGCCGGTCAGCTACGTGTGCGTGGCGCAGCAGATTCCGGGCCAGCCCGACCGTGGCGACACACCGACACCCCTGATCGTGCCGCCCGCCAGCTATTTGATGATCGGCGACAACCGCGACAACAGCGCGGACAGCCGGATCTGGGGGTACGTGCCGGAGGCGAATCTGGTCGGCAAAGCGACCCGGATCTGGTTCAATTGGGATTGGCACCGCAAGGGTGGCCCGGTCTGGAGCCGAATAGGCTCCCGCATCGAATGATCTGTGCAAACTTTGCTAGCGGGAGGATCTCATGATCAGGCGGCAACGCGGCGTCACATTCATCGGTTGGTTGTTTCTTCTCATTCCCGTGGCGGTGCTCGGATATGTGGCAATCCGACTCGTGCCGATCTATCTGAATTACATGCGCGTGGCGCATTCGGTGGAGCAGACGGCCACCGAGATGAAGACCGAGGATGTGGCGACACTCACGCCACTGCTCATCCGCGCGACGCTGTCCAAGCATTTTGACATCGAGAGCATCACCTTTCCCGACGTCAAGGATGTGACCGTGACGCGTGATGGCTCGGGCTGGACCCTCGAGGCCAAATTCGAGGACGCCGCGCCGCTGTTCGGCAACATCTCGCTCGTGGTCGACTTCGACAAGGTCGGCAAGATAGGCTGATGTCCCAGGAGACTGACTGGCCGGTTCGTTGGGTGCGGGAGCGGTTGGGCTACGAGATACGCGATGTGGCATTGTTCAGTGCCGCCCTGACTCACCGCAGCGCCGCACGGCTGCACAATGAAAGGCTGGAGTTCCTCGGCGATGCCGTGCTCAATCTCAGCGTTGCCGAGCATCTGTTCCGCGCCAACCCCCAGGCCAACGAGGGGGATCTGAGCCGCCTGCGGGCCTGGCTGGTCAGCGGCCCACCGCTGGCCGAAACGGCTGCGCGGATCGGCTTGGGGAACGTGCTGCGACTGGGATCCGGTGAACTGAAGACCGGTGGTTTCCGGCGCGAGTCCATCCTGGCGGACGCCCTGGAGGCGCTGTTCGGAGCGGTGTATCTGGACGCAGGCCTGCCCGAGGCGCAACGTGTGATATTCGCGCTGTTCGCCGAACGCATGGCCCACCTGCCACACACCGATGCGCTCAAGGATTCAAAAACCCGCCTGCAGGAGCTGCTGCAGTCCCGGGGGCTGCCGCTGCCGAACTACGCAGTGGTGCGTACCGAGGGGGAGATCCACGCCCAGACCTTCTGGGTGCGCTGCGAAGTGGGCGCTTTGGGGGTTGCGGCCACCGGGCAGGGCTTGAGCCGGCGGCGCGCCGAGCAGGAGGCGGCGGCGGTGGTGTTGGCTGAACTGAAGGCTACTCCATGACGCGCAGTGATGATTTCCGTTGCGGCTTCGCCGCGCTGGTCGGACGCCCGAATGTCGGCAAGTCGACGCTGCTGAATGCGCTGATCGGTCAGAAGCTGAGCATCGTCACGCCGCGCCCGCAGACCACGCGGCATCGGGTGCTGGGGCTGCACGAGGACGCAGCCGCGCAGATCGCGTTCGTCGACACACCGGGTATCCACCAGGGCGCGAAGCGCGCCCTCAACCGGGCAATGAACCGGACTGCAGCCACGGTGCTGGCCGACGCCGATGTGTGTGTATTCGTGATTGAAGCGCTGCAATGGACGCGTGAGGATGACCTGGTGCTCGAGCACCTCGTGCGCTCCGGACGCCCGGTGCTCGCTGCCGTCAACAAGGTCGACAAGGTGCATCCGCGCGAGCGCCTGCTGCCGTTTCTGGCCGAGCTCGCGCACCGCCATGCCTTTGCCGAAATCATCCCCATCAGCGCCACCAAGCACGTCAATCTGGTGCCGCTGATCGGCGCCATCACCAAACTGTTGCCGCTGTCGCCGCCGCTGTTTCCCGCCGGCCAGGTGACCGACCGGGACCTGGCCTTTCGCATCAGTGAAATGATCCGCGAGAAGTTGACGCTGGAGCTGGATCAGGAACTTCCCTACGGCATTGCGGTGGAGGTGGAGGCCATGGGCCAGGATGAGGGCCAGCTGAACGTCTCCGCCGCGATCTGGGTCGATCGGGCCGGTCAGAAACCGATCGTGATCGGCGCCGGCGGCGAGCGCCTGAAGCGCGTCGGGCGCAAGGCGCGCCTGGAACTCAATCATGTGCTCGGCGAGCGCTTGCATCTGACGCTGTGGGTGAAGGTGCGCGAGAGCTGGGCCGACAGCGCCCGGGCACTGACGGAGCTTGGCCTGGAATGAGCCGCACCGCGCGCCGGATATTGCTGGCGCAGGCTTACGTCCTGCACACGCACCCGTTTCGGGACACCAGCCGCATCCTGGAGGTGTTCACGCGCGAGCAGGGCCGCGTGTCGGTGTTTGCCCGGGGCGTACGCGGCCCGAAGGCGCGTCTTGCCTCACTGCTGCAGCCGTTCCAGCCGCTGCTGATCTCCTTCACGGCGCGCGGGGACGCCGGCCAGCTGATCAGCGCGGAAAGTGCGCCCGGCCCGGCGCACGATCATGCCGGCAGCCTGACCGGCGGCTTGCCGCCGGCGGCACTCCTGTCAGGTTTCTATCTCAATGAACTGCTGCTGAAGCTGACGACGCGCCATGATCCGAATGCCGATCTGTTTGACGGTTATCGGGCTGCGCTGTCGGCCCTGACGGCCGGCGGACCCCCGGAGCCGGCACTGCGCAGCTTTGAACTGCGACTGCTGCGGGAGCTGGGGTATGGACTGGACCTGACCCATACCGTCTCCGGAGGGGTGGTGACTGCGCAGGGGTACTATCATTTCCGTGCGGCCGATGGCCTGTTCGCGACCACCGCCGAGCATTCCGGGGCGCTGCAGGGCAGCTCGCTGCTGCAGCTGTCCGCCGGCCTGCTGCGCGAGGGACGGGAACTTGCGGATGCCCGCAAGGTATTGTCGGCGGCCCTCGAACATTGTCTGGAGGGTCGACCGATTGCCACGCGGGCCGTGGCGCGGGCCTGTGTGGGCACGGCGCTGGTGCCACGTCCCGCAGAGGTGCACAAATGAATCATTCGACCATTCGCTTAGGGATCAACATTGATCACGTCGCCACGCTCAGGCAGGCGCGACGCGCACCGTATCCGGACCCCGTGCATGCGGCACTGCTGGCGGAGCAGGCCGGCGCCGACAGCATCACCGTGCATCTGCGCGAAGACCGCCGTCATATGCAGGATCGCGATGTGCGCGCGCTGCGGCCCCTGCTGCAGACGCGGATGAACCTGGAAATGGCCCTCACGGATGAGATGCTGGGAATTGCGTGTGAACTGCGCCCGGCTGACTGCTGCCTGGTCCCGGAGAAGCGCGCCGAAGTCACGACCGAGGGCGGACTGGATGTGATCTCGCAACTGCCGCGCTTGCAGGAGGCGGCCCAGCGCCTGGCCGCCGCGGGCGTGCGCCTGTCGCTGTTCATCGATCCGGATCCACGGCAGGTCGAGGCCGCGGCCCGCAGCGGTGCGCCGGCCATCGAGCTGCACACCGGTGCCTACGCCGACAGTTCCGGGGCCGGCCAGGCCGCCGAACTGTCGCGGCTGCTGGCGAGCGCGCAGTTGGGTGCACGCCTGGGACTGTCGGTGCACGCCGGCCACGGACTGAACTACCACAATGTGCAGCCGGTGGCGGCGATCCGCGAAATCGTTGAGTTGAACATCGGCCATGCGATCATCGCGCGCGCGATCTTCAGTGGCCTGCATGCCGCCGTGCGCGACATGAAGGCGTTGATGATGGCGGCGCGCGTGTGAACGTCCTCGTCTTCGACATCGAAACCATTCCCGACACCGACCTCGGCCGCCGCCTGCATGGCCTGGAAGGACTCTCCGATGCACAGGTCGCGCGGGCCATGTTCACGTTGCGCCGCCAGGCACACGGCAGTGATTTCCTGGGTCATCCCCAGCACCGTATCGTGGCGATCTCGTGCGCGTTGCGCAGCCGCGAAGGGCTGAAGGTATGGAGCCTGGGCGATCCGGATTCCCCCGAAGATGAGTTGATCAGTCGTTTCTACGACGGTTTGGAGCGCTTCACGCCCGATCTGGTGTCCTGGAACGGCGGCGGCTTTGATCTGCCGGTGCTGCAGTACCGGGCGCTGCGCGCCGGCATTCGCGCGGAGCGCTACTGGGAAACGGGTGAGTCGGACACGGCATTCCGCTACAACAACTACCTGTCGCGCTTTCATTGGCGCCACATGGATCTGATGGACATCCTCGCCGGCTTCCAGGGGCGGGCGCGGGCACCCTTGGTCGAAGTGGCCGCGCTGCTGGGATTGCCCGGCAAGCTAGGGTTTTCGGGCGCCCAGGTCTGGGATGCATGGCAGGCCGGCGAGATCGTCCGCATCCGCCAGTACTGCGAGACCGACGTGCTCAATACCTACCTGATCTACCTGCGCTTCGAGCTGATGCGCGGCCGCTTCACCGCGGAACTTTACGCCGCGGAAGTCGCGCGGGTGAAGAGCTTACTGGCCGCCGCCACCGAACCGCACTTTGTTGAATTTCTGCGTGCGTGGGAGGCCCTGGCATGAGTCGCCGGGCAAAAACCGTGGCCGAGCCGGAGCAGGGCACGGTGGCGGCGCTCACCCATGATGGCGCAGGCATCGTGCGCGCAGGCAAGGCTGCCTTCGTGGGCGGCGCACTGCCCGGTGAAGTGATCCGATTCCGGCGCACGCGGCGCCATCGCGGCCATGATGAGGGGCAGCTGCTCGAGGTGCTCGAACCCTCGACGGATCGCGTCATACCGCGCTGCAGCCACTTCGGCGTGTGTGGCGGCTGCGCCCTGCAGCACCTGTCGGCGGATCGGCAGATCGAGGTGAAGGAGCGCGAACTGCGCGACGCACTGGAACGTGTCGCCAAGGTGACCCCCGCGGCATGGTTGCCGCCGCTGCGCGGTCCGCAATGGGGCTATCGGCGCCGCGCGCGTCTGGGTGCGCGCTACGTGGCGAAGAAGGGTCGCGTCGTCGTGGGCTTTCGCGAGCGGCTCGCGCCCCTCATCGCAGCACTCGATCACTGCGAGGTGCTCAGTGCGCCGCTCGACACGCTCATCGCACCCCTGTCGGTGCTGCTGACCGGACTCGCCAGCCGCGAGCAGATTCCACAGATCGAAGTCGCCATCGCCGAAAACATCACCGCGCTCGTGTTGCGGGTGCTGTGTGCGCTGCCCGCGGGCGATATTGCTGCGTTGCAATATTTTGCAGAGCAGCATCGATTGCGCATCTATCTGCAGACCGGGGGCCCGAACACCATCGCGCCGCTGCAGGGCGGCACGGACCTTGAGCCCCTCCGCTACTCGCTGCCCGAATTTGACGTGGTCTATGACTTCGCCCCGACGGACTTCGTGCAGATCAATGCCGCGCTCAATCAGGCGATGGTGTCGCGGGTGATCGGGCTGCTGGAGCTTGATTCGCAGTCCCGCGTGCTGGACCTGTACTGTGGACTGGGCAATTTCACCCTGCCGCTCGCGCGCCGCGCGGGGGCGGTGCTGGGGATCGAGGGGGATGCGGCGCTGGTCGCGCGCGCACGACATAATGCGCAGATGAATGGCCTGACCAATGCGCAATTTGTAGCCGCGGATCTCACTCAGCCATTGGTGACAAACGCACCCTACCTCGCCCAGGGTTTCAGTCACGTGGTGCTCGATCCACCTCGGGCCGGGGCTTTGGAGGTAATGCCAACCATCGCACATCTCGCACCCCGCAAAGTCGCTTACATTTCATGTCATCCGGGGAGCCTCGCGCGGGACATCGCTGTGCTGGTTCACGAATTCGGGTTTTCGCTGCGCGCCGCAGGGGTGCTGGACATGTTTCCGCACACCACCCATGTGGAGTCGCTGGCGGTTCTGACACCGCCGCAAGAGTAAGTCGAGGGAGTGAGGACATGACGCTCGGCCCGCTGATGATCGACCTGGTGGGACATACGGTCCTGCCGGAGGAGCGCGACATGCTCGCGCATCCTCTCGTCGGCGGCGTCATCCTGTTTTCACGCAATTATGAAAATCCCGAGCAACTGCTGCAGCTGACGCGCGACATCCATGCCGTGCGCAGTCCGCCCCTGCTCATCGGTGTCGATCACGAAGGCGGCCGCGTGCAGCGCTTCCGCGAGGGCTTTTCGCGCCTGCCGCCGGCCCGCCGTCTCGGACAGCTGTTTGATACCGATCGAGCCGCGGGCCTGAGCGCCGCGCGCAGCGTCGGCTGGCTGATGGCGGCCGAACTGCGCGCGCAGGGTGTCGATCTGTCCTTCGCGCCCACCGTGGACCTGGACTACGGTCTGAATGAAGCCATCGGCGATCGTGCCGCGCATCCGACGGCCGAGGCGACCGCGCAGCTGGCCGTCGCATACATGATGGGTATGCGCGAGGCCGGCATGGCGGCGACCGCCAAACATTTTCCGGGTCACGGTGCGGTTGCCGCCGACTCGCATGTCTGCCTGCCTGTCGATCGGCGCGAGCTCGCCGACCTGGATCAGGATCTGGCCCCTTATCGCCTGCTCATCAGGAATGGCTTGCCGGGCGTCATGGTCGCGCACATCCTGCTGCCGGCCGAGGACGCCGCGCCGGCCAGTCTGTCGGCCCGCTGGATCCGCGGCGTATTGCGCACGGATCTGAACTTCCAAGGAGCGGTCTTCACCGACGATCTGAGCATGGGCGCGGTGGCGGTGGGCAGCGGTATCGTCGAGCGTTGCCAGCGCGCGCTGGCAGCCGGCTGCGATATGTTGCTGGTATGCAATGATCCGGCATCCCGGTCGCAGGCATTGGGGGGCCTCGCGGCGAGTTCTGATCCGGCCTCGCAGCTGCGACTGGTGCGCATGCGTGGCAGCGAGCGGCTCTCGACGGCGCAGCTGCGTGCCTCGCAGGCCTGGGGTGCCGCACAGCAGCTGCTCGCGCAACTGGCGGCGCCGCCATCATTGTCACTCACGGCGCAACGCGCATGAGCACGCTGTCGGAAAGCGGCTGGCGCGACATCGTCGATCAATCGCCGGAAGGTATCGTCGTGTGCGATGCGACCGCCGCGGACTGTCCGGTGGTGTACGCCAACGCGGCCTTCCTGCAGTTGTCGGGCTATCCACTGACGGCCCTGATGGGCCGCAACCTGCGGCTGCTGCAGGGCAGTGACCGGGACCAGGAGGGCCGGCAGCGCATCCGCGAAGCGCTCTCGCGCGGGGAGGCGTGCCGGGTTCTCATGCGCAATTATCGACCCGACGGCGCGCAATACTGGAACGAGATTCTGATCCAGCCGGTGCGCGATGCGTCGGGCCAGCTGGTGCAGTGGATCGGTTACCACCGCGACACGCGCGCACGGCTGCGAACTGCGGAGAAGCTGCCGCTGGCGGGTCTGCCGGCGTGGATGCGCGAGGACCGGCTGACGGGCCTGCATTCGCGGGCGTACTTTGAAGAGCTGCTGCAGCGGGACTGGAATGTGGCGCAGCGCGAAGGTCATGAAATTGGACTGACCTTGCTCGACATCGATGACCTCGGCACCTACAACGACATTTTCGACAAGGCCAGCGGCGATGCCTGTATTCGCCGGGTTGCGCGGGTCATCACCGGTTCGTATCGGCGCAGCGGTGATCTGATCGGTCGCTGGAATGGCGGCACCTTCGCGGTGCTCACCCAGGCCAATACCTCCGTCACGGTGGATGACTACGCGCGCGTGGTGCTGCAGCGGGTGCGCGACCTGCTGATCCATCATCCCCGCGCCACCGCGAGCGGCCGCTACGTGACGCTGAGCGCCGGCGCGTGCACGCTGGTGCCGCCGCGCGAGCTGTCGCTGGCGGCGTTCGTCAACGCCTGCTCCGGCGCCATGCGGCGCGCCAAGGGCAAGGGCAAGAATACCGCCTGTGCAACCGAGGCCGCTGACTTCGAGCCATCCCACGAGGCGGCCATCGCGACCCAGACGGCGGGAGCCGTGAGCTGACCCTCAGCGTCCGGCGCGACGCGCGCCCTGGGCCGGCACGACCAGCGCAATCACCCCGAAGGCGGGCGAGTCATAATAGTTACGCTCGTAGAACTTCACCCGGTGATTGTCGTTCAGCACGAAGGTGGTGTTCGGCGCAGCCTCCAGGCCCGAGGGTGGTGCCGCAATCGTCAGGTCGAGCGCCAAGCCCAGGTGCAGGAACTGGCCACGCTCCAATGTGATGGTGCCGGCCAGCTGCGGATCAGCAAATCCGAGTTGCTGCAGACTCATGCTTTCACGCGAGCCCCACGGACTGGCCGTCTGTGCCCAGCCCACGTGGGCGACGGGAACATAGCTGCCGCTGGACTTGATTTTCGCCTCCAGATCCGCGAGTTGAAATTCAGCCGGAGTCAGTGCGCGGATGAAGCGGGCGCCGGGCGCGGCCTGGCCCGCGGCGTCACCTGCCGGCGCGCCCGTTTCGCCTTCGCCGGCGGCGGGGACGGCCGGGGCCCGGGCAGCCTCGCTGGCCCAGTCCTCCGGTGCACCGAGGGTGGCGTTGGTGCGAAAGATGATGACCTCGACGTTATAGACCGTCGCTCCCGCCGGCGCCGCAGCCGGTGCCGGATGGGGCTCAGGAGGGAGCGCGACGCCCGCGGCCGGTGCCGCTTGCTGCGCCAGGCTGGTTCCCCATAGCTGGCATGCGCAGAGGCCTACGCCCAGGCAGAAGTCTCGCAGTCTCATGAGCGAATCGTATCACGCACTCCGGCCGCTGAAGCGCCGCAGCAGATCCAGAGCATAGTCGAAGCGCTTCGCAACCTCGGCAAGCGGAGCGGTGACGCGCAGTTTCAGTGAACCCTCCAGGCGCAGTTCCTTGGGGAATTTCTGGATCAGGCGGATGACGATCGCAGGATCCAGCGCATTTTTCTCCTCGAACAGCACATGGCCGCCACCCGCTGCGAGGTCCAGGCGGCGCACGCCAAGCTCGCGCGCACGCAGCTTCACGCGTGCGACCTTGAGCAGGTTGGCAGCCGCCGCGGGCAATTCACCGAAGCGGTCCACGAGTTCCGCCGTCAGTTCATCGAGCCCGGCGGCATCGGCCGCGGCGATGCGCTTGTACAGGCCCAGCCGGACATGGACATCGGCGACGTAATCATCGGGCAGGAAGGCGGGCACGTGCAGTTCGACCTCGGTCCGCGCCACCAGCGGCCGCTCCAGCTGCGGTTCGCGTCCGTCCTTGAGCGCCGCGACCGCGCGCTCGAGCATGTCGAGGAACATGGCGAGCCCGACCTCGCTCAATTCACCGCTCTGCGACTCACCGAGCAACTCTCCGGCGCCGCGGATTTCCAGATCGTGGGTGGCGAGAACGAAGCCGGCGCCGAGATTTTCCAGCGACTCGATGGCATCGAGGCGCTTGATGGCATCGGCGGTGAGCTGCTTGCGCGGCGGTACGATCAGGTAGGCGTAGGCACGGTGATGCGAGCGACCGACGCGACCGCGCAGCTGGTGCAGCTGCGCCAGGCCGAAGCGGTCCGCCCGGTCGATCATGATGGTGTTGGCCGTCGGCACGTCGATGCCGCTTTCAATGATGGTCGTGCACAGCAGCACGTTGAAGCGTCGGTGATAGAAATCCACCATCAGCTGTTCCAGTTCGCGCTCGCGCATCTGGCCGTGCGCGATGCGCACGTCGGCCTGTGGCACCAGTTGGCGCAACGCGGCCGCAATCTTCTCGATGTCGCGTATTTCGTTGTGTACGAAGTACACCTGCCCACCGCGCCGCAGCTCGCGCATCAGCGCCTCGCGGATGGTCGCATCCTGCCACTCGGTGACGAAGGTCTTGATGGCCAGGCGTCCCGCGGGCGGGGTCGTGATCAGTGACAGATCGCGCAGCCCCCCTAAGGCCATGTTCAGCGTGCGCGGAATCGGCGTCGCGGTGAGTGTCAGGACGTGCACCTCGGCGCGTAACGCCTTGAGCTTCTCCTTGTCGCGCACGCCGAAGCGGTGCTCCTCATCGATGATGATGAGACCCAGCTCGCGAAAGCGTACGTTCGCATGCAGCAGGCGATGGGTCGCGATGACGATATCGACCTTGCCCTGTTCGATGCCTTCGATGACCGCATCGCTTTCCTTGGCAGTGCGAAAGCGCGACAGCGCTTCGATGCGCACCGGCCAGTCGGCGAAGCGGTCGCGGAAATTGGTCAGGTGCTGCTGCGCGAGCAGGGTCGTGGGCACCAGCACCACGACCTGGCGACCGGCCTGCACGGCGACGAATGCGGCGCGCATCGCCACCTCGGTCTTGCCGAAGCCCACGTCGCCGCACACGATGCGATCCATGGCCTGCGACCTGGCCAGGTCATCCATGACCTTGCGGATGGCATCGGTCTGATCCTCGGTCTCCTCGAATGGAAATGCATTGGCGAAGGCCTGGTATTCGATTTCGCGCAGCTGCAGGCTGGCAGCCTTCTGGGCGCGGCGGCGCGCGTACAGATCGAGCAGCTCGGCGGCGATGTCGCACACCTGCTCGGCGGCGCGCTTCTTGGCCTTCGCCCATTGGTCGGTACCGAGCTTGTGCAGCGGCGCGTTTTCGGGCGCGCTGCCGGTGTAGCGGCTGATCAGGTGCAGGGCGTGCACCGGCACATAGATGCGGTCTCCGCCCTGGTATTCGAGGACCAGGAACTCGCCCGGGTTGCCGCCGATTTCCATCGCCATGAGACCGACGAAGCGGCCGACACCGTATTCCTCATGCACCACCGGGGAGCCGGGATTGAGGTCGGTGAGATCACGCAGGATGGCCTGCGGATCGGCGGCGGAACGGCGCCGCCGCCGCTCCTGGCTGGCGCGCGCACCGAACAGCTGCGACTCGGACAGCACCGCGATGCGCGGGGTCTGCAGCAGCAGCCCGCCGACATCCGGTGCGACGGTCAGCGCCAGTCGGGCCTCTCCGCCCGCGAAGCTCGCCCAGTCGGGAACGGCAGTGACGCTGGTGGTGTGTGGCCGCAGCATCTCCTGCAGCACTTCGCGTCGGCCCGGTGAATCCGCTGCGATCAGCACGCGGCCATCGAAGCCGTCGAGGAAGGCGGCGAGCGGCGCGAGCGGCTCGGCGGCGCGCGGATCGATGCGCAGGTCGGGCGGATTGGCGGTCGGAAAGTTGATGACGCTGTCATCGGGGTGCAGTTCCAGGTCGGCCTTGAAGCCTTCCAGGGTGATGCTGGTGAGCGGCGCTGCCGCCTGCGACAGTTCCTGCGGCGTCAGGAACAGCTCGTGCGGCGCGAGGATGGGACGCTCGATGTCGTGGCGGCGCTCCTCGTAGCGATGCTCGATATCGCTCCACAGTTGCTGCAGGGCCGGCACCGCGCCGCCGTCATGCACGATCACCGCATCGCGCGGCAGGTAGTCGAAGAGCGATGCGGTGCCGTCGAAGAACAGCGGCAGATAGAACTCGACGCCGGGCGGCGCAAGTCCCTCACTCACGCCGCGATAGATGCTCGAGAGCGTGGGATCGCCTTCGAACCGCGTACGGTAGCGCCGCCGGAAGCCTTTGACGCTGTCCGGATCCAGCGGCACTTCGCGCGCCGGGAGCATGCGCACGCGCTGCACGGAATCCAAGGAGCGCTGCGTTTCGGGGTCGAAGCTGCGGATCGCCTCGATTTCGGTGCCGAAGAGGTCGATGCGCAAGGGTGATTCGGTGCCCATCGGGAACACATCGAGCAGCGAGCCGCGCATCGCGAACTCACCCGGGGCCGTCACCTGCCCGACGCTGGCGTAGCCGGCATCAGCCAGTCGCTGCCGGAAGGGCTCGATGTTCAGGGTCTGGCCGACGGCGAGGTCGAAGGCCCGACCGCGCACGTAGGCGACCGGCGGCAGCCGCTGCAGCAGCGTGTCCGCCGCGAGGATCAGGCAGCCGCCGCGCGCATCCGGCAGTTCAAACAGGGTCTGCAGCCGCCGCGAGGTGATATCGGGATGGGGCGAGAACAGGTCGTAGGGCAGGATTTCCCAATCGGGCAGCGGCATCAGCGTCTGAGTGGCCGCCCGGCCGCCCTGGAAGAAGGCGATTTGGGCTGCCAGGCGCTCCATTTCGCGGGCGCCGGCGGTCACGACGACGTACAGGCGCGAATCGTTGTGCATGCACTCGGCCAGGGCCAGCGCGGTCGCGCTACCGTGCAGCTGGTGCCAGCGCACGTGGCGCCGGCTGCTATTGGGTCGCAGAAGCTTGAGCAGAGGTGTCATCGAAGCCATGGCGCAGCGCGGAAACGCGGCAGCTTACCGGGCGCGGGCGGGTATACAAGGCCCGTATGTGGGCCGGGAGGGCGCGATCAGCTGGCGGCGACGACCGTGTCGATGACGCGATCACCCTCGAAAAACACCGAAAAGCCCGGGTAATCCCAGCGCGTGATGGGCGGTTTGCCCACCGTGGGGTGGCGATTGGCCGGGGGACCAAACTGCTTCTCGACGGTCTTCATCAACGCACCGCGGGCCGGTTGTGGCGTATTGGTCGGGGCCACCTCGACCTTGCCGTCATCGACCACGAGTGCGGCATGCGCCACGCGGGGGGGGGCTAGAGCGGCCGCGCAGGTGAGGCACAGCAGGGGCACCAGGGCATGGATTTTCATGGCGGCTCCATAACTGACCCCCCGAATCATACCACCGGGGCCGGAGCGGATTTGTGACGCAGGTCCGCGCGGCACCGGTCAGGGGCGCCACTGTGGTTAAATGCGGCGCGTGTTTCACCCCTTTGCGCCGTACGTCGGGCTGCGCTATGTGCGCGCACGTACCCACAAATTCTTCGTGTCATTCATCACCTGGGTGTCGCTGCTCGGTGTCGGCCTCGGGGTGGCCGCGCTGATCGTCATCCTCTCCGTCATGAACGGCTTCGAGGGTGAACTTCGCGACCAGCTGCTGCAGCTCAGCGCCCATGCGAGGGTGGTCCCGGCAGCCGGGGCGAGTGGCCCGCAGGATGAGGCGGGGTGGGATGCCATCGCGGCGCGCCTGCGCACCCAGCCCGGCGTGGTCGGGGTGGCCCCCTACATCGAAGTGCAGTCCCTGGCCGTGCACCAGCCGGACATGCTGCCGGTGATCCTGCGGGGCATCGACCCGGCCAGTGAAGGCTCGGTCAGCGATATTGCCAAGGTCCTGCGCGAGGGAAGTCTCGCGGACCTGAGCCCCGGGGATGATCACGTGCTGATCGGGGATGTCATCGCCCGCCAGCTCGGAATTACGCGCGGCGATGCGCTGACGCTGCTGATTCCCATGATCGACGCGGACGGCACCCCGGCGCCAAAACTGCGCGAAGTGCGGGTGGCGGGTGACTTCGATGCGGGGGTGCAGGAACAGGATGGCGCGCTGCTGCTCGCGAACATCGCCGATGTGCGCGCGATGGGCGCGGCCGCCAGCGACATGGGACTGCACCTGCGCTACACGAACGCGATGAACGCGCCGGCGATGAGTCAGGCGCTGCGGCGGTTGCTGCCCGCGAACCTGCAGATCATCGACTGGACGGTGGACAACGCCAGTTACTTCCGCGCCATCCGCATCGAGAAGACCATGATGTCGCTGATCCTGCTGCTGATCGTGGCGGTCGCGGCCTTCAACATCGTGGCCATGCTGGTCATGACGGTCACGGACAAGCGCAACGATATCGCCATCCTGCGCACGCTCGGCGCCTCCCCGCGTACGGTGATGGGGGTCTTCATGACCCAGGGGCTGGTCATCGGCTGGGCGGGCGTTGCGATGGGCGTTGCACTGGGCGTGCTCCTGACTCTCAACATGAACATTGTCGAGCCGTTCCTGGAGCACACGTTCGGGTTTCACCTCTTCGATCCCGAAGTCTATGCCGTCACGAGCATTCCCACCGATCTGCGGTTGCGCAACGTGGTGTGGATTGCAGCCGCAGCGCTGGTGCTGACGCTGCTCGCGACGCTGTATCCGGCGCTGCGCGCCGCGCGCGTGCCGCCGGCGGAGGCGCTGCGCTATGAGTAGCTACGAATGGCTGATCGGGACGCGCTATCTGAGCGGCGCACGCCGGCAGGGCTTCATCTCTTTCGTTGCGGTGATGTCCGTGCTGGGACTGATGCTCGGGGTCGCCGTGCTCATCGTGGTGCTCTCGGTCATGAACGGGTTTGAGCGCGAATTGCGCACCCGGATCCTGAGCGTCACGGCGCATGCGACGATCACCGGCGAGCAAGGCACGTTTGCGGACTGGCCCGCGGCGCGCGCCAAGGCCATGCAGGACCCGGAGGTGCTGGCCGCGGTGCCCTTCATCGATGTGCAGGCCATGCTGGCCAATCCCCACGGCAAGCATGTGGTCGGCGCGCGCATCCGCGGCGTGGTGCCGGACCTCGAGCGCACGGCCACCGGCCTGGCGCAGCATTTCACCCAAGGCAACATCGACCAGTTGCGACCGGGCAGCTATCACATCGTGCTCGGCTCGGCGCTTGCCGCCGCGCTCGATGCGAAGGTGGGCGATTCGGTGGTGCTGATGGCCCCGGAAGCCACCGCCACGCCCAATGGCCTGCAACCGCGCCTGCGCCGTTTCCGGGTCACCGGCATTTTCAGTTCCGGCATGTATGAATACGATCGCGGCCTCGCGCTCGTCGATCTTCACGATGCGGCGCGCATTTACCGCATGGGGGACAATGTCACGGGTCTGCGCCTGGCGATCCGTGATCCGTGGACCGCGCCCACCCTCGTGAGAAAGGTGGCCCTGAGTCTGGGCGGGGGGGTGGATATCAGCGACTGGACCCGCAACCACGAAAGCTTCTTTGCGTCGATCACCGTCATGAAGTCGATCCTGTTCGTGATCCTGCTGATGATCGTGGGCGTCGCCGCGTTCAATATCATCGCGACGCTGGTCATGATCGTCAAAGAGAAGCGCTCCGATATCGCCATTCTGCGCACCCTCGGCGCGGGCCCGATGAATATGTTGACCACGTTCGCCATTCAAGGCGTGCTGATCGGTCTGACCGGAACGGCGCTGGGCGCGGCGCTCGGCATCGTGGTGGCCCATAATCTCGAGAACTGGGTCCACGACCTGGAACATCTGCTCGGCACGCATTTCCTGGATGCCAGTGTGTACAACATGAGTGATCTGCCTGCGTATGTTGAACCGGTCGATGTGATGCGGGTGTGTGCCGTGGCACTTGCCCTGTGCGTCCTGGCCACGCTGTACCCGGCCTGGCGAGCCTCCCGAACCGCACCGGCGGAGGCACTGCGACATGAGTGACGCGGCACTGCAGGCCATCGATGTCTGCAAGAGTTTCCGGCAGGGACCGGAAACACTGAAGGTGCTGGCCGGCGCCAGCCTGCATATCGGCGCGGGCGAACGGCTCGCCATCGTCGGGGCCTCCGGCTCCGGCAAGACGACGCTGCTGCAGATACTGGGCGGCCTCGACAAGCCGAGCTCCGGCAGGGTGCTGGTCGCGGGGCGCGACATCCACCAGATGGGCGAGAAGGAGCGGGGGTTGCTGCGCAACCGGTCGCTGGGATTCGTGTACCAGTTTCACCATCTGCTGCCGGAATTCTCTGCCCTGGAGAATGTGGCCATGCCGCTGCTGGTGCGCCGCACCGCCATCGGCGAGGCGCGGCGCAGGGCCCGCGAGATCCTCGAGCGGGTGGGCCTGGGCCAGCGGCTGACACACCGGCCGCACCAGCTCTCCGGCGGCGAGCGTCAGCGCGCGGCGGTGGCGCGTGCGCTGGTCACGCAGCCGGCCGTCGTGCTCGCCGATGAGCCCACGGGTAACCTCGATGGCGTCAATGCCGCGCAGGTATTCGCCCTGATGCTCGAACTGAACCGCGAGCGGCAGACGAGTCTGGTGGTCGTGACCCACGATCCGCGCCTGGCGGCGCGCATGGACCGCATCCTGAGCATCGACGGCGGGGTGCTGCGCGAAACGAGCTAGAGCGCCGGCGTGCGGTGCGTGCGCCGCGTGCCGCGCCGGTGCAGGACCTGGCGGCGCCAGATGAATTCGAGCGCCAGCCAGCCGCAGATGCCGCACACCACTGCGCACACCAGGCAGCCGATCAGGAAGGGCTTCCACATCGGTCCCAGACCGTGCTGCAGCCAGTCCCAGCTGAGCCGAAAGCCGAATCGGTGCACGCGCGACCCGCTGATCGCGGCTCCCACCCGATAGGCGCAATAATAAATGGGCACCATGGTGAGCGGATTCACCAGCAGCGTCGTGGCGACGATGGTCGGGAAATTGATTCGCCAGGTGACGGCAACGAGGGTCGCCAGCGGCAGGTGTACCGGGAGCGGCATGAAGCAGATGGCCAGGCCGGCCCCGAAGCCGGCGGTGACACCGCGCCGGTGCAGGGTCCACAGCTTCGGATCGGAGATGCGCGGCCCGAACACCCGCAGCGGCCAACGCTGCAGGAGCGTGTGGGGGTCCGGCATGAACTTCTTGATCCACTGGCGGGGCATCGGGTCGCGACTCTAGCAGAGCCGCCTTGAGCCCGGGGGGCGCTCCGGTATGATGTGACGCCGAAGTAGCTGGCGGGCGAGGGATGCAATCGGATGTGGGAAATCGTACGGGCGGGTGGCCCGTTCATGTGGCCGATCGTCCTATGCTCGGTGGTGGCGGCCGGGATCATTCTCGAGCGCCTGTGGACGCTGCAGGAGCAGCGAGTGCTGCCGCGGGACCTCATCCGCCGCGTACGCCAGCTCGTGGAGGCCGATCAGGTCAATGAGAAGGTAATCGCTGCCCTGGAGCAGAACTCGCCCCTGGGGCGCGTGCTGGCCGCGGGCCTGGCCAGCCGCCACCGCAGCCGTGAAATCATGATGGAGCGCCTCGAGGACGCCGGCCGGCACGTGGTGCACGACCTGGAGCGTTTCCTGAACACCCTGGGCACCATTGCCAGCACCTCGCCGCTGCTGGGGCTGCTGGGCACCGTGACCGGCATCATCAAGTCTTTCAACGCCCTACAGGCCGGCGCGGCGGGAGATCCGCGCATGCTCTCCGGTGGCATCGCCGAGGCCCTCATCGCCACCGCGGCGGGCCTGTGCGTCGCCATCCCGGCGCTCATCGCCTATCGCTATTTGCGTGGGCGGGTCGAGAGTTTCGTGGTCGAAATGGAGAAGGCGGCCATCAGGCTGGCCGACGTGGTGGAGGGCGCGGGTCGCGAGCGCGGCGCTCACGAGCGGGCGGCCCATGAGCTCCCGCCCAGACCGATGGCGGCCAGTGGCACGGGTGCCAGGTGAACCTGCGTCCGCGTCGAGTCGAAGACCCGGAGATCAACCTGGTCTCCCTGATCGACGTGGTCCTGATGATGGTGGTGTTCTTCATGCTCTCCAGCTCCCTCGTCGATGAGGGCCGCATCCGGGTGCATCTGCCGCAGGCCCGGGACGTGCCCACCGGCAAGCCGCCGGTTGAACCGCTGGTGGTGTCGGTCACGCAGCAGGGCAGCTACCTGGTCAACGGTCACGAACTCATCAATTCCAGCCCCGACACGCTGCGCGCTGCACTGCTGAAGGAAGCGGGGACCGATCGCACCATGCGCGTCACCTTGCGCGCGGATGGGCGTACCACCCATCAGTCCGTGATCACGGCCATGGATGTGCTGGGCAGGCTCGGATTCGTGGAACTGAATATCGCAACGGTGCGTCAGGATGTCGCACCGGCAGCGGATACGAAATGAGGCAGGTCACGGGGCCGGAGCAGACCCGCCCGCTGACCGTCTATCTGCGGCTGCTGCGTTACGTCAAACCGTATCGCGGCGCATTCGCGCTCGGCATGTCCGGCGGACTCGCGTACGCCATTGCCATGGTCGCCTTCGCGCCCTATGCCAAGCATTTCACGGATGGCACGCTGACCCACAGTGATCCACGCACCATCATTTGGTTGCCCGTGGCGCTGGTTGCGTTGCTGTTCCTGCGCAGCATGGGGGACTTCACCCAGACCTACTTCACCGGCTATGTCTCGCGCCGCGTCGTCACGAACATCCGCCAGGAGGTGTTCGATGCCATCCAGCGCCTGCCGATCGCCTACTTTGACCGCAACTCCAGCGGCAACCTCCTCTCGCGGCTGACCTACAACGTCGAACTGGTCGGCACGAGCACGTCGGACTCGGTGGTCATGATGGTGCGTTCCGCGCTGCAGATCTGCGCAGCGCTCGGTTACGCGATGTATCTGAACTACAAACTGACCATCATGGCGCTGGTGATGGCGCCGGTCATGGCCTGGCTGGTCTCGCGCATCAATCACTACTTCCGGCGCTATGCACGACGTATCCAGGACTCCATGGGCGATGTCACCCGCGTCGCCAAGGAAAGCCTCGAAGCACCACGCCTGATCAAAATCTACAACGCCGAGGCGCACCTAGGGCGCCAGTTCGGCACGGTCAATGAGCGCAATCGCCACTCCTACATGCGATTGATCCTGACCAAGGGATTGTCCAACCCCATCATTCAGACGATCAATTCCATCGGCATGGCGTTTGTTCTGGCATTCGCGATTTCTGCGGTCGTCCACGGTCGGATGACCATGGGCGAACTGTTCGGATTCATAGTCGCCCTGGCGCAGATTTCGCAGCCGGTGCAGCAGTTCATCGGCGTCATCGGTCAATTGCAGCAGGGCATCGCCGCGGCGCAGAACCTCTTTGAGCTGCTGGATGAACCGGCCGAGCCACAAACCGGTGGCATCGTCGTTGGACGCGTACGTGGGGATGTGCACTTCGACAACGTGGTGTTTTCCTACGAACGCGGCAAGGGCCGGGCTCTGGACGGCCTGTCACTGGAAGTACCGGCCGGACAGCAGGTCGCCATCGTCGGGCGTTCCGGCAGCGGCAAGTCAACGCTGGTGAGTCTGTTGCCGCGCTTCCACGACGTGCTCGAAGGGGCAGTGCGGATCGACGGCCGCGACGTTCGCGAATACACCCTGCACAGCCTGCGCGAACAGATCGCGGCGGTCAGTCAGGAAATTGTTTTGTTTGATGACACCATCCGCAACAACATCGCGTTCGGCCGTGCGGCAGATGCGGCGGCGATCGAACGGGCCGCCGAAGCGGCGCACGTTCTGGAATTTGCTCGCGCCCTGCCGTTGGGTCTGGACACCATGGTGGGCGACCGTGGGGTGCTGCTGTCCGGTGGCCAACGTCAGCGCATCGCCATCGCGCGCGCGCTTTTGAAGGATGCGCCCATCCTCATTCTCGATGAGGCGACCTCGGCGCTGGACACCGAAGCGGAGCGGCACATCCAGGCCGCGCTCGCGCAGTTGGTGCGCAATCGCACCACGTTCGTGATTGCGCACCGGTTGTCCACGGTGGAGCAGGCCGATCGCATCATCGTGCTCGATGCCGGCCGCATCGTCGAGAGCGGCGCGCACGCCGAGCTGCTCGCGCTTGGCGGGGTGTACGCGCAGTTGCACGCCCTGCAGTTCAAGAGCTGAAGGCGGCGCGCATGCCGATGCAGGACCGTCTGAACCGGATCTGGTACGGCGGTGCATTCGGCGCAAGCCTGCTGATGCCCCTGGCGGGGGTCTATGGCGAGGTCGCGGCGGCACGGCGGCGCGCCTTTGCCTCCGGCCGGCGCGTGGCGAGACGGGTGGGCTGCCCGGTGGTGGTGGTCGGCAACCTGTCGGTGGGGGGGACCGGCAAGACCCCGGTGGTCGCGTGGCTTGCCTGGCAGCTGGGTGCACTGGGCCGCAAGGTGGGCATCGCCTCGCGCGGCTACGGCTCGACGGGCCGGCGTGGCGCGCAGGTCGATGCGGCGGGTGACTGGCGCACCTTCGGTGATGAGCCGGTGCTGCTGCGTCGGCGCACCGGTGTACCGGTGGTCGTGGATGCGGATCGTGTGGCCGCCGCGCAGCGCCTGGTCGAACTCGGCGCTGACGTCATCGTGTGCGACGACGGGCTGCAGCATCTGCAGCTGGCGCGGGACTTTGAACTGGTGGTCATCGATGGCGCGCGCGGCCTGGGCAACGCGCGGCTGCTGCCTGCCGGCCCGCTGCGCGAATCCGCGACGCGGCTGGAGACGGTGGATGCGGTCGTGATCAACGGTGATCCGAAACCCGGGCTGCTCGAAACGTTGCGGGCGCTGGGGGCGCCGCGGCCACTGTTCATGCGCATGGTGCCGTCGGCGCTGGAGCCGGTACGCGGTACGGGCGAGCATCGCCCCGGCGAGGCGCTGTGGGGGCATCGGCTCGAGGATCTACGCGGCGTGCGGGTGCACGCGGTGGCCGGCATCGGCAATCCGACGCGCTTCTTCGACCTGCTCAGAGCCTACGGCCTGGAGGTGCTGCCGCATCCGTTCGCTGACCACCATGCGTTCACGGCCCGGGACCTGGATCTGCCCGGCAAATGGCCGATCCTGATGACCGAAAAGGACGCCGTGCGCTGCGCGGCCTTCGCGAATGATCGGCTGGGCTTCGTCCCGGTCACGGCGCAGTTTTCCCCCGAGGATGCGCAGACCCTGCTGGTCGAGGTCAACGCCCGCTGCGTGGGTGCCGCTGCGAGCGGAACCGGATAAAGTGTGACCATGGATACCAAACTTCTGGACATCATGGCCTGCCCGGTGTGCAAGGGACCGCTGCAGTACCGCCGTAGCGAACAGGTGCTGGTGTGCCGACTGGACCGGCTCAGTTACCCGATCCGCGAGGGTGTTCCGGTCATGCTCGAGGAGGAGGCCCGGCAGCTGGCCGCCGACGATCCACTGCTGGACCGCTAGCGACGTGTTCCGCATCGTCATCCCCGCGCGGTTTGACTCGGCCCGCCTGCCCGGCAAGGTGCTGCTGCCGATCGGGGGAAAGCCGATGCTGCACTGGGTGTGTGAGCGGGCGCGGGCCTCCGGCGCACAGCAGGTTGTCGTCGCGACCGATGACGCGCGCATCCAGGCGGCTGCCCGCCAGGCTGGCGTCGAATGCGTCATGACCGCGCGCACCCATGTATCGGGAACCGATCGGCTCGCGGAAGCGGTGGCCACGCTGCGCTGGGCACCTGAGGAGATCGTCGTCAACCTGCAGGCCGATGAGCCGCTCATGCCTCCGGCGCTGATCGGGCAGGTCGCGCAGCTGCTGCGGGACCACGCGGAGGCGGATATCGCCACGCTGGCCGCGCCGGTGCTCTCGGCTGCCGAGTTTCGCGATCCGAACGCGGTCAAGGTGGTGCTCGCGGCCGATGGCCGGGCGTTGCTGTTCTCGCGCGCCCCGATACCCTGGGACCGCGACGGTGCGGTTGACGAACTGCCCGGGCCGGACAGCTACCGGCAGGCGCTGCGCCACATCGGCTTGTATGCCTATCGCGTACGCTCGCTGCTGCGCATCGCGCAATTGCCGCCCGCGTCGCTGGAGCTGCGCGAGAAGCTCGAACAACTGCGCGCGCTTGCACACGGCATGCAGATCCGGGTCGCAATCGCGGCGGTGCGGCCCGGAGTGGATGTGAATACACCGGCGGATCTGGAGCGGCTCAGGGGGCTGTTGGAGTGAAAATCATGGTTCAACGTGCGTTGGCGGTATTATCGCTGGGGATCGCAACGGTGTTCGGCACCGCGGTCCATGCTCAGGCAACCCCGGGCTCAGCGGCCCCGAATCAGGCCATGCCAAACATCGCGCAACTGGAGCAGCAGGCCACACAGCTGGCCGACCTTGAGGCCATCAAGCGCCTGCAGCGCGCCTATGGCTATTACCTGGATCGCTCCGACTGGGACGACATTGTCGATCTGCTGACGGATGACGCGACCCTGGAGTACGGCCCGGCCGGCGTCTTCGTCGGCAAGGCCCATGCGCGCGCCTTGCTCTATGCGATCGGCTACGGCAAGTCCGGGCTGCGGCCACAGCAGCTGCGCGAGCATGTGCAGCTGCAGCCGGTGATCTCGCTTGCACCTGACGGCCAGTCAGCCAAGGGGCGCTGGCGCGCGATTGTTCTGCTGGGACAGTTCCACGAATACGCGCGCTGGCAGACCGGTCCCTACGAGTGCGAGTACCGCAAGGAGCACGGCGTCTGGAAGATCAGCAAGCTGCATTGGATCGAGACCTTCACGGTGCCTGAGCAGGGCGGGTGGAAGACGAAGATGACCCAGAGCAATGTCGCGGACCGCAAGTTGCCACGACCCGATCGTCCCAGCTCCTTTGTGTACGATCCATGGCCGGCCGTATCGCTGCCGCCCTACCACTACGCGGGGCCTGAGGCGATCCAACCGCTGCGCCCGGAACCGGTGCCCATGGTGAAGCTTTCGGCGGCCGCGGCGGCGCGCCGGATCGCACAGCTTCGATGGCAGGTCGACCGGCTCGATGACCAGCACCAGATCGAAATCCTGCAGCGCACCTACGGGTATTTCGTGGACAAGAACCTGTGGAAGCAGATCGCGGATATGTTCACGGAAGATGGCACGCTTGAAATCGGCGGCCGCGGCGTGTTCGTCGGCCGGACACGCGTGCTGCAATATCTGCAGTGGCTCGGCAAGCCGCAGTACGGGCGTCTCTACGACCATACCCAGATTCAGCCCATCGTCGATGTGTCACCGGACGGCACGGTTGCGAAGGGTCGCTGGCGTGCGCTGGTGTTTGGCGGGGACCTGAACGGCACCAGCGTGATCGGCGACTGCATCTACGAGAACGAATACCGCAAGGAAAATGGCATCTGGAAGATCTCAAAGCTGCACGCGTACTTTGAGATGTATTCGACGCTGGAACGCGGCTGGGAGAATTTTGCGATACCGAATACCCACCCGGAGAAGGCCTTGCCGCCGGATCTGCCACCGACGACGGTCTACGAGATGTACCCGGGCAGCCTCGTCGCCCCGATGCACTATGGGAACCCCGTGACCGGCAAGCCGGTATACGCGGGCACTCACAACGTCGTCCCCGAGACGCATGGCGCGACGGACCCGACCGCGCAGCTTGCGGGCTTGGCAACGCGGCTGGCGCGATTGCAGGATGCCGAGGAGATCGAGAATCTGCAGAACGCCTACGGGTTCTATCTGGATAAATGGCAGTGGGATTCCGCCACGGCGCTGTTCGCCCAGCAAGGAACCATCGAGTTGGCGCAGCGCGGCGTGTATGTCGGCAAGGCGCGCATCCGTGCCAGCCTCGAGGATGCGTTCGGTGCGCAGGGCCTGCACCAGGGGGAAGTCAACGATCATGCGTTCTACCAGCCGGTGATCCATGTCGCCGCGGATGGTCAGACTGCGCGCGCCCGGGTACGCGAGCTTTCGATCCTCGGCAAGTACGGTGTCGATGCCTACATTGGCGGGGGCACGCGCGAGAACGAGTACGTCAAGGAAAATGGTGTATGGCGCATCAAGTCAGACCATCTGTATCTGACCTTCCTGGCCGACTATGAGAAGGGCTGGGCGCACGGCGCCATGCCGGCACCTGGCCCCAGCAAGACCCTGCCGCCGGATCGGCCGCCCTCGGTCAACTACATGCCGTTTCCGGCATTCGAGGAGTTGCCGTTTCACTATCCCAATCCGGTGACGGGCCAGCCGGTGCAGGCCGGGGAAAGTCACTGAAGCCCTGTTGTGCGGCACACTCAAGAGACGTTTCCGCGGAAACGTTTTTGCCACGCGCGGCTTTCCGCAGCAGCACATCGATCGCAAGATCGTAGTCCATGCGCTCGCCCCGCCAGAGTGTCGTAGCGGTACGAGGATTGATGTCAGGGCCATGCGGATGATTCACCACCGGTGACTGGCGCCACTCGGGGCAGGGTTTCATTGATGCCGGTATGGAACTCTCAAACGTGCGGCCATCCGGCCTGATGAAGCGCAAACCCCCGTCATCCAGGCGCATGATGAGGACCCGGCCCTCGTGCACCTGACGGTGATGGAAGCGGCATAGCTGCACCAGGTTGGAGAGTTTCGTTTCCCCGCCCTGCGCCCAGTGATGGATGTGGTGGGCATCCACATACCGCACGTTCGGGCAACCGGGGAACCGGCAACCCTTATCGCGGGACTTCAGCGCACGGCGCAGCGCCGGGGAAAGGACGCGGGTTTTGCGCCCGATGTTCAGCGGTTCCCCCTCATCATCCTCAAGAATATGTACGGTGCTGGCATCGCAGGCCAGGCGCCGCGCCGTTTCGACCGCCATCAAGCAGGGTCTGTTCATCCACATGCACGATGATCTGCTGGCGCTCCGCCGGCGCGAGCACCTCCAGACCATGCTTCAAGAAACTCTCCGCGATTTGGCCTAAGGCATCCGCACGCCGCGCACCCCAAGATGGCCTCTCGTCATCCGAGTCCCCGGTATTTGCTTCCAACACGGCATCCAGAGCCTTGACCAGTTGTGCGCCGATTTCGGCCGGTAACCGGCCCTTGAGAATCAGCGAGCCGTCCTCGCCATAGAAATAGGTCAATTTGCGGGTGGCCTGCTGCCGCGCCTCCCGCGACAAGGCCGCGGCTTCGCCAACCTGTCGAAACTGGCGTACCAATTTCTCAACATGCGCGGCCGTACCGTGCAGAGCGATATCCAGCAGGTACGGCTCGGTGTTCGGGCCAGTGATACGGGTGAGGGCGCGTACTTTCGAATAACTCAGCTGACCATGTGCCATCGCCTGGCTGATGCGCGGAAGCTTCGTGATGGCGTGTGCCACCCGTACCTTCTCGCGCGCCGCACCGAGGTCGATGCCACACTGCCAATTCAGCCAGTGCGCGCAGGACTGAGTCGCACCATCGGACCAGCCATTGCGTCGGTCGAATTCCGCAATCAGAACCAGCCAGCGGTGCTGGGCTGCGTTCAGATGACCGCACAGCTCCGTGATCTCGGCTTCCAATTCGCGCAGAGGGCGCACCGTTTCGACGTTCGCAGAGGCTGAATTCATGGTCTTTAGCACGGTACTGTGGATATATACAGTATAGCATCGGACCGCCAGTTCGGGAAGGTTGACCTGCCTGGTATCCGGCGCTTAGGCTGGCCCCCACATTTGGTATCTCCGCAAGGCCTCCCGTCGTCCGCGACCGGAGGCCTCGTCATTTTGGCCGTCGCCAATTCGAGGAGATCACCATGACCGTTGCGTCGCGACTACAGGCGGATTGCACGAGATGTTGTGGACTGTGCTGCGTCGCGCCGGCCTTCGATGCTGATCAGGGCTTCGGGTTCGACAAACCTGCGCACAGCGCCTGTCCGAATTTGGGGATGGACCATCGTTGTGGGATTCACGATGAGCTGCGAGCGCGTGGCTTCCCCGCATGCGCCGGCTTCGATTGTTTTGGCGCGGGGCAGTGGGTCACGCAAGAACTCTTCGGTGGGAAATCCTGGCAAGAATCTCCCGAGATCGCCGCACGAATGTTCCGGCTGTACGCGCGCTATCGGGTCCTGCATGAGCTGCGCGCGCTGCTGGAGCTGGCGCTGCAGCGGGTGGCGCCAGTAAACGCGGGTCAGCTCGAGGAGTGCCGGCGCCGGCTCGAGGGAATCTGTCAGGCGGGGGCCGACCCCGCGTGCAACATCGACCTTGAAGCGCTTAGGAAGAGCGTCAGGACGCTGATCCGTGCGCAGGTACACCGCTGAAAGCGGCTTGCATCACTACTGCATCGATTGCTGAGTCACCAGACCTATTGCAATCACGCATAACCCGCCCACGACACTGAAAATCAATGCTGGCAACAGCAGCAAACCGGGCAAAATAATGCCTTCCCCCGGCATCTGAATCATGACGCGCGGCGGCTCTTGTCGGAGGCGGGGAGCCCAACCGGGTACTTGAAGGCGCAGCCGGTAAGTGTGCCCAAAACGGGCTCGAAGCTGTCCCACGCTTGACCACCACACCGGATTTGCAGCGGAGTC
>DATAVA010000020.1:0-68984 GCA_036267975.1 Steroidobacteraceae bacterium | reverse complement strand
TCGCCGCTTAGGAAAGATAAATTCACTGTCCGCGGCCACCACCTTGAGAGCCTGAAGCCACTCGACTACCTGCGGCACCAAAGGAATATCCAAATCCTCACCCGTCTTGGTGCGCGCGGCCGGCAGATGCCAGACCGGGCCTAATCTGAGGTCATCTTCGAGATCAAACTCTGCCCAGCGTGCGCCGAGCAGTTCGCTCTTCCGAACACACAGCGCGAGCAGCAATTTGACGGCGAGCAGGTTACCGCCGCCGAAGGTTTCCGTTTCGCGGATGCTTTCAAACAGCGTGATCAGTTCCTCGTACGACAGCGCCCGGCTTCGGGACTTCTCCGGGCCACCGGCATCCAGGCGCGGCGAGAACTCGGCGAGGGGATTGATGGGTACGATGCCCCGGCGCACGCCGAACGAGAAGACGCGGCGCGCGAAGCGCAGCAGATCATTGGCAGTGGTTGGTGCGCGATGTTTCACATCATCCAATAGGCGAGTGACGTGTGCCGGAGTGACTTCAGCAGCGGTCAATCGGCGCAGCTTTGGCAACAGGTATTTGTCGAGGTACCGACGGGGGACGTCGGGATGCTTGAGCCCACGCCCGACGATTTCGCTGCGATACCAGTCCTCGCACAACTGCTCAAACGAAATCCGTTGACGCTGCTCGGCCTGCACGGCGCGTCGCAGCCCGATGGGGTCCTGCTGCTTGTCGACCTGCACGCGAGCCTGCCGCGCTTCGATACGAGCCTCGGCCAACGACATGTCGGGATAGTTGCCGAGGGTGATCCACCGATCGCGCCCGCCGAATCGATAGCGCAGCGTCCAGGAGGCACCATCGCGAGTCTGCTTGCGCAGGTACAGGCCATCACCGTCGCCGAGCAGGACCCGAGCGCCACTGCGATGGGCGCGTTCGACACTCCAGGAGTTCAGTTTTCCAGCCATGAATCACCGCCTTAGGTGACCCGTTGTAGCTAGAATTTTGCCGCCGCGCGACTCCACGAGCAAGTGCGAGCTAGCTACAAAGCTAGCTACAAATTTGGGCTAGACGTGGGTGGACAGCCATGGACGGCCGTGGACACGAAAGTGCCTAAAGTGCTTTGGATATAGGGGGTTGCGCGAACAGCCAGGGAGGCGGATGGACGCCCCTGGACACTACTCGATATTTTGCACCTGCTCGCGCAGTTGCTCGATGAGCACTTTCATATCGACTGCGGCGCGGGTGGTCTCCAGATCCTGCGACTTCGATGACAGTGTGTTCGCTTCGCGGTTGAGTTCCTGCATCAGAAAATCCAGACGCCGGCCGGCCGGTTCGCTGCTGGTGATGATGCGGCGGATCTCCTCCACGTGCGCGCCCAGACGATCCAGTTCCTCGTCGACATCCAGCCGTTGCAGCAACAGTGCGAGTTCCTGTTCGAGCCGCTCCTGATCCACTTCGGCCTTCAGTTCCGCCAGGCGTTCATCCAAGCGGGCCCTGATCCGGATGCGGACTTCGGGTAAGCGTGTTCGCACCTGCGCTACGAGCGCGGTGAGGGCCGCGCAACGCTGCTCGATGAGTTCCCCTAAACGCGCGCCTTCGCGGGCCCGCGCCTGCGCCAGGTCATCGACCGTGGCGGCCGCAAGCGCGCGTGCCGCGATGAGCAGATCCTCGGTGCCGGTGTCGGTATCGCGGATGACCCCGGGCCAGCGCAGGGCCTCGAGCGCGTCGACGCTCACCGGTGTGGTTCCGGCCAGGGCCGCAACTTCCCGCGCACGCCCCAGCAGCTGCTCCAGGGCCTCGTGGTCCAGATCGAGCGCGCGCGCCGCCGAGTCCGTACGCCGGTAGGTGAACGTGCAGTCGACCTTGCCGCGCTTCAGGCCGCGCCCGAACTGCTGGCGGATTTCCGGGTCGAGGCTGCGCAGTTCCTCCGGCAGCCGCAGGCTCGACTCCAGGAAGCGGTGGTTGACGCTGCGCAGTTCGCAGATGAGGGAGCCCCAGGGCCCTGAGGTTTCGCGGCGCGCGAAGCCCGTCATGCTTGCAATCATGGTCGTCCTGGTGACTTAAGCCGGTTTGGCGCCCGTGGCGGCCGCGCGATCGCGTCTGATGCCGCCAGGGTTCCGCGTGATATAAGATCGCCCAAAGTGTACCAGACAGACAGAAAATTCCTTGCAGGTTGAATACGCCGATTTGAGTCTTCTCGGGGGCCGCGAGGAGAACCAGGACCGCGTCGCCGTGGCCGTTGCCGAGCATTCCGCATTGCTGCTCGTGGTGGACGGCATGGGCGGCCACGCCGAAGGGGCGCGCGCCGCCGAGATCACACTCAAGACCCTGCTCGAGGCGTTCTGGCACACGCCTCAACCGCTGTTCGATCCGCTCGGTTTCCTGCATTTGACGCTCGGCCGCGCCCACGAGGAGGTCGTGCGCATCGGGCTGCACCTGCCGCTCGAGAACCGGCCGCGTGCGACCTGCGCCGCGTGCCTCGTCCAGCAAGGTTCCGCCTACTGGGCGCATGTCGGCGACAGCCGCATCTATCTGTTGCGCCAGGGCGCCGTCGCGGCGCGCACCCGCGATCACAGCCATGTCGAACTGCTGTTGCGCGAGGGGCTGATCACCCCCGACCAGGCCCACAATCACCCCATGCGCAACTATGTCGAGTGCTGTCTCGGCGGAGATCCGATTTTGCCCGATATGACCCTGGGACAACGGCGCGGGCTGCAACGCGACGATGTGCTGTTCGTGTGCACTGATGGCGTGTGGGGCTGCCTGCGCGACAGCGAAATTGCCACCGCCCTCACCATGAGCGGCATTCCCGCGCGAGATCAGCTCGCGGCGCTGTGCCGCACCGCCGTCGCCGCCGCCGGGCCGAGCAGCGACAACACCTCGGGCGCCGTCCTGCGCTGGCACAGCCAGTGAGTGGCGTGCGACCCAGTGGCCGCGCCTTCGATGAGCTGCGCGCCATCAGCTTCGAAAGCGGATTCACGCGCCACGCCGAAGGCGCGGTGCTGGTGCGCTGCGGTGACACGCACGTCCTGTGCACCGCCAGCGTCGAGGAGACGATCCCGCCGTTTCTGCGCGGCAAAGGCCAGGGCTGGGTGACGGCCGAGTACGGCATGCTGCCGCGCTCGACCCATACGCGCCAGGCGCGCGAGGCCGCGCGCGGCAAACAAAGCGGGCGCACCCAGGAAATCCAGCGCCTGATCGGTCGCGCGCTGCGCGCGATCGTCGATCTGAAGGCGCTCGGCGAACGCACGGTCACGCTCGACTGCGATGTGCTGCAGGCCGACGGCGGCACGCGCACGGCGGCCATCACCGGCAGCTACGTCGCGCTGGCGCAGGCCTGCGCCGCGCTGCAGAAGCGCGGCACGCTGGTCCGCAATCCGCTGCACGGCCAGATCGCTGCGATCTCGGTGGGCGTCTTCAACGGCGCGCCCGTGCTCGATCTTGATTATGCCGAGGATTCGCAGGCCGAGACCGACATGAACGTGGTGATGAACAGCGGCGGCGCCTTCGTCGAAATCCAAGGCACGGCCGAGGGCCATGCCTTTCGCCGCCACGAGCTCGACGCGCTGCTGGACCTCGCCACCGCCGGCCTGACGCGGATCTTCGCGCTGCAGTCGCAGGCTGTCGCGGCGCTGGGTTGAGCCTGACGTGAAGGCCGTGCTCGCCAGCGGCAATGCGGGCAAGGTCCGCGAGTTCACCGCCCTGCTCGCCGCGCGCCATATCGAAGTCATCCCGCAGACCGCGTTCGGGATCGTCACACCCGCCGAGACCGGTCGCACCTTTCTCGAAAACGCGCTGCTGAAGGCGCGCCACGCCACCGCGATGTGCGCACTGCCCGCGCTCGCCGATGATTCGGGCATCGAGGTCGACGCACTCGGCGGGCGGCCCGGTGTCTGGTCCGCACGCTATGCCGGCGAACACGCAAGCGATGCGGACAACGTCAGTTTGCTGTTGCGCGAACTGGCGGGCGTGCCCGCGCAGCAGCGCCGCGCGCGCTATCGCTGCGTCCTGGTGTTCATGCGTGCGGCCGCGGATCCCGACCCTGTCGTGGCCGAGGGCGTCTGGACCGGCCGCGTGCTCACGACGCCGCGCGGAGCGGGCGGGTTTGGCTATGACGTCGTATTTCAACCGGACGGGTGCGAGCTGTCGGCGGCGCAGCTGCCACCGGCGCAGAAGAATGCCTCAAGCCATCGGGCCCAGGCACTGCGCGCGCTGCTGGCCGCGCTGCCGTGATGCTCGAAACCCCGCCGCTGGCGCTGTACCTGCACTTCCCCTGGTGCGTGCGCAAGTGTCCCTACTGCGACTTCAACTCCTACACCCTGAACGGTGCTCTGCCCGAGGCCGAATACCTCGCGGCGCTGGCGCGCGACATGCGCGCACAGGCGCTCGCACCGCAGGTGTCGGGGCGCACGCTGACCAGCATTTTCATGGGCGGCGGCACTCCCAGTCTGTTTTCGCCGGCGGCGATCGGCCAGGTGCTGGAACAGGCGCGCACGCTGTTCGGTTTTACACCGGACATCGAGATCACCCTCGAGGCGAATCCCGGCACCATCGAGCGCGGCCGCTTCGCCGAATATGCCGCCGTCGGCGTCAACCGCGTCTCCCTCGGCGCGCAAAGCTTCGGCGCGAAGCAGCTGCAGGTGCTCGGCCGCATCCATTCCGTGGCGGATACCGCGCGCGGCGCCGAGGAGTTGCACGCCGCGGGGATCAGCAATTTCAATGTCGACCTCATGTACGGGCTGCCCGAACAGGATATCGCCGGCGCGCGCTCGGACCTGCGGCAGGCGCTGGCGCTGGCGCCGGCCCACATCTCCCACTACCACCTCACGATGGAGCCCGGCACCGTATTCGGCGCGCAGCCGCCGCCGCTACCGAGTGAGGACAGCGTCGAGGCGATGCTCGAGGCGTGTGCCGAGGAACTCGCTGGCGCGCGCCTCGGGCACTACGAGGTATCGGCCTATGCCCGCGCCGGGCGGCAGTGCCGCCACAATCTCAATTACTGGTGCTTCGGTGACTACCTCGGCGTTGGCGCCGGGGCTCACGGCAAGCTCACCGATGCCGCCACTGCGACCATCGTGCGCACCACCCAGACCCGTGACCCGCGCCGTTACCAGGCCGGCGTGCCGATGGCCAGCCGAACCGTGCCGGCGGCCGAATTACCCTTCGAATTCATGATGAATGCCCTGCGTCTGACGCACGGTTTCGATACCGGCGGCTTCGAGCGGCGCACGGGCTTGAGGTTTGAGGTGGTGGCCCCCACCTTGGTGAGGCAGCGGGAGCGCGGGCTCTTGCGGGAGCTTGACGGGCGCTGGGCGCCGACGCCCACCGGACTGCGCTTTCTGAACGATCTGCTGCTTGAATTTCTTCCGGAGCGGCCTGACGTCGTCGATTCGCCCCTGTCAAGACCTTGACGGTCAATCCGGTCGCGGCGGCGCCGTTATACACAGGGTTCGTGAGGCCCATCGGTAAATGAGCAGATTACGTGCAATATCGACCAATCTGCGCGACATGAACCCCGTAAGCGGTTGAATTGAAAGACTAAAAGTATGTGTATATTCTTTAACCAAGGTCACAAAAGTGCAATTTAGGCCGAATAACGAGGCCCTTCGGGACCGTTAGTCCACAGAATTATCCACAGGTTCTGTGGATAAGAAATGACCCCGCAGTGCACCACGGACCCCCGAATTTCCGTTCCAGTGACCCTCCTTGGAGCATGGGCAACGGAAAGTCTGCCGAAAGGTGAAATTAGCGAGCGCGACCCCATTCAAGGTCTTGAGCATCGAAGGATTCGCCGCTAAACTCGCGCGCCCATTTGCCCATGCCCGTTTAAGACCGGGAGTTAATTATGAAAGACGCCACTCATCCTGACTACAAAGAGATCAACGTCAACTGCACTTGCGGGAACGCCTTCAAGACCGGTTCGACGCTGGGCCATGACCTCCAGGTGGAAGTGTGCTCGGCCTGCCATCCGTTCTATACGGGTAAGCAGAAGATCGTCGACACCGCCGGCCGCGTGGACAAGTTCCGCAAGAAGTACGCCGCCGCCGCTGCACCCCGCTGATCTTTGACCGCAGCCCGGACGGACTCATGCGGTCCGCTCCGGCGCGATTCGCGGCCGTTCCTGATCTGAATTTAATTCGCACTGCCTTGATTCCGCTCGCGGACCATGTAACGCTGAAGCTGCGCTCGCGCGAATCCCCCGCGCCTGCATTCCAGGAAGCTGCAATACATGAAAGAGAGCAAGCTCGAGCTCATCGACCGCGCCACCGGTAAAAAGGCGGAGCTCACGGTGCGGCCCGGAACTGTGGGACCGAGCGTGGTCGATGTGGCGCCGCTGAACAAGGAATTTGGCGCTTTTACCTTCGATCCCGGCTATGGCCTCACCGCGGCCTGCGAAAGTAAGATCACCTACATCGACGGTGAGGCCGGCGTGCTGCTGCACCGTGGCTATCCGGTCGAACAGCTCGCCGCCAAGAGCAGCTTCACGGAAGTCAGCTACCTGTTGCTGTACGGTGAGTTGCCGAGCAAGAACCAGCTCGATGAGTTCACGCTCAGCATCCGTCATCACACGATGATCAACGAGACGCTGCTGCGCTTCTTCAATGGGTTCCACCACAACGCTCACCCCATGGCGATGGTGTCGGCGGTCGTCGCATCGCTGTCGGCGTTCTATCACGACACGATGGATATCCATAATCCGCGCCATCGGGAGATCTTCGCGCATCGCATCGTCGCGAAGATCCCGACCATCGCGGCGGCCGCCCACAAGCACTCCGTCGGCCAGCCCTTCGTGTATCCGCGCAACGACCTGGACTACTGCAGCAACCTGCTGCACATGATGTTCGCGGTGCCCTGCGAGCCCTATTTGGTCGATCCGGTCGCGGCGCAGGCGCTGGACCTGCTGTTCGTCCTGCACGCCGATCACGAGCAGAACGCCAGCACCTCCACCGTGCGCCTGGCCGGCAGCACCGGCGCCAATCCCTACGCGGCGATTTCGGCCGGCGTGTCGGCGCTGTGGGGACCGGCTCATGGCGGCGCCAACGAGGCCGTGCTCGCGATGCTCGAGCAGATCGGCACCGTGGAGAATATTCCGAAGTACCTGGCGTTGGCGAAGGACAGGAGCAGCCACTTCCGGCTCATGGGCTTCGGCCACCGGGTCTATAAGAACTTCGATCCGCGCGCCAAGATCATCCGCGAGATGTGCCACAAGGTGCTCGCCAAACTCGGCAGCCCCGAGAACCCGCTGTTCGAACTCGCGCTGCGCCTGGAAGAGGTCGCGCTGCAGGACGAGTACTTCGTGTCCCGCAAGCTGTACCCGAATGTCGATTTTTATTCCGGCATGATCTACAGCGCCTTAGGGATTCCGCGCTCCATGTTCACGGTCATGTTCGCGATCGCGCGCACGGTGGGCTGGGTCGCACATTGGCAGGAAATGATCGCCGACCCGAGCATGCGCATCGGTCGGCCGCGGCAGCTGTATACCGGCTCACTGCCGCGTGACTACGCCGCCATCGACCAGCGCTGAAGACCGCGGCGCCATGTGGACGAGGAGACTCGAACTCGTCACTTTCTCGAGGCGATGCTGGCGGGTCTCGGGATTGAGAGCGCCGCTGCGCAGGTTCGCTTCAGCGGAACCGGCTCGCTGCCGGCGGTTTTTCCCGTCTCAGATTTTGCCGCCGCCGCCGTGGCAGCGGCGGGCGCGAGCGTTGCCGATCTGCTGACCCGCGCCTTCGGCGCACCGGCGCCGGTGACGGTGGACCGTCGCCTGGCTTCCCGCTGGTGCGGATTTTCCATCCGGCCCATTGACTGGACGCTGCCGGCGCCCTGGGACCCGATTGCCGGCGACTACGCCGCCGCGGACGGCTGGATCCGCCTCCACACCAATGCGCCGCTTCACCGCGCGGCCGCCCTTGCCGTGCTGGGCGCGCCAGCGGACAAACCTGCGGTTGCCGCTGCCGTTGAACGCTGGAGCGCGCCGGAACTGGAGAGCGCCATCGTCAGCAACCAGGGATGCGCGGCGGCAATGCGCTCGGTTGAGCAATGGCAGCGGCATCCACAAGGGGCGGCGGTCCTGCGCGAGCCGCTGCTGCATGCGCAGCCGACCCCGGACGCAGGCGATGCGCTGACTCTCACGAACCGCGCGCGGCCGCTGCACGGTATCCGGGTTCTGGACCTGACACGGGTGCTCGCCGGTCCGGTGGCAACGCGCTTCCTCGCGGGCCTCGGCGCCGAGGTCCTGCGGATCGATCCGCCAGACTGGGACGAACCGGCGGTGGTGCCGGAGATCACGCTGGGAAAACGCTGCGCGCGGCTCGACCTGCGCAGCCGCGCGGGTCGAACGATCCTGCTGGAGCTGCTGCGGCAAGCCGATGTGCTGGTTCACGGCTACCGGCCCGGTGTCATGGATGCACTGGGCCTGGATGCGCAGCGGCGCCGACACACCCGACCGGGCCTGGTCGATATCACCCTCGATGCCTACGGCTGGAGCGGACCGTGGCGACAGCGGCGCGGATTCGACAGCCTCGTGCAGATGAGTGCCGGGATTGCGGATGCGGGCATGAGGATACTCGGACGCGCGCGACCGACGCCCCTGCCGGTGCAGGCGCTCGACCATGTCGCCGGATATCTGCTGGCGGCGCTGGCGGTACGCGGTCTGACGCAACGTCTGCACAGCGGGCAAGGCTTCGAGGGACGCACGTCGTTGGCAAGGGTGGCAAGCCTGCTGACCAGCGCCCCGGCTGCAGCACTGCCCGATAGTCTGGCGCCACCGGAAGAGGCCGACTGGTCGCCCGGCATTGAAGCCAGCGACTTCGGACCGGCGCGCAGGCTGCGCTCTGCGGTCATGATTGCGAACCGGCCACTGGTTTGGGATCGCCCGGCCGCAAGACTGGGTAGCGCCCCTGCGGCTTGGTAGCGCGCGGGCTGCCTAAGAGGCGGCGAGCAGCGCCTCGACATCCGCCGCGTCCGCGCGGCGCATGGGCTTGCCGTCGACCGGACTGACGGGTGCCTGGCGGATGCCATCGGTCGGGAACACCGTGGCCTCGATGGCCTGGTCATCGACCGCGAAGCGCACGCCGGGATATTCGAGCACGCGCTCGGCGTTCATCTTCACGCGGCGCGCCGTCACCTCGTAGCGGATCCCCTGATCGATCAGCCAGATCGTCACTGCCTCGGGTCGTTCCGCAAACAGGTGCAGCTGCACCTCGGAGTGCTGGGTGGCCGTACCGCTCAACACCGAACCGACCAGGCGCGGCGCGAATCCTGACAGCCGGCGCATGGCCTGCAGGGCCGCACGGCGCTGCGCATGCAAGGATTCGGTATGCGTGTCGCGGCCGAACAGCCGCTGGTATTCGACCAGCGCGATTTCGATCTCGGTGTTCTTCGGCAGCACTGCGCCATCGGTGACACCGAAGCGCTCGGCGGCCTTGCGCTTGGCGACCAGAAAGTCACGGATGCCGTGCTCGGCCATGACCCGCGCGGCTTCCTGCGCGAGCGCGTGCCGCAGATGCTCGGCGCGAACGCCCAATCGTTTTGCCATGTCCCAATCATCTGGCCGGTGCGCCCGAAAATCAAACAGTCAACATCGCGAGCGGCTCAAAAAAGCGAATCGCCACCCGCGGCAGTCGGTTCGGTGCCCGGGTTCTGCCCATTGGGTGTCGCGCTGCTGGGCAGATGGTTGACCATGAAGGTCTCAAGAATGCCATCCGGATTCTCGGCGCTGACCAAGGTGCCCGTGGCCGCGGACACCCGCAGCTGCACCAGTCCGTCGGGCATCGGCAGTTTTTCCGGCGGCATATCCTTCAGCGCTTCGCGCATGTAGCCGATCCAGATCGGCAGCGCGGTGCGGGCGCCCTCCTCGGTTTCGCCCAAGGAGCGCTCCTGATCGAAGCCGACCCACACGGTGGTGACGAGCTTGGTATTGAACCCGTTGAACCAGGCATCCTTGGCCTCATCGGTGGTGCCGGTCTTGCCCGCCAGATCCGTGCGCCCGAGCACCAGCGCCCGCCGCCCGGTCCCGTGGCGGATCACATCGGCCATCATGTCGGTCATGATGTAGTCGTTCTGCGGACTGATGACCCGCGGCGCGAGCTGCTGCGGCGCGAGCGGTCCGGGACCGCCGCGCACGGCGTCCGCTGCGGTCATGGTCGCATCGGAGGCGTCGGCCAGCGGCACCGCACTCAGATCCGCGCTGTGCTCGCATTGCAGACAGGCGATGGGCGGATTCGCCGCCCACAGCACCTTGCCCGAAAGATCCTCGATGCGGTCGATGTAGTAAGGCGTCACCCGGAAGCCGCCATTCGCGAAGGTCGCGTAGGCGCCGGCCAGATCGATCGGCGCAATCTGCATCGTGCCCAGCGCGAGCGTGAAGTTGTTCGGCATCGACGCCTTGTCGAAGCCGAAGCGGGTCACGTAGTTGATGGCGTAATCGATGCCGATCTGGCGCAGCAGCCGGATCGACACCAGGTTCAGCGATTGCGCGAGCGCTTCGCGCAGCCGCGTCGGCCCGTTGAAGGTGCCATGCGAGTTCTTCGGGCGCCAGGCCGTCTCCATGCCGCTGCCTTCGATGACGATGGGTGCATCCGGCAGCACCGAGGCGGCCGTGAAGCCATCTTCCAGCGCCGAGGAATACAGGAATGGCTTGAACGAGGAGCCCGGCTGGCGCTTCGCCTGTACCGCGCGGTTGTACTTGTTGGTGAAGTAGTCGAAGCCGCCGACCAGCGCAGCGACCCCGCCGTCGGTCGGATCCAGGGACACGAGCGCCGCCTGCGCCTCGGGCACCTGCACCAGCTGCGCGGCATGCTTGCCGTCGGTATAGATGTACACGACATCGCCGCGCGCCAGCACTTCCCCGGCGCTCTTCGGCGCCGGTCCCGTGCGTTCGGCATCCAGCTGCTTGCGCGCCCAGGCGAGGCCATCCCAGTTGATCTGCTGGAAGCCGATGTCCTTGGCGTAGACCTTCGCCGACTGGTCGGCCACCTCCGTCACCACCGCCGGGACCAGCGGGCCGACGGGCGGATATTCGTCGAGCAGGTCTTCGAGGTCGGAAGGGTCGGCGCCCGCGGCCACTTCCACATGCGCCGTCGGGCCGCGCCAGCCGTAGCGGCGGTCGTACTCGATCAGGCCGAGCCGCACCGCGCGATTCGCGGCCGTCTGCAGGCGACTGTCGATGGTGGTGTAGACCCGGTAACCGGCCGTTTCGGCCTTCGGACCGAAGCGCCTGCGCACTTCCTGGCGGGCCATTTCGGCCACGTACTGTGCATCCACATCGTACAGCGGGGCATGCGTGCGCGCCTCGACGGCCTCCGCATTGGCCTGCGCCGCCGTGTTCGCATCGATGAAGCCCAGATCCTTCATGCGCCGCAGAACGTAGGTGCGCCGCACCTTCGCGAACTGCGGGTTGACGATGGGGTTGTAGCGCGAGGGCAGCTGCACGATGCCCGCAAGCGTTGCCGCCTGCGCGACGCTGAGCTGGTCCAGCGCTTTGCCGTAGTACGTCTGCGCCGCAGCGGCGACGCCGTAGGCGCGCTCACCAAAGAACACGACGTTCAGGTAGAGCGCGAAGATCTCCTGCTTGGAGAACTCGTGCTCCATGCGGTAGGTGAGAAAGGCCTCCTCGAGTTTGCGCCGCCAGGTCTTGTCGAGCGTGAGGAACAGCTGCCGCGCCGCCTGCTGCGTGATGGTGCTCGCGCCCTGGGCGCGATCGCCGGAGATCACATCCACCAGCACCGCGCGCAACACGCCCTGGTAGTCGATGCCATGGTGCTGGAAAAAGCGGTCATCCTCGGCCGCGAGGAACGCGTGTTTGACCAGGTCCGGGATCTGTTCCCAGGTCACCGGGATGCGCCGCTGTTCGCCGATCTGCGCGATCAGGTCGCCGTCGCGCGTATACACGCGCAGCGGTACCTGCATTTCGACGTTGCGCATCGTCTCGACGGAGGGGAGCGAGGGTTCCAGGTAGACATAACAACCGGCCACGCCAATGGCGCCGATAAGTGTGAGCAAGATCACGCTACCGACGGCCGCTATCAGGAAGGAGAAGTAGTTTCGTTTCACAGAACGTGACTGTATCCGCTTGATTAGGTTTCAGCTGCTATGCATAGTAGCTGCCGACTTAAGGGCAAACTCACCGAAAGGTGGGGACGCAAAGCTTCCGGTCTAAGGGCGTGGGCGCCTAGGACAGCGGGGCTGCCGGCTACGGACATCAATGCTACCGCCCTGCGCCACGCACGGCACGGATAGGTCCCGCCGCAGTCCTCCGCTTCCCGCCCAGTCATGGATCGGTGAGCCTTGTCTCTCCAAATCTGATTGGACCATACGCAATCGAAAATGTTGGGCGCGACCGAATCGCGCAACTGTGACGCCGGCGGTATTTCCTGGCGACGCGCTGTCACATCCTGCGCACCCGGGGCGTTTCGTGAGGCGTCTCACGTTCTATTTAACTTTTCACTGTTATATAGTGTCCTACGAATTTATCCTGAACGGGCGCTTTCGGCTGTAACTTACTGATAAGGAAAGTAAATGTTCCTCCTACAGGGTAAGTATCGCCCGCTCGTCGGTCTTGACATAACGACGTCGTCGATAAAACTCATCGAACTTTCGATGGCGGGCGGTCAATACCGGGTCGAGGCCTATGCGGCCGAACCGACCCCCCAGAACGCGGTGAACGAGCAGACGATCGTGGATGCCGAGGCCGTAGGCGAGGCCGTGAAGCGTTGCATCAAGCGCTCGGGCACCCGTTGCCGCGAGGTCGCCATTGCGATCAACGGCGATGCGGCCATCACCAAGGTCATCCAGATGCCCCGCAACCTGCGCGCAGGCGACCTGGAGGCCCAGGTTGAGATGCAGGCCGATCAGTACATCCCCTTCCCGATGGACGAGGTCAGCTACGACTTCGAGGTCCTGGGACCCTCCGAGAAGGAGGTCGAGAACAACGATGTGCTGCTGGTCGCGACCCGTACCGAAAACGTCGAACAGCGCCAGGCGGCCATCCATGCCGCCGGTCTCACCGCGAAGATTGTCGATGTCGAAGCCTTCGCGCTCGAGAACGCCTGCAAGCTCATGACCCACCAGATGCCTGACGGCGGCGTCGACCGCTCCATCGCCGTGGTCGACTTCGGCGCCACCAGCACCACGTTCAGCGTGCTGCGCAACCTCAAGGTCGTGTACACCCGTGATTTCGCCTTCGGCGGGCAGCAGCTCACCGAGGAAATCATGCGCACCTACGGGCTGTCGATGGAGGAGGCGGGTCGCGCCAAGAAGGAAGGTGGTCTGCCGGGCAACTATCAGTCCGAAGTGCTGGATCTCTTCATCGACGACATGACGCAGCAGGTCAGCCGTTCGCTGCAGTTCTACCTGGCGTCCGGTTCGGGCCGCGAGCAGCCGGAGAAGATCCTGGTGTGCGGCGGCTGCGCCAACATTTCCGGGGTCGGCGATGTGATTTCCAGCCGTGTCGGAATTTCCGCCGAAAAGGGCGATCCGTTCGGACAGATGAAGCTGTCCTCGCGCGCGAAGGCCCAGGCGGTGGCGCGTGATGCCACCGCGCTGCTGACGGCCTGTGGTCTTGCTCTGAGGAGTTTCGACTGACATGCCACGGATAAACCTACTTCCCTGGCGCGACGAGGAACGCAAAGAGCGCAAGTTGCAGTTCCTGATTGCACTCGGCGGCGCCACGCTGGTCGCGATCCTGCTGGCGTTTCTCGGCTACCTGATGTTCTCGTCGATGATCGACGGGCAACAGCGCCGCAATGACCGGCTGCGCGTCGAGATCAAGGGTCTCGACAAGCAGATCGAGGAGATCAACAGCCTCGAGACCGCCAAGCAGAAGTTCATCGCCCGCATGGAAATCATCGAGAAGCTGCAGCGCTCGCGCCCGGAAATCGTGCACATCTTCGATGAGATCGTGAAGACGCTGCCGGATGGCGCGTACCTGACCGGCGTCAAGCAGACCGACCAGAAATTCCGCTTCGACGGCGTGGCGCAGTCGGCGACCCGCGTATCGACCTTCATGCGCAACATCGACGCCTCGCAGTGGCTGAAGAATCCCGAACTGCAGGTGGTCGCCGCTGACGGCACCACGGGTGGTTCGAGCTTCACCGTATTCGCGGATGAAGTGCCCAGTGGTGGCGACACCGGGATCCAGGTCGCACCCGGCCCCCGACCCGGCGTCCCCAGGAACGGCGGCGTGCGCCGGGGAGTCTCGCCATGAACCTGGTGGAAGAGCTGCAATCGCTCGATTGGCGCGAGCCGGGCCGCTGGCCCTTGCCATTTCGCATCGGCGCAGTCGCAATCTGGCTGGTCGTATTCACTTCTGTGCTCGGCTATTTCTTTGTGTGGCAGAACGAAAGTCCGACGCTGGACCAATACCAGCAGGAAGAGCAGAAGCTGCGCCAGGAATTCAAGACCAAGCACGCGCAGGCCGTGAACCTGAGTGTCTACAAGCAGCAGCTCGCTGACATCGAGCGCTCCTTTGGCGCCCTGCTGCGTCAGCTTCCCGGTCGCACCGAGGTACCGAACCTGGTCGTCGACATTTCCCAGACGGGATTGGCGGCGGGCCTGTCGCAGAAGCTGTTCCAGCCCGGTACCGAATTGAAGAAGGACTTCTACGCCGAACTGCCCATCCGCATCCGCTTCAGCGGCAGCTATCACCAGTTCGGTCAGTTCGTCAGTGGCATCGCGGCCCTGCCGCGCATCGTCACGCTGCACGACATCGAGATCAAACCCGACGGCAAGTCCGGCTACGACAGTTTGACCCTGGATGTGACGGCGAAGACCTACCGGTACCTGGACGAGGATGAGCAGAGTGCCGCGGATAACACCAAACCTAAGGATGCCAAGAAATGAGCACCCTTAACGCCACCCCCCGTTTGCGTCCGCTGGCCGTGCTGCTGCTGAGCCTGGTCGGCGCCGCCGCGATGACGCTCGGCGGCTGTTCCAGTGGCGATGATGACCTGCAGAGCTTCATCACCGAGACCAACAAGGAACCGGGTGGACGGGTCGAACCCTTACCCGAGGTGAAGCCGCAGCAGACGTATACGTATGCCGACATGAACCTGCGCTCGCCGTTCATGCCGACCTCGCCCAACGCCGGCAACCCGAACCTGCGCCCCGATCAGCATCGCAACCGCGAGTTCCTGGAGCAGTACTCGCTGGACACGATGAAGATGGTCGGGTCGATGCAGCTGGGCGGGCAGTTATATGGATTGGTCCAGACGAAGGACGGACTGGTGCATCGGGTCGTCGTGGGCAATTACATTGGCCAGAACGACGGCAAGATCACCGGCATCACCCCATCAAAGATCGACGTCCGGGAAATCGTCCCGGACGGCCTGGGTGGCTACATCGAGCGCCCGACGGGCCTCGCGTTGAACGATTAGCCGAACGGCTGCAGGGAGTTCTTAAAAATGACACGCCTCAACCCGTTGAACCGGATCCGAAGCGCCCTCGCGACGCTCCTGACCGCGCTCATCGCCGGTTCAACCCTCCTGTCGCTGGCGCATGCCGCAGACAGCAATACCCTGACGGCCATCGACGTACGGCCCATGGCCGGACAGCAGCTGCAGCTGACCCTGAAGCTGTCGGGACCTGCGCCGCAGCCCACCAGCTTTGCCATCGATGATCCGGCGCGCATTGCCATCGATCTGCCGGGCACTTCGCTGGCGCTCGCATCGCGCCGCATCGACGTGCGCTCCGGTGGTCTCGACACGATCCTGGCCGCGCAGACCGCGGACCGCAGCCGGCTGGAGCTGGTCCTCGACAAGACGATGCCGTACGCCATGCGGGTCGACGGTAACAACATCGTGGTCACGCTCGGCCAGAACGGTGCCGAGGCGACGGCCAGCACCGTGCCCGCGCGCAGCGATGGCGCCACGGTCTCGACCGCCGCGGGCGTGCGCAGCATCGATAGCATCGACTTCCGGCGCAGCGTGGATGGCGCCGGCCGCGTCATCGTGCACCTGACCGACCCGCATACGCCCATCAACCTGCGCCAGGTCGGCGAGCAGGTGGTCGTTGATTTTGCGGGCACGGAGCTGCCCAAACGGCTGGTACGCCGTTTCGATGCCACCGATTACGGCACTGCGGTCACCAGCTTCGATGCGACCCATTCCGGCGGCGATGCCCGCCTCATCATCACCGCCACGGGTGACTACGAGCAGCTGGCCTATCAGACCAACGACACCTACGTCGTCGAGATCCAGCCGAAGCGCAAGCCCGAGGTCGCCGAGGACACCAAGCGCCTCTACACGGGTGAGAAGATGACGATGAACTTCCAGGACATCGACACCCGCTCCTTGCTGCAGCTGCTGGCGGACACCAGCGGCCAGAACATCGTGGTAAGCGACTCGGTGCATGGCAGCGTGACCCTGCGCCTGCAGAATGTGCCCTGGGACCAGGCGCTCGACATCGTGTTGCGCACCAAGGGTCTGGACAAGCGCCAGGACGGCAACGTCATCATCGTCGCGCCGGCCGATGAGATCTCCAGCCGCGAGAAGGCCGAACTGGCGGCGCGCAAGGATCTTCAGGAACTCGAGCCGCTGCGCTCGGAGTTCCTGCAGGTCAACTACGCCAAGGCCGCGGACATGGCCAGCCTGATCAAATCGACGGGCCGTTCGCTACTCTCACCGCGCGGCAACGTGTCGGTGGATGTGCGTACGAATACCCTGCTGCTGCAGGACACGGCGGAGCGGCTCGAGGACATCCGGCGCATGGTCGCCACCTTGGACATCCCCGTGCGCCAGGTCAAAATCGAATCGCGCCTGGTCATCGTGAACAACGACTTCACGCGCGAGCTGGGTGCGGTGCTGGGCTTCACCGGTGTCAACAAGAACGGCGCCAACGGCCTCGTCACGACCACCGGTACGGCGGCGGGCGCCAACACGATCGTGAACTCCGCACTGACCAACCTGACCACCACCGGTTCGGCGTTCCCGGTCACGATGCCCTCCGGCTCCACGGGCACCGGCACGGCGCCGACGCGTTACAACGTCAACCTGCCGGTCTCCAGTCCCGCGGGCAGCATCGCCCTCGGGATCCTCGGGTCCGATTACCTGCTCGACCTGGAGCTGTCGGCGGCCCAGAGCGAGACGCGCGCAGACATCATTTCTTCACCGAGCATCATCACGGCCAACCAGAAGCAGGCCACGATTTCGCAGGGTACCGAGATCCCCTACCAGGAGTCCGCCTCCAGCGGCGCGACGTCCATTTCCTTCAAGAAGGCGGTGCTGTCACTGGAAGTGACGCCGCAGATCACGCCTGACAACCGCATCATCCTCGACCTGGATGTGACGAAGGATACCGTCGGCCAGGTGGTCGTGGCGTCAGGCGGCGTCAACGTGCCGAGCATCGATACCCAGGAAATCACGACCCAGGTGCTGGTCAGTGACGGGCAGACGGTGGTGCTCGGAGGCATCCTGCAGACCGAACACCGCATTGATGAAACGAAGGTGCCGTACCTCGGGGATGTGCCCATCCTGGGCAACCTGTTCAAGACGACCACCAGGACCAATAACAAGGACGAGCTGTTGATCTTTGTGACGCCGAAGATTCTTCACGAAGGCGCCAACGTCTATTGACCGGCGGCCTCGCTCAACTTGGTCTACATCGCAACGAATTTTCAGGTGAGACATGCGTAAACTTTGGTTAACTGTGCCGATTCTGATGCTCACCGCAGCCCTCGCGGCATGCGGTGGCGGCGATGCGCCGTTCGTAGGCAGCGGATCGGGTTCAACCGGAACCGGAAGTACGGGTAGCACCGGCGGCACGACCGGCGGCAACGGTGGTACGACGGTTACGGCCTCGGCGCTTAGCGTTAGCACCAGCGCACCGACGATTCCGGCGGATGGCTCAAGCAGTGCAACCATCACGGCGCTCGCCAAGAACGATGACAACAACCTCATTTCAGGGGTTCAGGTCTGCTTCAAGGCCTCCTCGGGTGGCGTTGCCGTCACGAATGGAACGAATGGCTGCGTGAGTACCGGCGCGAACGGTTCGGCGGTGGCGACGCTCAGCACCGCGGGCGACTCCTCGCTGCGGACCATCACCGTGACTGCCACGGCCGGCAGCCAGGTTGGAACGGCCTCAGTGCAGGTCGTTGCCTCGTCCCAGTCGGGCACGACGACCGTGCAGCTCGGTAACGGGAATGGCTCCACCTTCGTGGCCGGTGCCATCGGGGTCGGTGCGCCGACATTGTCCGCGGGCGGCACGACGGCCTTGAACGTGTCCGTCGTCGATCAGACCGGGACGTTGTACAACGCCGGACCGGTCACCGTGACCTTCAATTCACCGTGTGTCGCAACCGGTCAGGCGACCATCCTGTCAACGGTCACCGGCACTGGCGCCCCGCCGGCCGGCACTGTCGTCACGACCACGGGTTTTGCGGCGGCAACGTATACGGCCATGGGTTGCAGCGGCCCGGACACCATCACGGCGTCCGCGACCGTGGGCACCCAGAATCTGGCTGCGACCGGCACGGTCACGGTCGGTGCGGCTTCGATCGGCTCGATTCAGTTCGTCTCGGCTTCCCAGACGTCCATCGGCCTGAAGGGCACGGGTCTCAACCAGACCTCCACCGTGGTCTTCAAGGTCCTCAATTCCACCGGCGGGCCGTTCCAGGGCGTCGCCGTGACATTTACCCCGAACACGACGGTCGGCGGACTGGCGATCTCACCGACGACCGCGACATCGGCTTCGGATGGCACGGTCCAGACCACGGTCAGTTCGGGCACCGTGCATACCACCGTGCGCGTCACCGCGAGCATCGCCGCGCCGGCCCTGAGCACCCAGTCCAGCCAGCTCACCGTGACGACCGGCCTGCCGACCTCCAGTTCCTTCAGCAGTGCGGTAGGCCCCGCAAAGTATGCCAATGGCGTCTCGCCGCTCTCCTGTCCCAACGTCGAGGCCTATTCGATCGACGGCGTGACGGTGCCGATCACCGTGTTCCTCTCGGATCGCTACAGCAACCCGGTCCCGGATGGCACCGCCGTGGCGTTCACGACCAACGGCGGCCAGATCGGCGGCAACTGCAATACGCTGGGCGGTACGTGCTTCGTCACCTGGACGAGCACGAATCCGCGACCGACCACACAACTTGCCTCGGTGACTGGCGTACCTCCGAGCAACGGCTATGGGCGTGCGACGATTCTCGCCACGGCGATCGGCGAAGAATCATTCGATGACGCGAATGGCAATGGCTTCTACGATTCCACCGAATCCTTCGCGAATCTTGGCGAGCCCTACCGCGACGACAATGAGAACGGGGCGTATGACACGGGTGAATACTTCCTCGATTTCAATGGCAACGGTGCGCGCGACCTTCCGAGCGGCCAGTTCGTGGGCATCACCTGCACCGGCACCGCACCCGGGTCCACCTGCATGCAAAGCACGCTGGCCCTGGGCGTATCCCACCTGCTCACCATGTCGACCAGCGACGCGCTCATCACCCTGGACGCTGCTGACACCGCGGGCCTCACGAATTCGGGTACGGTCGCTGCCCCCATGCTGGCGATGCCCATCAGCAGTTCCGCCCAGCTGGTCGTCAACGTACAGGACACAAGTGGAGTGGGTCACGGCATACCCGGAAATTCGATGGCCGCGGGCACCACCGTTTCGTTCCAGAGTTCCAGTACGACCGTTGTCGTTGCCGCGGTAGGTAGCACCACGGTCGGGTGCGATGCCACCGTCGGCGGCCAGAATTATGGCGCGGCGCTGACGACGACGACCACCACGGGCAGTGCGACCATTACCGTCAAGGTGACATCGCCCAGCGGTTCGAGCACCTTCCTCACCATCCCCGTCTCGGTTCCCTGACCGCGCGTAGCCGTGCGGGTGCGGTATTCTCACCCGCACCATGCACGGCAAGCGCAATATCTACCTCGTCGGCCCGATGGGTTCCGGCAAAAGTGCCGTGGGACGCATCCTGGCGCGGATGGTGGACGCGCCTTTCCTCGACAGTGATGCCGAAATCGAGAAGCGCACCGGCGTCGACATTTCCTACATTTTCGAGAAGGAAGGCGAGCCGCGCTTTCGGCAGCGCGAGAAGGAAGCCATCGAGGCGCTGACGGCGCTCGAGCCTTTGGTATTGGCCACCGGCGGCGGCGCCATTCTGATGCCCGAGAACCGCGAACTGCTGACGCAGCGCGGCTGCGTGGTCTACCTGATCACCTCCGTCGAACAGCAGGTGCACCGCGTAAGCCACGCCCGCCATCGGCCGCTACTCGCGAATGTAGATCCGGAAGTGAAGCTGCGGCAGCTGATGGCCGAACGCGAGCCGCTGTACTGTGCGGTTGCCGACCTGAAGGTCATCACTGACGGCCGCAAGATCCAGGCGGTTGCCGAGGAAATCATCAAGGCCCTGGGTTTCCCGGTCGTGGGTGGCTGAACGCTCTATAATTGCCGATATCGTGAACACCCTGACGGTTGAACTCGCCGCACGCAGCTATCCGATCCTGATCGGCCCCGGCCTGTTGCGCGACCCTGCGGTGCTCGAGGCGCACGTACCCCGCGGCACCGTGCTGCTGGTCAGCAATACCACCGTTGCGCCGCTGTACGCGGGTACGCTGAAACACGCTCTCAAGGATCGCAACATCGTCGAGGCGATTTTGCCCGACGGCGAGTCGTACAAGACCCTCGCGACGCTCGCCCGGATCCTCGATGTCGCGGTCGCGAACCGCCTGGCGCGCGACAGTACCGTGGTGGCCCTCGGCGGCGGTGTGGTGGGGGACATGGCGGGATTCGCGGCAGCCTGCTATCAGCGCGGCATCGATTTCGTGCAGGTGCCGACGACCCTGCTGGCGCAAGTCGACTCTTCGGTCGGCGGCAAGACCGGCGTGAATCATCCCGGTGGCAAGAACCTCATCGGTGCATTCCACCAGCCCGTCGCGGTGATCGCCGATACGGATACGCTGGCGACGCTGCCGCCGCGGGAATTGCGGGCCGGGCTTGCGGAGATCATCAAGTACGGCCTGATCCATGATGCGGCCTTCTTTGACTGGCTCGAGGTCAATATCGATCGGCTGCTGGCGCGTGATCCGCAAGCGCTTACGCATGCCATCCGCCGCTCCTGCGAGGTCAAGGCCGAAATCGTGGGCCAGGACGAGCGCGAACACGGCGATCGCGCGTTGCTGAATTTGGGACACACCTTCGGACATGCGATTGAAGCGGCCACGGGTTACGGCACCTGGCTGCACGGCGAAGCCGTCGGCGCCGGCATGCTGATGGCCGCGGCCATGTCGCGTGAATGTGGCTACCTGAGTGATGCGGATGTCGCGCGGCTGCGGGCGCTGCTGCACCGGGTCGGTCTGCCCGTCGCCGCACCGGATGTTTCGGCGCAGACGGTGCTGGAGCACATGAAGATCGACAAGAAGGTGAAGGCGGGGCGCATGCGCTTCGTGCTGCTGAAGCGCATCGGAGCGGCCCTCGTGACCGCCGATTATCCGCCGCGCGCGCTTGAGGCTACGCTGACCGGCTACTTCGGCTGACCGTGACCCGCGCCACGCGTCAAGCATCGGACCTGGCCCCATACGCGTCGGCCGAGTCCGGTTCCCGCGGCCGCCGCTGCGCCGAACCGCCGCCGCAGTTCCGCGGCGAATACCAACGCGACCGCGACCGCATCATCCATTCGAACGCCTTTCGGCGCCTCGTCTACAAGACCCAGGTGTTCGTGAATCATGAGGGCGACCTGTACCGCACGCGCCTGACGCATTCGATGGAAGTGGCGCAGATCGCGCGCTCCATTGCGACGGCGCTCGACCTGAACGAATCGCTCACCGAAGCGATCTGCCTCGCGCACGATCTTGGCCATACCCCCTTCGGACACGCCGGCCAGGACGCGCTCAATGCCTGCATGCGCAAATTCGGTGGCTTCGAGCACAATCTGCAGTCGCTGCGCGTCGTCGATGAGCTCGAAGATCGCTATGCCGATTTCCACGGCCTCAATCTCACCTTCGAATGCCGCGAGGGAATCCTCAAACACTGTTCGGTACGCAATGCGAAGCAGCTGGGCGAACTCGGCGAGCGTTTCATCCAGCGGCGCCAACCCTCACTCGAGGCACAACTGTCAAACCTGGCCGATGAAATCGCCTACAACAATCATGACGTGGACGACGGCCTGCGCGCGGGACTCATCAGCCTGGATGATCTGGCCGAGGTCGAGTTATTTGCAGGCCAGCACCGAAAGGTGCTGGCGAAGTACCGCGCGCTTCCCGAACGCAAGGTGATCCACGAAACCATCCGCCGCGTCATCAACGATGTGGTCAGCGACCTGATCCGCACGACCCGTGACAACCTCGCCAAGGCCCGGCCGACGTCAGTCAGCGACGTCCGGGCACGCTCCAAACCCCTGGTCGCATTCAGCCCCGACGTCGCCCGTGAACAGCTCAAGCTCAAGCAATTCCTGAACGAGCGTGTCTACCGCCACTACAAAGTATTGCGCATGACGTCCAAGGCAAGGCTCGTCGTGACCCATTTATTTGATACCTTCCTCGATGATCCGACCCTGATGCCAACCGAGCACCAGGAAGCCGCAACGGTTCTGGAGCGCGAACACGGTATGCCCGGACGCGCACGGGCTGTCGCCGACTACATCGCGGGGATGACAGACAGATACGCGATCCTCGAGCATCGACGACTGTTTGATCCGGCGGCGCGGACTTGAGAGCCGATTCCGCCAAATATTCTGCGGTGCGCGATCTTTAGGAGCGGACAGTCGCCGGGTCCATCAAACGACGACTCCAACGCCTCCAAGCTCAATCTTCATGCCCGCCCATTTTGGTGCAACGCAGCGCGCTGCTGCGCCAAGCATCCAGTCGTGCCGCCTGCAACTCGCACCTCGATTGCACATAGGGTGTGCCGCTCATAACCGTCTGATGTTCAATGCAATATTCGGCCAACTGAGGGGGATATTACATAATTTCGGCGCCGGTCCGTTGACATAAGTCATTGTCATACCTAGATTTATGTCAATCGCCACGATTGACGGCCGTGCCCGCATGGAAGCAGCTAGAAAAACAAGCAGTGATGAAAGAGAGGCTTTGCTCGCTCTCTTTACTTCCTTGCTGCGCCCGTTGATGCCTGTGGCACTCGAGCGCGGCATTTCAGCGCGAGAAATTTCTGATTCGGTGCGACGTGCATATGTGCAAGTACTGGAAGGCCGTATGGCCGACCAAGACCGACAATTATCTGACGCTCGGCTTGCATTAGTGGCGGGGCTAACTCGCTCCGAGGTGCAGCTCTTCCGTGATCCCAGACGAAAGTCAGTAGCGCCCGACGGCCCGGTAAGCCATTTCCAGCTGATCGCTCGGCTTCTTACGATTTGGCATACGCATCCCCGATTTTCTGGTGCCTATGGATTAGCGCTAGATGTCTATTTGGAAGAATCAGATGATCCCGCGCGGCGAACCTTCACAGAGCTTGTGGAAACGGTCGCTCCTGGTGCAAATCGCGACACGTTGCTCGACGAACTTATCGCTACTAATTCTGCGGAAATTGTCGATACCACGACCCTGCGATGCCGCTCTAGGGCCGCAGTGTGGAGGAGCGTCGACGATGTCAATGTGAAGCAAATTGACAGGGCCGCAAAGTGCCTCGAAGCCGCCGCGTCGACCTTCGCGCACAACCTGCTTCAAGACTCCACTGACAAGCTCTATTTCGAACGGATGGTTGTTTCAAACCACCCTCTGTCAGAGCGCAGTCGCGATGAGTTTGCGCTGGTTGCCCAGGTCCAAGGCGATAGTTACGTGGGCGAACTGGATAGCTGGATTGCTAAGCACACCGACCCTGACGACTCACCTGAGAGCCGCCACTACGGGGTCGGTGTTTACTTTTTTGAGGAGTCGCCGTCCCCGGAGCAATCCGGGGCTGACATGAGTCAGGGTGCTATTTCCTCAATTGATGGTCGGAAAGGTTCAATTCGAGAGATTGATGTGCTGGCTCCGCCAGCTTCGATGAAGAGTGATGAAGGAAAATCGGGGAAACTAAAATGAAGATTACGAGTATTGCAGTAGCAGCTGTCCTCAGTGCGATTTCGCTGTCTGCTGTCGCGAAGGATGCAGACCGAGTTGGCGTTGTCGACAATGCTTTCACCTATGTGACAGCCAATGGGGAGCAATCAGTCGTTGTTGGCGCAACGATTGAAGGCGCATTCAGCAGTCAGACGGCGATTGCCTTGGGTAGCAGCCACGCGGCTATCACTGGTACTGGCGGTCGCGCCATCACCGGTACAGGTGGTCGCGCCATCACTGGTACTGGCGGTCGCGCCATCACCGGTACAGGTGGTCGCGCCATCACCGGTACAGGTGGTCGCGCCATCACTGGTACCGGCGGTCGTGCCATCACCGGTACAGGTGGTCGTGCTATCACCGGTACCGGCGGTCGCGCTATCACTGGTACCGGCGGTCGCGCCATCACCGGTACAGGTGGTCGCGCGATCACTGGTACTGGCGGTCGCTAATGGCCTGAAAGTCAGACTGATCGAAGTTCCCGATCACAACACTCTGCAGCCTTATACAGAGGCTGCAGAGTGTTTGTGTGTCTGAACTCTTAGCCATTTGCTATAAAAATTGCAGCTGCGCGGCGTCGCCATCCTCGGTACGCTGCACTAGTGTCAGATATCCGCCCAACTCTCGGCGCAATGTGCCGTCGCGTGCTGCGACCATTAGTGCGAATTCTATTGCGCTTCGGAGTTAGCGCTGGCGAATTCAAAGCAATTGTCGACAGTGTTTACGCCCACGCCGGATCGGAATATCTGACGGAGCAGGGCGAGCGCGTTACCTATTCCAAGCTGGCAGTCATTACGGGTATCAACCGCGCCTTTCTGCCGGCCATTCTGGCCAATCCGCAGGACGAGTTCCGCCCGCGCAGCAACACGCAGCTTCATCGGGCCACACGGGTATTGAACGGCTGGTATGACGATAAGATGTTCCAGACCGGTTTGGGCGAACCGGCCGTTTTGTCCATCGAAGGCAGCGCAAACAGCTTTCGGCAGCTCGTTGATCTCTACAGCGGCGGCGTTTATCACCAGACAATGCTGTCGGAGTTGGAGCGCGTGGGCGCCATACGCCTTGTCGGTGGAAACCGAGTTCGAACCTTGCGGCGCACCCCAATTACCGGCGGTGCAAACCTCGAGTCTGTGCTAACCACCGCCGAGACCGCTGAAGACCTGCTAAATACTCTCGAACACAATCTGACCTCGCCTGCAGCAGAGCAATTGCCGGTTCGAGCAATTCTCGGAATGGTCGATCCGGGTGCAGTACCCCTGTTTAGAACACAGTTAGGTAAGCGCGCCGACGCATTGCTCGAAATTATGGACCTCTTCATCCGGTCGCACGGACCGGTGCCAGGCCGGGCCGGAGTAGAAAGTCCAGGTGTCGAACTCGGCGCTGCGGTCATCGCCATCCGTCGAAGCCCGCTCCCCGATCCAGCTGCGAAATCCCGCCAGATGTCGAAGCGGCCCAGGAATCGTTGACGACGGGATCCGAAATCGCTGGGACGCGCCAGTTATTAGAAGGAGGCAGGTCCGGCAGACGCCTGCTGCACCAGTGAGTCCCGCAACACCCGTCTCAATATCTTTCCAACATTCGATTTCGGCAGCTCGCTCCGGAAATACACGTGCCGCGGCAATTTGTACCCGGTGAGAGATTCACGGCACTTGTCGATAATGCTGCGCTCGGTGAGGGCTGGATCCTTGGCGACGACGAATACGGCCACCACTTCGCCGGAATGCTCGTCGGCCTGCGCGACCGCCGCGGCTTCCACGATACCGGGTATGGCGGCCACCACGGCCTCGACTTCATTCGGATACACGTTGAAGCCGGATACCAGGATCATGTCCTTCTTGCGGTCTTCGATGAAAACGAAACCGCGTTCATCCATATGCCCGATATCACCGGTGCGCAGCCAACCCTCCGGCAGCATCACTATCGCGGTCTCATCCGGGCGATTCCAATAACCGCGCATCACCTGCGGGCCACGCACACAGATTTCGCCCTGCGCGCCGAGACTCACTTCGACTCCCGCGTCATCGCGAATGGAGATCTCCGTCGAGGCAATCGGCAGGCCAATTGAACCATTGAAATCTGAGAACGGCAGATTGATGCAGGCACCGGGCGAGGTCTCCGTCAGTCCCCACGCCTGGGTAATCGGATTTCCAGTGACGGCTTGCCAGCGTCGCGCCACGGTTTCCTGCACCGCCATGCCCCCGCCGAGCGTGATTTTCAGATGGCTGAAATCGACCTTCGCGAACTCCGAATTGTGGAGCAGCGCGTTGAACAGCGTGTTGACGCCGCTGAGGAATGCAAACGGGTAGCGGCGCAGCTCTTTGACGAAGCGCGGAAAATCACGCGGATTCGTGATCAGGACATTGGTCCACCCGAGGCGCAGGAACAGCATGCAGTTCGCGGTCAGCGCGAAGATGTGATACAGCGGAATCGGTGTGATCAGGTATTGAGTCCGGGCGGCGGTACTGGGCAGGAACGGTTCGATCCAGGCCGAGGCCTGCAGCAGATTCGCGCAGATGTTGCCGTGCGTGAGCACCGCACCCTTCGCGACCCCCGTCGTGCCGCCGGTGTATTGCAGGAACGCGACGTCATCATGCGTGAGCTCGACTTCCTTCAAGCTCTGCTCGCGGCCGGCCGTGAGCACCGCGCTGAAAGTCACTGCGCCTGACAGCCTCCACGGCGGCACCTGCTTGTGCACGCGACGCACCACCAAATCGACAATGGCCGACTTCGGAAATCCGAGCAGCTCCCCGACACTGGTGGTGATGATGTGGCGCACCGCCGTGCGCGGCAGCACCGCTTCGAGCACATGCGCAAAGTTTTCCAGCACCACGATGGCGGCGCAGCCGGCGTCCCTGAGCTGGTGCTCCAGTTCCGGCGCGGTGTACAGCGGATTGGTGTTGACGACCGTGAGGCCCGCGCGCAATGCCCCGAACATCGCAATCGGGTACTGCAGGACGTTCGGCAGCATGATTGCCAGCCGGTCGCCGCGCCGGAGACCCGCGACATTCTGCAGCCACGCTGCAAATTCACGCGATCTGCGGTCCAGGTCGCGGTAGCTCAGTTCGCACCCCATCTGGATGTACGCGGGACGCTGCGGAAACTTTCCGAAACTGCGCTCGGCCATATCTTTGAGCGATGGCAGTACCCCCGGATCGATGTCCGTGGCCATGCCCGGCAGATAGGACTTGAGCCAGATCCGTTCCATCATCAATCCTTTAGCAGCGGCAGCAGAAAGGGCCATACCGTATCCAGCACCATCGGCTCGCCAGCCGCCAGCGGATGCAGGCCGTCGGCCTGCATGAGGTCCGGATGCAGCGCCACGCCCGCCAGCAGGAAGGGCACCAGGGGCACCTGGTACTGGCGGGCCAGCTGCCCGTACAGGTCGGCAAAGCCATTGCCATAACGCGGCCCATAATTGGGTGGCAGACGGATGCCGAGCAGCAGCACGCGCGCTCCGGCGCCCTTGGCCAGGGTGATCATGTGCGCAAGATTGTCGTGAACCGTCTGCAGAGGCAAGCCACGCAGCCCGTCATTGGCACCCAATTCCAGCAGCACGATGGCCGGATGATGCACGGTGAGCAGGTGCGGCAGTCTTTCGAGGCCGCCGTTGCTGGTCTCGCCGCTGACGCTGGCATTGAGGGTTTGGTACCCGTACCCTTCGGTGTGAAGCCGTTGTTGCAGCAGCGCGACCCAGCCCTGTTCGGGCTGCAGGCCGTAGGCTGCACTGAGGCTGTCACCGAAACTGAGGATGATTGGATTTTGCGCGGCGGACGCGCCCGGGAGCCCGATGAGCAGCAGTGTCAGTGCGAGTGCCCCGCAGCGTGCCAATGCGACAAGCGTTCTCAAGGTCATGAACCTCACCAAACAGGTTAGCAGCCCGGAAGGACTGCTGGCCATTGTGCACGATGTTTCATTCGACATCGCCCGCGGCGAATCGGTCGCGATCACAGGCGCTTCCGGTGCCGGTAAGTCCACCCTCCTGGCGATGCTGGCGGGGCTTGATGTGCCGACCACCGGGCATCTGTGGCTGGATGGCCAGGATCTGACGACCCTCAGCGAGGACGGCCGGGCGCGTCTGCGCGCGCAGCGGGTTGGGTTCGTGTTCCAGTCGTTTCATCTGATCCCCTCCCTGACGGCGCTCGAGAATGTGCTGCTGCCGCTGGAGCTCGCCCAGCGCGACCGCGCGCGGACCCTGGCCCGCGAGGCCCTCGACCGGGTCGGACTCACCCCACGCATGGATCACTACCCGCGCCAGCTCTCCGGCGGCGAGCAGCAGCGCGTCGCGCTCGCCCGCGCCTTCGTGATCGGTCCGGCAGTGCTCTTTGCCGATGAGCCGACCGGCAATCTCGATGCCAATACCGGGCAGCGCATCATCGAGATGATGTTCGACATGAATCGCACGGCGCGCACGACGCTGGTGCTGGTCACTCATGAGCAGTCGCTTGCAGCACGCTGTGACCGCATCCTGCACATGCACGCCGGCCGACTGGTCACGCCCTGATGCATGCGCTGAAACTCGCGCTGCGCACGCTGCTGCGCGAATGGCGTTCGGGTGAATTGGGCGTGCTGCTGCTCGCGTTGACCACGGCGGTGGCCGCCCTCACCGGGGTCGGATTTCTGGTCGGCCGCATCGACACTGCGGTGCGCGAGCAGGCCACACAGGTACTCGCGGCGGACCTGCGCATTTCCGCCACGCAGCCACTGGCTGAAAAGCTGTTCGCGGGCGCCGCCCAGCGCGGCGTGCGCTCCGCGCGCGTCGAGACCCTGCTGAGCGTCGCTTTCCGCGGCGATGACAGCCAGCTCACCAATATCGAGGCGGTGTCTGACGGCTACCCGCTGCGCGGCACATTGCTGGTGGCCGATCAGCCCTTCGCGAGCGGCACCGCCACGCAGGCCATCCCCGCGCCCGGTGAGGTGTGGCCGAGCTCGAAGCTGCTCGCGACCCTCGGCGGCGGCATCGGCACGCAGCTGGCGATCGGCGCCGCGACTTTCAAGGTCACCCGCGTGCTGATCGCGCGGCCCGATCAGGGCGCGAATCTTGCGGACCTGGCGCCCACGCTGATCATGAACCTCAAGGATCTGCCGGCCACCCAGCTCATCCAGCCCGGCAGCCGCGTCAGCTACTCGGGCCTGTTCGCCGCTGCCCCTGCCGTCATCGAAGCCTTTCGACCGTGGTTGCTGGACAATGCGCGTCCGTCGGACCGCCTGCGTGATGTGAGCGAGGCCAGTCCCCAACTCGAGAATGCGGTGGATCGCGCCGGCCGCTTCCTTACCCTCGCGAGTCTTGTCAGCGTGCTGCTGTGTTCCATTGCGGTCGCCATGTCGGCCCGCCAGTACGTCCGGCGGCACCTCGATGCGGTGGCGTTATTGAAGACCCTCGGTGCTACCCGCGGCTTCACGCTCAGCGTCAGCCTGCTGCAGCTGATCACCGTGGCCATGCTGGCCTCCGCCGCCGGCTCGCTGATCGGCTTCGTTGCACAAGAATGGCTGCTGCACGCGGTGCGGGATCTGCTCGGCACGACGGTACTGCCGCCCGCCAATCTCGCCCCGCTCGGCATGGGTGTGACCGCGGCATTGGCGGTGCTCGCCGGATTTGCGGTACCACCGCTGCTGCAGCTGGCCCGGGTGCCGCCCCTGCGGGTGCTGCGGCGGGACGTAGGTCCGCCACCGCCGCTCGTCATCCTCGCCTTCGGCCCCGCCGTACTCGTCGTCATCGGTCTGGTCGGGTGGGCGGTGCGCGATATACGGCTCGCACTGCAGTTCCTCGTCGGCCTGAGCCTCTTTCTGGCCGTGCTCGCCGGCGCGGGTTTCGTGCTCGTCACGGCGTGCGGGCGGCTGCGTGGGCGCGTCGGGGTCGCCTGGCGCTACGGTATCGCCAATCTCAACCGGCGCCGCGCCGACAGCATGGTACAGATCGCGGCCTTCGGTGCCGGCCTCATGGTGCTGCTGGTGCTCGGCGTGGTGCGCGATGATCTGGAGAACGACTGGCGGCGCAGCCTGCCGGCGGATGCGCCCAATTATTTCTTCGTGAACATACCGCCAGCGGATCGGGCGTCCTTCACCCAATTCCTCGAACAGCGCGGCGCGCACCTCTCGCGCGTGCTGCCGATGTTGCGCGGCCGCTTGACGGCGATCAATGGTGAGTCGGCCGAGTCGATGCGCTATACGGCGGGGCGGCGCCGCGATTTCTCGGGCCGCGAGCAGAATGTGACCTGGGCGAGCACGCTCGGGAGTGACAACCAGATCGTCGCGGGGAGCTGGTGGCCCGCGAACTATCACGGCCCACCGCAGGTCTCGCTGGCCACGGAGTTCCAGGAGTCGCTCGGCGTCGGGGTGGGCGACACGGTCACTTTCGACATCGGCGGCGAACCGTTCGTGGCCACGGTCAGCAGTATCCGCAAGGTGAAGTGGGACAGCTTCCAGCCGAATTTCTTCGTGGTGTTCTCCCCCGGGGTGCTCGATGCGGTGGCCGGCACGTTTCTGACCAGCGCGTACTTTCATCCCACCGATCCGCACGTCATGGCACAGCTCGCACGGCGTTTTCCCAGCGTGTCGATTTTCAATGTCGATGATCTGCTCGCGCAGGTACGCGGCATCATCGACAAGGCCATTCTCGCGGTGCAGAGCGTCTTCGCCTTCACGCTCTTCGCCGGACTGGTCGTACTGCTGGCCGCCGTGCAATCCAGCCGCGAGGAGCGACGCTTCGAAAGCGCCATGCTGCGCACGCTCGGCGCCAGCGGCGCGACCGTGTGGCAGGGGGTCATGGCCGAGTTCATGGCGCTCGGATTGCTCGCGGGTGGCCTTGCCGTGGGCGGTGCGGCGTTGGCCGGGGCATTCGTCGCAACGCGGGTGCTGCAGGTTCCCTATGCCGTGGATCCGTGGCTGCCCCTCATCGGCATCGGCGGTGGGGCGTTGCTGGTCTGTATCAGCGGCTGGCTCGCGACGCGCAGTGTGATCTCGCAGGCGCCGATGCTCACGTTGCGGGGTGGCTGAGCGCGAGCCTCAGTGGCGGATGGTGATCGCGGCCCACGAATCCGGTTGCGGATCGCCGCGCCAGTCCAGGCCCTCGATCGTCAGAAGATACAGCCCGGGGCCGAAGGCCGATGTGTTCAGCGAGAAACCCAGTTCGTTGTTCGAATCCTTGATCAGATTATTGAGCACCGCGACCCGGCCCTGATTCGCACGGTCGATGGTGACGCGAAAGGCCCTGAAGTCCGAATGGGTGAGATCAATCTTGACGTTGACCAGTTCCGCCGCCGAACCACCAATGTTGGCCGCGATGGCCGCGGTCGGTCCAACGTGCGTGGGCTGCAGATGGACACCGACGGTGGCGGTGGCCGCATCGACGGGTTGATCCGTCACCAGCTGGTGCAGCGCCGTCACCTTTTGCGTCTGCTCGGTCAACTGACGGTTGAGCATCAGCAGCGAGATGCCCAGCAGCAGCACCAGGCCAGATAACGCCGCCGGAATATAGGGTCGCTCCCAGAATTGTTTTGGCTTGTCCTGCCACGGCTCCGGCTTGCCACTGGCCTCGAGCAGGCGCAGGCCTGTATGTACGCGCTCGGGCAGACCGATGTCATCCAGGATCTGCGGATTCTCACGACAGAAGCGCTCGAATACGGTCGCTCCGCGCACCGGCAGGCGCCCCGATAAATACAGTTCGACAATATGGTTGCGGGCAATGAACTCACGATCCATCACCGGCGGTACCGACACCGTATCCGGATTGGGTACCTTGCGCACGTTCGCCGCTGTCGCAGGCTTCGCGGCTGCAACGGCAACGGGCGGCCTCGCGACCGGTGCGACCGGACGCGGGATCGCCGGCGCCTGCGGTTTTACCACCGGCACCGACGCGGCGGCCGGGGCGGGGGGCTGTGCCACTGGAAGGGCGCGGCTTCCCGCCGCGCCGTCGTCGACGGAGTCCGGTTCCGGCATCAGATCGGCATAGGGGTCATCGCTGATCAGCACCTGGGGTGCGGTCATGCGCAGCGTCGTAGCCGTGTGGCGATCGGTCAGTTTCGGCGCGGCAGCCGATTTGCGGCCTGAGCCGGCTGCCGCGGCGATGGCCGCCTGAGTGAGCCGCGCATCTATGGCGGAGTTCTCCAGCAGCTCCATGTCTGGAATCAACGCCAGCAGATCGTCCTGCGATGGCGAATCCACGGGCAATTCGTCTGCGCCGTCAGGCGTTGGGTATGGGTTCGACTGCGGGGACATCAGCTCAAGCTCATTGCAATCCGCATTGATCCAGGCTCGCATCGTGACCGCTTGCAATCGGGAAACCTAGGGGCTACCTCACAGAACCAGCGGACGGCCGCCGAGTGCGAACTGCGTCTCAGTTGGTCGGTGGCGCCCCCGCCACGCCTGCGCGCCGGATCACATCCGCGGGACCGTGTCTCTGCTAGCTTCGAATGACTTAGGCTTAGGCGCGCTATTGAACTGCCATGTTCGGTGACGAAGACTCGCATCACGCCGCATCCGGAAGGCCGCTGCTTCCGCGGCGCTTTCCGGAACCCATCGAATCAGACTACATCGAGTTCAGTCTACGGGTGTTCCGCCCGGGGATCCGGGCATGGCATACCGCGGTGCTGTGCGTGGCGGTGGTGCTGCTGAGCGGCGAGAGCCTGCTGTACCTGGCCGGTTATCGGCAGCTGTCACTGCCGTTGTCGGTGCCCGAAATGGGGCCGCTGCGACTGTGGCTGATCGGCATCGCGGTCACCTGCCGCGCAACGATGTGCGCGCTCGCGTGGCGCGCCGACTTTTCGCGCGTGTACGCCAGCATGGCGATGCCGCTGACGCTCCTCGGCCATGTCTGCCTCAACGCCGTATTCGTGCGCGCGATTCTCGGTTCCCATCCGGAATTCCTGTCGGCGGTTGCGGTGTGCGCCTTTGGCGCAAGCTTCTTGAGCGGGCTGCAATTCCGGCAGTCGCTGCTGATCAACTTTGCCGTGGTGCTCGTGGCAATCGTGAGCGCCGTGCGCCAGCCGCTGCCCGTCATGACGGTGGTATCCGTCATCGGACAAATCGCCTTTGCCATGTTGATGGCGAGTGTCGTCGCCATTGCACTGGAGCGTTCCGTGCGCAGCGTGTACCTGGAAAATCGTCGCGTCGGGGAGATGGCTTCGCGCGACGGGCTCACGGGTCTGAAGAACCGGCGCGCCTTTGATGAGCATCTGCGACGGGTATGGCAGTTGGCCCAACGCGACGGACGCTGCTTGGCCGTCATGCTGATCGATGTCGATTTCTTCAAGGCCTTCAACGACAGCCTCGGACACCAGGCCGGGGATGCGGCATTGCAGAACATCGCGAACGTGGTGGCCGCGACGGCGCGCCGCCCGTTGGATCTATCGGCGCGCTATGGCGGCGAGGAACTCGCCATCATCCTCTACGACGTGTCACGTGAACATGTCGCCCTGGTGGCCGAGGGCGTGCAACGCCGGGTCGAAGCACTCGGTATGCGGCATCCGAGTTCCACGGTCTCGCCCATGGTGACCGTGAGCACCGGCGCGGCCTTCGTTCGCCCCAGCGCGGAGCGCAGCCCACAGGGGGCGATCCTTCTGGCCGATCGAGGCCTGTATGCCGCGAAGCATGCCGGACGCAATCGATTCACGATTCTGGATCGCGAGCAGGAAGCGGTGACGACGGGAGTCTTCGCCAGCAGCGAGGCGCCGATCGCCAAGGCCGCCTCAGGCTGAGGCCGGGCCGACCTTCCAGCCAGTCCAGATATTCGTCAAGTGACTCCAGCGTGCTTGCCTGGTGCGCACGTCATGATGCCAAACCCGGAAGAAAACCGCGTAGCGGTCGAAGTCCGAGGTGTTGACCGCGGCGGCGTGCGCGAGCTGGTAATGGCAGAACACAACATCGCCTGGCGAGCACAACAGCTGGCGCGGTTCGGCCAGCGCGACTTTCGGCATTCCCGCGCGCATCGCCTGCGGACCGCGTTCGATGAAGCACGTTTCGATCAACCGGCGTGATCCCGGCCATATCGTGAAATTCCCCGCAAACTCCGTGCGTACAGCACTGAGGAAGACGCCGACCAGCAAGGTAAATGGAGTGAGTTCAGGGCCGCTTAGCCCATTGGCCGGAGTTGGAATTCCGTCGATGTGGGGCGTAGGCGGTTGCGGCCTGTCCTCGTTGTGGGCTCGACGAATGGCAATCTGCCCACCGTCAAAGCCTACCTTGTCCATTTCTACCAGTTCGTCGACCCGTTGGCGGACCCCGTCGTGATGGAACAGGCCCATGATCTGCGGGGTGCCACGCAGATCGGGACAGAAACTGCCGCTGTCGTACTGGGCCTGCCGGGACGGATCGTAGTTGGCGCGAAGGTCCGCATCGATTATCGCGCGCACTGAGGCAATCGCCGTCGCGTCGATCAGGCCCGGGAACACGGCGAACCCATCACGAACGAAATCCGCAGTCCAATGGAAGGGGGGCGGCATGCGGCGGCTAACCCAGATCGCAGGCCGCCACTTTCAGCATCACATCGGCGCTCAACTGCAGCAGCGCTCGCTCCGTCGGGCCCAGTGTTGCCGCCATCGCCCGCTCCAGCCATTCGCGCCGGGCACCGATATCGCGTACCAATGCCAGCTGCCCTTTCGCAGTGAGCTCAATGATCAGCGTGCGCCGATCGGCTGTGCCGCGCCGGCGCACAATGAGTTCGTCCGCTTCCAACTCGGCAATCATCCGCGTGAGTGACTGCGGTTGCAGTCGTTCGTGGTCGGCCAGCCGGGCCGCCGGCATCGCACCGAGGCGATTCAGGGTCCCGAGCACGCTCAACTGCGACAGACTCACCGAGGAGGCCGGACGCTGCGCACGCAGGCGGCGACTGAGGTGCAACACCGCCGCCATGATCGACCGTGAAGCGGCCTCCAGGTCCGTTGCCTCGGTAGTCATTTTCCGCTGCGGTCCTTCGCGGCCCGTTCAGCGAGCGTATCGAGCACGCTTCCGTCCGGCGTCTTCTCGACCGCCGGCTGATCGCCGAAGTGCATGAGCAGGTCGGTTTGCGGGCGATACGCGGGCCAAGCCGGGCCACCTTTACAGTCCGGTACGCCGGTGCGGGCGAACCCGATCCAGCATGCGTGCATCACCGCGGTCACGTCGTGATCGGTCTCGGACAGTGGATAGTTACCCCAGGATGAGAACACGTACGGGATCTCCGAGCCGTGATCGGCTCCCGTGCGCCGGCTGCGCAGCAGGCTCAGCACGTACTCGAAGCGGTACAGGTATGCGGGCGCCGTGCCGGCCCGGTGTCCGGCGATCCAGCGCGCCGGCATTGCGAAGCGCATATCACGAAACACCGATCGCGCGAGGTCCGCGTCGGATTCGGACTGCGAGCCATATAGGGTACGCAACGCCGGGAAATCGGCGCGCTTGAAATAGTCGAGATTCGGATTTGCGCCGAGCAGGGAGGCCTCGTTGCCGTTCGTGCCGATGATGAGCGGTACATCGACGCCGACTCCTTTGTTCAGCGCCTCGAACGGTGGCTGGCGCAGCAGTACCCCGTCGATCACCGGCGCGCTCAACCGAACACTTGCCTCGACGAGCCGCTGCATCGGCACGGCGCGCAGCTGCGCCAGGGTTGCCCGCTCACCCGGCAGATCCAGCGCCGTGGCTGTCGTCGCTCCGGCGCTGCTCGCCGCGGCAAGCGACGGCCAGTCCTCGTCCATGGGAGCTGACTCGACGATGGCCTTGTGGAACAGGCCCTTCGCAGCGGGCGCCGTCAGGAGTGCCACGGTATCCATGGCGCCCGCCGACTCACCGAACACGGTGACATTGCCCGGATCACCGCCGAACGCGGCAATGTTGCGGTGAACCCACGCAAGTGCCGCGAGTTGATCGAGCAGGCCGAAGTTCGCCGTCGCGCTGCCGGCCGCCTCGCGCGTGAGCGCCGGATGCGCGAAAAAGCCGAGCAGTCCAAGACGGTAGTTGAGGGTCACGAGCACCACGCCGTCACGCGCGAATGCGCTGCCGTCGTAGTAGACCCCGGCACCGGTGCCCTGGATATTGCTCCCGCCGTGGATCCACACCATCACGGGAGCCGCCTTTGCGGCCGGACTGGGTGCCCACACATTGAGCGTCAGGCAGTCCTCGCTGGTGTGCTCGGCCGCGCTACCCTGCGGAACCCGCGGTGGCGGTGTCTGCGGGCAGGAGGCGCCGAAGTCCACGGCGCTGAGCGGCTTTTGCCAGTTCGCGGGTGGCCGGGGTGCCCGCCAGCGCAGCTCTCCGACGGGGGGTGCGGCATAGGGAACGCCCTTGAAGGACTCCACCTCACCGCCGCCTGTTCCGATGAGCGCACCGCTGTCGATGCGTACCTGGACCGGCTCAGCCAAGGCGTAGGGGGGAAACAATCCAATGCACAGGATCAGGATCGGAAGGGGGCTGTGCTTGCGCGCCACGATGACCTCGGCATCTTCTGGATAATACGTATAGCGTATGAGAAGTTACGGAATACTGCAAGATACGCCAATCTATGGCGAAAATTCATACGTAATATTGATCAAATTTCGTGCACCGGGGTGGGGAATGAGCATAGGTCCTACGCAGGGCGCCGCTGCAGTACGGCGATCGCCAACGTGATCGGCATGTGCGAAGCCCGAGGAGACCTGTCCCTGGAGCGCAGCCGCGTGTTCAGGGCCGCAATCGCGGCCGCCCCGATCGCCTGTGACCCTGAAACCTATGCGCGGACAGTCACGGACACCCTTGAGCTGGCGCGTCGATATCGCCTATCGGCCTACGATGCCTCCTATCTGGAACTCGCAGTTCGCGCAGCACTCCCCTTGGCGACATTGGACGCGGACCTCAAGCGCGGCCACGAAAGCCGGTATCGGATTCATCGGTCTCAGTCGGTTGACGTCGGAACAGGAGACGACGTGAACTGCGTGCGATCGGCAGCCTGCTCCTGCCAGCCGCCGCCGAGCGCTTCGTACAGGTGAACCACGGATTGCATGCGTGCCAAAGTGACCTGAGCCAGCTGGTCTTCTGCGGAGAAAAGAGTCTGTTGCGACTGCAGCACGGTTAGCAAGTCGGTGGTCCCTTGGCGATATTGAAGCTGGGAAATCTGGAAGGACTCCCGGGCGGCGTCGACTTCGCGTCCCAGGTGCTGCTCCGCGAGGTCGAAGTGTTTCACCTGGCCCAGCGCCGTCTCGACATCGGCATAGGCGTTGAGAACCGCGCGTTGATAGCTCGCGATGAGTTCCTGCTGCGTGCCTTCCGCGAGCTTTTTCTGTCCGACCAGCTTGCCGCCATCGAACACGGATTGCAGCAGGCTGCCACCGTAGTCCCACGCGACGCTCGGACCGTGCAGCAGTGCGCCGATGGCCGCGCTGGCGAAGCCGTCACTGCCGCTGAGTGCGAACTGCGGCAGAAATGCCGCGCGGGCCGCATCGACGCTGGCATGGGCACTGGCGAGATCGGACTCGGCCTGCGCCACGTCCGGTCGCCGCAACAGCAGCTCGGAGGGAAGCCCGGGACTGACGAGCGGCAGGCGAATGGCTTCGAGGGTCGACGCCCGGACCTGCAGGGTCTGCAGAGGCTCGCCGAGCAGCACGGCGAGCGCCGTGCGCGCTTCCAGTTCCTGCTCCTCGAGTTCCGGAAGCTCGGCCTCGACGGACTCTACCTGGGCCCGCTCCTGTGCCAGATCCAGATGCGAGGAAGTGCCGGTCGAGACCCGCAGCTGGATGGTCTGCAGAATGCCATTGATCGCGATAATATCCTCGTTCGCGATCGCAATGCGTTTGCGCAGCGCGAGTACATTAAAGTACGCATTGGCGACATCCGCGGTGACGGTCAGTGCGACCGCCTGTCGAGAAAAACGCGCGGATTTGAGCGTTTCGGTGGCCGCGCGCAGAGTGCTGCGCGCAAGGCCCCAGACATCGACCTCGTAACTTGCACCGAGCGTTAGGCCGAATGAATTGCCGCTTACGGAATTGGTGAAATTGTTCAACTGACTGCTATTCGCTCCCGAGCGTTGCCCCTGCGCCTGCAGGTTCAACTGCGGAAAGAGCGCTGCGCGCTGAATCGTGGTCTGCGCGCGCGCCTCGATGACCCGGGTGGCAGCGACCGCGAGATCGCGATTGCCGGTCTGCGCCGCGTCAATGAATCCGGACAATTCCGGGTTGGCGAATGTCTGCCACCAATCCGTTCGGGGCCAGACGGGCTCCCGATCGGCATTCGCCCCGACAAACGACTTCGGCACGATTTGCGGGTTCAGGAGCTGCGGAACGCGGGTGGCGCAGCCTGCCAGCAGCGCAGCGCAGGCGGCAACCATCCTCCTACTCATAGCGCAGCGCACCGATCGGTGTCGCGCGGGCTACCCGCACGGCGTGCGCGAGGACCGTGAGCCACGCAATCAGCAGCGCAATCGCGCCCGCGGCCAGGAAGTAGAGGGGGCTCAGCGAAATGCGGTAGGCGAAGCCATCCAGCCAGCCGTGCAGGTAGTACCAGGCGAGCGGCCACGCAATTAGGTTCGCGAGCAGCGCAGGCACCGAGAATTGCCACAGCAAGAGCAGCACGACGTCGCGCGTCCTGCCCCCAAACACCTTGCGGATGCCGATTTCCTTGGTGCGGCGGCCTGCGGTGAAGGCGGCGAGGCCGAACAGGCCCAGGCAGGCGATAAATATGGCGATGGCGACGAAGATGCCGAACATCTGGCCTTGCCTTTCATCCTGCTGGTAGAGCTGGTCGAAACTGTCGTCTAGGAACTGCCGGTTCACGGCTGCGATGGGCGCGAAGTTGTGCCAGGCCTTGTCGATGAAGCTCAGGGTCTGCGGAATCATGCCGCGCCGCAGACGCACCGAAAGCTCGGCGGCATCTTTCGGGTCGTAGACGTAATCAGTGGGCCTGACCGGTTCGCGAGCCCCGTCGAATTTGGCATCTGCCAGTACGCCGACGATGTTCACCGCATAGTTGTCGTAAAGGATCGTCTTGCCGACTGCCTGCTCCGGAGTGAAGCCAAGGCGCGCGGCGGCGCTTTCATTGACCAGGATGTTGTGACCGATGTTTTCGGCTGAGCCGGAGTTCATGGAGCTGAATTGATCCAGCGCCCGCGTCGCCGAGAGTTCCCGGCCGGCCAGCAGCCGCATACCGTAGAAGCTGGGAAAATTCGGACTGATCACAACTTTGTTGAAAAGGACCAGATCAGGCTTGCCGGGGAGCTTGATGGCATCATTGTTCTGCCCGTATTCGAAAGGCACTCTGTCCGACAACGCGATGTCGAGGACGCCGGGGTTGGCACGCAGGGCTTGTACGAAACCCTGACGCCCATCCATGAAAACGCGGCCGGCATGACCCACCACCAGGATGTTGTCGCGCTGGAAGCCCAGATCGATGTTGCGGGCATAGCGGATCTGGCCGAACACCACCGCGGCCGCGATGCCTAAGCCGATGGACACCGCAAACTGCAGCACGACCAGGATCGTGCGCAGGCGTCCCGAGCCTCCCTGGCCGGAACTGTTGCTGCGCAGGACCGTGGCGGGCCGGAAGCCCGACAACACCAGGGCGGGATAACTGCCGCCCATCAGGCCTGCCGCCACGGCGACCGCGACTATCAACAGAAGCACCGGCCAGCCGGAACGGAGGGCAAAATCCATGGGACGCTGCATGAAGCCATCAAAGGCGGGCAGCAGCATTTCCACCAGTGCCAGCGCCAGGACGAGGGCGAGTAGTGCCATCACCACCGACTCGCCCAGGAACTGAAGTATGAGCTGACTGCGCTTTGCGCCCACCGTCTTGCGCAGCGAGATCTCCCGCGCGCGCATCATGGCGCGGGCAGTGGCCAAGTTCATGAAGTTGAAGCAGGCCACCAGCAGGATCAGCACTCCGATGGCAATGACGCCATAGAGTGTCGTCAGGCTTCCGGGCGTGGTCATGTTGATGGACCAGCGGTTCGAGGTGAGGTGAACCTGTGCAAAGGGGGTCAGATGAACCTCGTACGCCTGGCTGCCGCGCTCATTGATGGCGAATTGCTTGAGTTGGGGCGCCAGTGCGCGATCGAGCAGCGGCGCCATCTTCGTGACTACGGTTTGCGGGTCAGTACCCGGGGCCAGGGTCACAAACCCGTAACTGTTGTTATCAAACCAGTTCCGTTTCTGTTCATCGGTGACATAGTCGGCAATCGAGGTGTTGGGAATGAAGACCTCACCGGAAAGCTGCGAGTTGTGAGGCAGGTCGCGCACAATGCCCGTTACCGTCAGCGGAACGGTGGTGCCCCGGCAGGCCATGTCGGCCTGCCCGCACTTGCCGTTAGCGTCGGTGAGGATCCTGCCGATGGGATCGGCGCTGCCAAAGAACTTGCGCGCCGCGGACTGAGAGAGTACGACGGATTCGGGCTGCCGCAGAATCTTGGCGGGGTCGCCGACAACCAGCGGCAGCTTGATGATCTGGAAGAAATTCGGATCGACCACGTTGACCCTTTCAGGAAATTGCCGATCGCCGGATGTCAAGGTCATGGGCTCGGACCATATCCGCGTCAGGCCCGTCACTTCGGGAATCTCGTCGTGCATCGCGGCCGGCATGGCAAACGGGACTACGGCATAGGCCACTGGCACGATGCTGGGCGCATGGATGGTCTGTTCCACCCGAAAGAGATTTGCGCTGTCCGGCACCCACGTGTCGTAGGACAGCTCATCGCGTGCGAACAGGATGATGAATAGTACGCAAGCGAGCCCGACCGCCAGGCCCGCGAGGTTGATGGCGCTATAGAGCTTGTGGCGGATCAGATTGCGCAGCGCGATGGTCAGATAGTTGCGGAACATGGCGACCCCTAAGGTCTAGAGAACCTGGCGAATGCTTTCAGTGACCACGACACCATCGAGCAGGTTGACGATGCGGTGCGCGTACTCGGCATGGCTGTGCGAGTGGGTGACCATCACGATGGTGGCGCCCTCGTCGTTCAGCTGGGTGAGAAGCTGCATCACCTCTTCCCCATTGGCGGAGTCGAGGTTGCCCGTAGGCTCGTCCGCCAGAATCAACTTCGGACGTGCCACCACGGCGCGCGCCACTGCGACGCGCTGCTGCTGGCCGCCGGACAGCTGCGCCGGCATGTGACGAGCCCGATGACCGATCTTCATCCGATCCAAGGCCGCCACGGCCCGCTTCTTGCGCTCGCCGGCGGAAACATCGGAGTGGTAGAGCAGCGCCAGCTCGACGTTTTCCGCCACGTTCAGTTCGTCGATGAGATTGAAGCTCTGGAACACCAGGCCGATGGCGTTTTTGCGCAGCTCCGATAGGGCGCTTTCCGAGAAGCTGGCGATGTTTTGACCGTCGAACCAGTATTCGCCGGCCGAAGGATTATCGAGCATGCCGACGATGTTGAGGAACGTGGACTTGCCGCAGCCCGACGGTCCCATGATCGCCACGAACTCGCCTTTACGGACCTCGAGATTGATGGCGCGCAGCGCGGTCGTTTCGACCTCGGTGGTGCGATAGACTTTCGAGAGGTTCTTCAGCGTAATCATGGGTACCTTCCGCTATTGGTTCTCGGGCTTTTCAAATTCCACGCGGTCCATCTTCTGGAACGCCTCGTAGCCCGAGACGATGATCTTCTCGCCGGGCCGGAGGCCATCGACCACCTCGACGTAGTCGGGATTGCGCCGTCCCAGCCGGATGTTGCGTCGCTCGGCGTAAGTGCCGTCGGGTGCTATCACGAAGGCCCAGTTGCCGCCGGTGTCCTGGTAGAAGGGCCCATTCGGCACGATCAAGGCCCGCGACGCGCCACCTAATTCAAGTTTGAGATCGACGGCCTGCCCGACATGGATGGTGCTCGGCGGGCTTTGGACGAAATGCAGGTCCACCTTGAAGGTGCCGGTCGTGACCTGCGGGTATACCTTGGCGACCTTGGCGGGGAAGCCGCGACCGTCGAGCGTGAAAAGACTCTCCTGTCCCACGCTCATATGGCCCAGATAGAACTCGTCCACCAGCGCCGTCAGCTTGAAGCGGTCGGCCGAATTGACCTGCCCCAGTACCGCGCCCTGCGCTTTGGACTGGCCGACTTCCGCATCCAGTGCGGTCAGCTGGCCGTCCATCGGCGCGCGAATCGTGAGCGCATCCACCCCCGCATTGGCGATGTCGGCCTGCGTGCCCGCGGCCTGACCGGTCAGCTGCGTCGCACGTACCCGCTGCTCCGCATCGCGCGAGGCGATGGTCGCCTCCCGCAGCTTCAGGATGTACTGATAATCTTCCTGTTCCTGCTTGTAGGTGCTGGGGGCGATGGCATTGCCGTCCAGCAGGATCTTGTCGCGCGCCAGATTGCCTTTGAGTTGACTGATCTGGTGTTCGATGTCCAGCAGGTCATGCTGGTACTTGAAGCGCGTCTGCTCGAAGGTGATCTGCTGTGCTGCGACTTGCAGTTGCAGCGCTGGGTTGGAAAGGACGATGAGTTTCTGGCCGCGCTTGACCATCGCGCCGTCTTCCACCAGGACCTGCTTCACCGTGCCACCCTGGTCGGTGGTGAGATAATCGATGATGAGCGGCGCGACGGTGCCGCGCACCGCGATGTAATCCTCGAAGGGACCTTGGCTCACGGTGGCAATGGTCACGCGGTTCAACGGCAGCCGATAGATATGTCCTTTTGACTGCTCCAGCAGCAGCCAGCTCACGATGCCCGCGGCGATGATCCCGATGGCTGCGTAGGGAACGAAGCGCCGCCAGGCAGGCGGACGAGCCAGTGCACGGTCCATGGCCGCAGTGGAAGCATCGTGTTCGGTCATGTCCGATTACACGCAAGCCACGTGCCAGCGTTAAGTTCCAGTTATTTCAATTGGTTACAGTGGTCCGCTGGAATCGAAGTGTCCGCTGGCGTACAAGGAAGCGGACATCTGTTCATATTCGGACACCCGATGCCCAGCGCCGCCAGTCTCGCACGCATTCTCGTCGTCGATGACGAGGAGGACATTCTCCAGGCAGCCCGGCTGCTGTTAAAGCGCCATTTCGTCTCCGTTCAGACCTCGCACGACCCGGCGTCCCTGCCGGAGCGGGTGCGCCAGAACGGCTTCGATGTGCTGCTGCTGGATATGAACTTTGCTGCGGGCGCCGACGACGGTGCCGAGGGCCTGAAGTGGCTGGCGGAAGTGTTGGCGATCGACCCGCAGGCGGTCGTGGTGTTCGTCACCGCCCACAGCGGTGTCGAACTGGCGGTTCAGGCCATGAAGCAGGGGGCCGCAGACTTCGTCACCAAACCGTGGGAAAACGAGCGACTGTTGGCGACGCTGCTGGCGGCGGTCAATCTGCGGCACTCGCGCGTCGAGGCGGCGGAACTGCGCAGCCGCAATCGCGGCCTGGCGGCCGCCAGCCACATTGAATCCGGGATGATCGGCACGTCATCGGCCACGCTGCGGGTGTTCGACTCGATCCGCCGCGCCGCGCCCACCGACGCCAATGTGCTGATCCTGGGCGAGAACGGTACGGGCAAGGAGTTGGTCGCCCGTGAGATTCATCGACACTCGGGTCGCGCCCGGGAAGTCTTCCTGCGCGTGGATGTGGGCGCCTTGTCGCCGCAGCTTTTCGAAAGCGAACTATTCGGGCACCGCCGCGGTGCCTTTACCGACGCCAAGGAGGATCGCATCGGCCTGTTCCGCGCAGCCGCCGGCGGCACGCTGTTTCTCGATGAGATCGGCAACCTACCGCTTCACCTGCAAAGCAAGCTGCTCACAGCACTGGAGCGGCACGAGGTCATACCCGTCGGCGCCAACAAGGCCGAGCCTATCGACGTGCGGCTCGTTTGTGCGACCAATCTCGCGCCCGAGCAGCTGGCCGACACCAACCGTTTCCGGGAGGACCTGCTGTACCGGATCAATACCGTCGAAATCCTCCTGCCGCCATTGCGCGAGCGGCGCGAGGACATCCCGCTGCTGCTCGAGCATTTCATCGCCCTGTATGCGCAGAAATACAACTTCCCCGCCAAGCGGCTGAGCGCGGCCGCGCTGTCGGATCTGACGGCCCATGCGTGGCCCGGCAATGTGCGTGCACTACGCCACGCGGTCGAGCGGGCGGTGATCTTCAGCGAGGGGATCGTGTTCGAGACCGCGGACTTCTCGCTCGCCACGGTGCGGCCAGTGGCTGCGTCCGAGGCGGATGTCTCCACGCTTGATGTCGTGGAAAAGAGCGCCATCGCCCGGGCACTCGAGAAACATCAGGGCAACGTCAGTCGCGCCGCGCAGGCGCTTGGCCTTACCCGCACCTCCTTGTATCGGCGCAAGGAGAAGTATGGGCTTTAGCCGCTTTCGCGCCGGAATCGCGCTGCGCACCGCGGCACTGTCCGTCACGATCATCGCGATCGCGCAGATGCTGGTGCGCACCCAATGGTACGTGCCCATCGCGCTGTGCGTTGCCGCGGCGCTGGTCCAGGTGACGCTGTTGATGCGCTTCGCTACGCAATCCGGTCGTGAAGTGGCCAGATTTCTCGATGCCATTTCATTTGATGACACGTCCCAGAGCTTTTCGGGGCTTGCCGGCGACAGCGCCCACCGGGAGCTTGGCGCCGCCATGGCGCACGTTCTGGATCTATTGCGCACCGGCCGCGCGGAGCGTGAAGCGCAGTCGCGCTACCTTCAGACGCTCATCGCGCACGTGCCCGTGGCCCTGATTTCCGTGGACGAGATCGGCCGGGTGCAGCTTCTGAACATGGCGGCGCGGCGCCTGTTTGAAACCGCGCTCTCGCAGGTCGCGCAGTTCACGCAATTCGGGGAGGCCTTCGCGGTGGGCATCGACTCCCTACGTCCGGGAACCAGCGCGTTAATCAAGATGGAGCGCGGCTCCGGCACCTTGCAACTGAAGGCTGCGGCCACCGACGTAGCGCTGGGCGGGCTGCGCCGACGCCTGATCTCCTTGCAGAATATCGAAAACGAGATGAGCGCGCAGGAGATGGCCGCGTGGCAGACGGTCGTTCGGGTCATGGCCCACGAGGTGATGAATTCCCTCACGCCCGTCTCGTCGCTGGCGGCCACGGCACGTGACCTGGTGCGCGATGTGCTCAGTCAAACGTCGGCGGACGATGCCCGGATCACAGCATTGACCGACGCGCGCGACGCACTGGAGACCGTCGCACGGCGCAGCGAGGGGCTGCTGCATTTCGTGCAGAATCATCGGCGGCTCACGAAGCCACTGGCGACGCAGATGCAGATCGCAACAATCCAGCGGGTCTTCGCGCGCATTCATCGCCTGCTCGCCACCGAGCTCGCAGCCAACGACATCCAGATGACCATGAGCGTGGAGCCGCAAACGCTCGAACTGGCCGCGGATGCCGACCTGCTCGATCAGGCCCTCATCAATCTCGTGCGCAACGCGATCGAGGCGCTGTCGGATGTGTCGGCCGGCCAGATCGCACTGTCGGCGCGACGCGATTCCGGCGGCCGCGTGGTCATCGCGGTGGCCGACAATGGTCCTGGCATCTCGAGCGATCAACGCGATCGGATATTCGTGCCGTTCTTCACGACCAAGCGCCAGGGCAGCGGTGTCGGATTGACGCTCGTTCGCCAGGTCGCCACTGCTCACGGAGCGAGCGTTGATGCCGCGCAGACCCCCGGCGGGGGAGCGACCATCAGCCTGCGATTCTGACGGGCTCGCTCAGCCGCTGCAGCGGCTCGGTCGTCGATGACTGGTTGAAATCAAAACCCACCGCGGCGAGCCAGCTGCGGCCGGATTTGGAGTCGACGTACTTCGCGGCGCAGAGTGTGCCGAGGACCTTCGCGGCCTGCGCGATGGCGACGACACGCGCCTGGGAAAGCTTGTCGCGCAGCGCCGCGGTGACCAGCCGCGCGTCGACCTTCAACAGCCGTACCGCGCTCGAGCGCAGCAGTTCGACCATCGCGGTGTTGAAGGTGAAATCATCGATGACGACGAAGCAGCGCGACTGCTCGCATTGCGCGATGAACTGTTCAGCCAGTGCGTAATGGCTGACGCACGCGGCTTCCCGCAATTCAAAACCGATCATGCCAGGCTCGAGCGCAGCGGACGCCAGCGCGCGTGCCAGCGCTGCGGGCAGTTGCGGATCGCCCAGCGCCCGCGCCGAAACGCCGATCATGAAGCTCAGCGGATCCCCCTGCAGTACTTGCGGATTGTGCCGCAGCCACGTCAGCAACTGGTTGAGAGTGGCCAGCGCATCCCCGCGCTGCTGATCGGCCATCGGCACGACCTGGAAGCGACGGGTGCGCCCGCCGGCCCGCAGGCGGATCAGTTCCCGCAGACGCAGGGGCGGTGCGTCCGTGTCATTGGACGGATTGGTGGTGGCCGGGCTTTGCAGTGCCTGCACCTCGTCCGTGCTCTGGGGTATCTTCATCTCAGCGTCAAAGGCGACTTCGACTGACTCGGCGATTTCAGGTGCGTCCCACGTCAGTAAGTCGTTCGCGACCGGTGTTGCGCTGCCCGCCGGTTCCAGAATCTGCAACGCCAGCGCCGCCTCCGGTTCGGCGGCTTGCGGCGGTAAGGGCGGGCGCCAGTTCGCCGTATCGCCGAGCCCGGCGCCGGGAACCTTGGATAATTCCACCGGCAGCGTGCCGCTCGTAAATGTTCTGATGCCCGCGAAAGTAGCGGTCGCCGCGAGGGGTGGCGGTGGCACCAGCAGCATCGCGATCTTCTGCAACACCGAGCGCATGCCCGTGGTCAGAATGCGCGCCGCGAGATTGCCGGAGCTGAGCAGCTTTGCATCCAGCAGCAGCATGATCACGCCGGCAAGCGTCGCGCGCGGCGTACGAATCGCCAAAAAGAGCGCCGCGCGACCGTCGGGCAGAGATGCCTCCAGGTGCGCGCGCGAGGTGGCCGCGGACAACGTGGCAATCGCCTCTTCCACCACGCCCTGTTCATCGGGCCCGAGCGCGCCTTCGCTCAGCCATTGAACATCGCCCTTGGCATCAAACAGAGAAACGGAATGCACGCGCAGCGCGGGCAGCAAGGCCAATACCTGCGCGCCCAGCATTTCGGCCGTCTCAACTGGCGCCTCGGTTTCCTGGCGCACGGCGGTATTCTGATTGGCGTTCGGCAAGTCGCAGCACCCCGATGTATGGCGCTAAGGGTGGCAGTCTCTACGTTGCGACACCGTGACCGCGCTCGCGTTCTGCGATGCGAATCGCAGCGTGATGAGTGATGCGCGCACCGCGCTTGTCATAAGTTCCGTGGGGTGCACGGACTTATGTCATCGCCACCGCTCGGGTGTGCAATTGCATTTCACGGCGCCTCGTTATGTTTCTTGTAGGCGGGCAGCTCTTTGAACAGATCTGCCTTTGCGTCCGGATTGCGCTCGCACTGCGTGTGCGTCAAGGCCGCATGCGCAAATGCATTCGGCGTACCTGCCAGCTGCGGCTCCGACATCACGAAGCAATGGTCGCTCACCCACACCACGGTCTCCCCGGTCTGCAGCTGGTATTGTTCGCCATAGGCGTGATGGTGAGTCACCCAAAGCGAACTTGAGGGTGGCGGCGTGCTGAAGGCCGCATCGCCACTGCCGCCCTGTGACGCCATGTCGGCTGCCGTGCGCTGCAGTGCCGACATCCAGTCAATCGAGGTCCGCGCAGGAGTCGCCTCGGGAGCCATCGTGATTGCTTGCGCCACCTCGGCGGCGGGTGCCGGCAATCGGCGCGGCGCCGCCGCGGCGGCATGCGGCGACTCTGACTTGACTGGCCGGGTAAGCATTGCGGCTGGTACAAAAAACAGGGTGGACCAAACCGTATCTTCGGGTGGGACTCGCTGCGATCGCGGTGCGTGAATCAATACCTCCAAGATCAAAATGTGCAGCGCACCTACAATGACGATGGCGACATAGCGCTGCCTTGTCGATTGTGACATGCACGCTTTCTGAGCGTGTAGGCCCCGGTAAGTTCCCCGCCGCGCTGCTACGGCAGCCTGAATTCATCCGGCAAGGGCGCAACGAGGGAGCGGCGCTAGCGCCTGATGACAGAATTGCGATAGCGGCGAGATGGATGAACCAGGCCATGTAGGCCTGGCGAGCGGCCCACCCGCAGGTGAGCCGCCTTCGAACTCAGATGGCGGGCAGGAAGTCGCGCTTGCCGACCTCGACGCCGCTATGACGCAGGATCGAATAGGCAGCCGTGGCGTGGAAATAGAAATTCGGCAGCACCCAGTTGCGCAGGTAGTTCAGACCCTTGAACTCCAGCTTCGTGTCGCGCATCGGGATCACGATGTCGCGGTCCTCGGCGCCCTTGAAGCTGTCGGCCTTCACGCTCGAGACGAAGTCGATGGTCTTCTTGATACGGGTCTGCAGCTCCGCGAGCGTCTGTTCGTTGTCCTCGAACTTCGGCGGATCGATCCCGGCGAGGCGGGCGGTGCCGCTCTTGGCAAAATCGGTGGTCAGCTGCACCTGCTTGATCAGCGGAAACATGTCGGGCGCCAGGCGCGCATTGGCCAGCACCGCGCTGTCAAACTTCTTGGCGGTCGCGAATTCGGTGGCCTTGTCCAGCTGTTTCGACAGGTTTGCGAGCAGCGGCAGGAAGGCTTCGACCGTCATGGTGTACACGGAAATCTGCATCGGGGGTCTCCTCGTTATCGGTTCGCGTGAGCGGCAGGCGCCGGATTCTACACGCTGTTTCCCTGTACTTTTATGTCACAATGGTGAAACAATATGGGCCTGAATAGCTCTAATTGGAACTGATATGAGCCTGTTCTGGTTACCTGCCCAACTGGCGACGCTGTCGAAAGTCGTCGAGCTGAATGGCTTCTCGGCGGCGGCGCGCGCTCTTGGAGTGCCCAAGGCGGCGGTCAGCCGCGCGGTCGCGGACCTCGAGACCGCCCTCGGGGTGAGGGTCCTGAACCGCACCACCCGCCGTCTGTCCTTGACCGAGGCGGGTCAGCTGATCTACCCGAACGCGCGGCGCCTTGCCGATGAGGCGGACGCTGCGCGCCTGCAGATCAAACGCTGGTTCGCGCCACCCACCGGGCCGCTGCGGGTCGCGGCGGATCCCACCTATGGCCGGATTTTGCTGGCGCCCCTGGTGCCGCGTTTCATGGAAAGCTTTCCGAACATCCCGCTGGAAGTGAATCTGCAGTCGCAGGGGGCCGGCCTGGATTTTGCCTCCGGCAAGGGCGTTGATGTCGCCATCCGTACCGGCACGGGGGAGGAGCCGGGTATGGCGCACTGGCTGCTGGGCTCACCGCCCGCGATTCTGTGCGCGACCCCCGCGTATCTGCAGCGGCGCGGCACGCCCGAGCGGCCCGATGACCTGCGTTCGCACGACCTGCTCACCCCGGAAGGCGAGGGTCCCGAATTTCGCATGACGGTGGTGCATGGCGCGATGCGCGCCGAAATCCGCGTGACCTCGCGGCTCGCAGTGAATGATCCGGCCGTGCTGCATGCGGCGACGGCCGCCGGCCTCGGCATCGGCGTGCTGCCCGAATTCCTGTGTCGGCAAGGGCTGGCAACGGGTCGGCTCAAGCTACTGCTGCCTGACTGGGAGTTGCCGCAGATCATGCCTCTATACGCGGTGTACCCTGCGACCCAGGGCGCCGACAGCCGCGTCCAGTGCTTCGTCGATTTTCTCGCCGCCAATGTCGTGCCGGCGCTGGCGCAGATCTGACCGAAAGAGGTGGGTGATGTACCGCGCACCGCTCAAGGACCTGTCCTTTGTGCTGAACGTTCTGCTGGGTCCGCAGCCGCTGGCGGGCTGTCCCGCGCATGCCGAGTATTCAGCCGATCTGGCCGATTCCGTCCTGAGCGAGTCGGCGCGGTTCGCCGAGGGGGTTCTCGACCCCATCAATCGCAGCGGCGATCAGGAAGGGGCGCACTGGAGCGAGGCGGGGGTGCGCACGGCCCGCGGCTTTCGCGAGGCCTATCAGCAGTTCGTCGCCGGCGGCTGGCAACAGCTGCGGGCGCCGGCGCACCTGGGCGGTCAGGGCGCGCCGATGATGCTGGCGACCGCCGTGCAGGAGACCTGGGCCTCCGCAAATCTCGCCTTCAAGCTGTGCCCGATGCTGACCTACGGGGCCATTCACGCCCTCGAAATCACCGCCGCCGCGGCGCTCAAAGAACGCTTTCTGCCGAATATGGTGACCGGCGAATGGACCGGCACGATGGTGCTCACCGAACCGCAGGCCGGGTCCGATCTGGCGCTGATCCGCACCCGCGCCGTGCCCCAGGGCGGTGATCTGGCCGTCGATGAATTCCGGCTGTTCGGTCAGAAGATCTTCATCACCTGGGGTGAGCACGATCTGACGGACAACATCATTCACATGGTGCTGGCTCGCATCGAGGGGGCGCCGGAAGGGGTGCGCGGCATTTCGCTGTTCCTGGTGCCGAAGTTCCTGGTGCACGACAACGGCGAACTCGGCGCGCGCAATGACCTGCGTTGCGCCTCCATTGAGCACAAGCTCGGCATTCACGCCAGTCCCACCTGCGTGATGTCATTCGGCGAACACGACGGCGCCGTGGGCTACCTCATCGGTGAAGCCAATCGCGGGCTCGAATACATGTTCATCATGATGAACGTCGCGCGTCTGGCGGTGGGCCTGCAAGGCTACGCCGTCGCCGAGCGCGCGTTCCAGCAGGCCGCGGACTATGCGCGCACGCGGGTGCAGGGACGCAATAGCGCCGCGACCAAGGGCGCTCCGGCACCCATCATTCATCACCCGGACGTGAAGCGCATGCTGCTGGAGATGAAGGCCGGCACCGAAGCAATGCGCGCACTGACCCTGTATGCGGCACGGCAGCTGGATCTGGCCGAAGCGCACGACGATCCGGCCGTGCGCGCACAGGCCCAGGCCCAGGGCGATCTGCTCATCCCCATCGTCAAGGGCTGGTGCACGGAGTTCGGCGTGGAGCTCGCCAGCACCGGCATCCAGGTCCACGGCGGCATGGGATACATCGAGGAAACCGGTGCCGCGCAGTGGCTGCGCGATGTACGCATCACCGCGATCTACGAAGGCACCACGGGTATTCAGGCCAATGATCTGCTCGGGCGCAAACTCGCGCGCGACCAGGGCGCGGCGATGATGACGCTGCTGGCGCAGATCGAACAGGAAATTGCCGCCGAGGGCACTGGTGATCTGCAGGTGATGCGCAGTGTCGTGCATGCCGCGGTGCATGACCTGCGTGAAACCACAGTGAGCCTGCTGAGCCTCGGCGCGACGCAACCTGATCGCGCGCTGGCCGTCGCAGTGCCGTACCTGATGATGTGCGGATTTGTGTTGGGCGGCTGGCTGATGGCGCGTGCCGCGAAACTCGTCAGCGCCGATGCCGCGCAGGCGGCGAATGAATTCAACGCGGCGAAACTCGCCACGGCGCGCGCTTATGTCGGGCAGCTGCTGCCGCGCGCGGCGGGCTACAAACAGATTGTCGTGAGCGGCTCGGAATGCGTTGCCAGCGTCCCCGCCGCGCTGATCTGAGCTGTTGATCAAACAACACTGAGATCGTTGCCGAAAATGCGGGCTTCATCCCGCCGTTCCGTCATTTCATTACAAACATCGGCAACCACGAACGGGTAGGCCTAGGCTCCGGTGCGCAACGGGAGAACAACCATGATTCGCGGTTTCATGCTGACGATGATTGTGAGTGGAATGGCAGTCGCCTGCGCCACGGATCCGGGCCGCGAAGCCACTCCGGCGCCGCGGGTGTTCACAGCCGAACAAGCCCGGGCCGGCAAAGTCGCGTACGAATCGAGCTGCGGACTGTGTCATCAGTTCAACATGCAGGGCCGCACCGGCGCGCCCGGGGAACTGCCCGCCATCAACACGCTGCCCGAGAACATGATCAAGACCATCGACCAGAACGGGGAGCAGGTACCCCCGCTCGTCGGGCCGCACTTCATGCAGCATTGGGGCGCGAAGTCGACCCAGGAATACGTGGCTCGCGTAGCCAATGCGATGGGCGCCTTCCCGCCGACGCACGTCGACGGCAATACCCCCCTGCAGCTGACCGCTTACTTCCTGCAGATGAACGGGGGTAAGCCGGGCAAAATCCCCCTCAGCGCGGACACCCCCACGACCTTATTTGCCGTAACGGGACACTCCCCGCCGTAAGCCGCCATTCCCTCGGCACCGGCTGCCTGTAGCGGAAATTGTGGCAGCCCTCCCAAAGGTGTCCGCGGCACTGTCCGGTGTCCGCTCCGGCGGACAGTTCGACAGCCGGCGCACAAAGTCGCGAAACTCCACGGCGCCATGCATACAATCACTTACGGCCGAGACCGTGACTGGCATGACTCATGCACCGTGATGGGGTTTCGTGGTCGGCGGGCAGTTGAGCGATGTTTCGCATAGGGAAGGGGGGCGTCGGGTGAGCCGAAGAGTTGGTATGACTGTGGTGCTGCTGCTGTCCGGGTGCGCCGTCGGTCCGAATTTCCGTGCGCCCCCGGCGCCGGCCACGCAGGGGTATATCCCCGGCGATCTCGCGTGCAGCACCCGGTCCACTGATGTCGTCGGTGGCGAGTCGCAACGGTTCAGATTCGGTCAGGATCTGCCCGGTGAATGGTGGGCGCTGTTCGGCTCACCAACGCTCAATGAACTCATCGGCCAGGCGATGGTCAACTATCCGGATATCGCCGCCCAGCAGGCCGCCCTGCGCGCGGCCCAGGAAAATGTCCGGGCACAGGCCGGGTCGTTCCTCCCGAGTCTCACCGGCACTGCGTTCGCGGAGCGCGAAAAGAGCAGCGGCGGCACCATTGCTCCGGGCTTTCCCGGATTCTTTACGGATATCTATACGGCCAATCTGAACGTCGCCTACACCTTCGACCTGTTCGGCGGGGAGCGCCGCACGCGCGAACAGCTGCTGGCGCAGGCCGAGCAGCAGAACTTTCAGCTCGAGGCGAGCTATCTCACCCTGTCATTCAACGTTGCCTCTGCTGCGATCCAGCTCGCTGCGGCCCGCGACCAGGTGGATGCGACGCATCAGATCATTACGCTGGAGGAGAAGCAGCTCACCGTCATTCAAAGGCTGGTGCAGCTGGGCAGCCAGACCAATGCCGAGTTGTTGCAGCAGAAGGCGAGCCTCGCCTCGGTGCTCGCGACGCTTCCGGCCCTGCAGCAGCAGCAGGCCATGGCTGAGCATCAGCTGGCCATCCTGACGGGGCGCTTTCCGCATGATGTGACCCCGCCGGAACTGAAGCTGGCGGACCTGAAGCTGCCGCAGGAACTGCCCGTGAGCCTGCCATCCTCCCTGGTCGCGCAGCGTCCGGACATCCGTGCCCAGGCTGCAGTGCTGCACGCGGCGAGCGCCGCGATCGGCATCGCGACGGCGAACATGCTGCCGCAGTTGACCCTGCAAGGATCCTTTGGCGGTGAAGCGCTGCGCTTTGCCAGCCTGCTCGAGCCCGGTTCCAATGCGTGGAGCATCGGTGGACAGATTGCACAGCCACTGTTTGAAGGCGGAGCGCTGCGGGCCAAGCGGCGCGCCGCGATCGACACCTTCGACCAGGCCAAGGCGCAATACCAGCTGACCGTGCTGAGTGCATTCCAGAACGTCGCCGATACGCTCACGGCCCTCGATAATGATGCGCAGGCGCTGAATGCGCAGAATGACGCGGTTGCGGATGCGAAGGCGGGACTGGACCTCATCCAGAAGCAGTACGACATCGGCACCGCCAATTACGTCTCACTGCTGACCGCACAGCAGGCCTATCAACAGGCGCGCCTCGCGTACGTGCGGGCGCTGCAAAGTCGCTATACCGACACCGTCACCCTGTTTCAGGCACTGGGTGGCGGCTGGTGGAATCGCAAGGACGCCGGCGTCTTGCCGACGCATCCCTAAGGGGCATTTATGGACGATCGAACCGAATTACTGGAACGGCTGCGCATCAACCGGGGCGAAGGCCCCGCCACCCGCACGGCACCGCGGCGCTGGCAGTGGCCGGTGGGCATCGCAATCATCGTGTTGCTGCTGGCCGGCGGCGGAGGCGCCTGGTACCTCAACGCGGCAACCGATGCCATCCCCGTCCGTAGCGCCGTTGCCACGGCCGCGCAATCGTCCTCGACCGGGCCTTCGATGGGCCGCACGTTGCTGGATGCCTCCGGGTACGTCGTCGCGCTGCGCCAGGCTCAGGTGTCGGCCAACAGCATCTACAAGGTCGAGGAAGTCCTGGTGCAGGCCGGTGATGTCGTCAAGGAGGGGCAGGTCATCGCGCGACTGGATAATTCCAACACTCATGCGGCGCTGGAAGCAGCGCAGGCGCAGGTCAAACAGACCGAGGCGGCACTGACCGCTGCCAAGATGGCCGCGGCCGATATTCACCCCGGCTTCCTGCGCAATCAGGCCCAGCTCAAAGAGGGCCTGATCAGCCAGGACGCCTTCGATACGGCGAAATCCAGTGACGATGCAGCCCAGCAGGCCGTACTGGTGGGAGAAGAGAATCTGGCCGTGGCGCGGGCCAACGTCACGGTGAACCAGCGCTACGAGGACACCACGGTGATTCGCGCGCCCTTCACCGGAGTGATTACGGTCAAGAGCGCGCAGCCGGGACAGATCGTCTCGCCGCAGTTCTCGGGCGGCGGCGGCATCGCCACCATCGTCGACATGGACTCGCTCGAGGTCGACGTGGATGTGAGTGAGAACTTCATCAGCCGCGTGCACGCGAAACAACCGGCCGCCATCACGCTCAACGCCTATCCGGATTGGCATATCCCCGCTGAGGTCATCGCCATCGTGCCGACGGCGGATCGTTCCAAAGCGACGGTGGAGGTGCGCGTGGCATTCAAGCAGAAGGACGCGCGCATCCTTCCCGAAATGGGTGCACGCGTGTCCTTCGTCGATGACTCCTCGCCGAACGCAGCCGATTCCTCCGCCACCGCGGTTGCCACCGCCGTCATCGTGCCGACGGACGCGGTGCAGACCGAGGGTGACAACGGCGCGGTGTTCGTGATCGACGGTCACACGGTTCACCGCCAGGCCGTGCTGTTGGGCCAGAAGGGCAGCGCCGGGCAGACGATACTGTCGGGTCTTGCGCCCGGCGCCACGGTCGCGATCGGGGATTTCACCAAGCTGCACGATGGCGCAAGGATCAAGATCACGCAGTAAGGATCAGAGCGTGGCACGCGTTTCCATCGGCGCCGAAACGACGTGAAGTATTGGCCGCTGATCCGATCGGCGCTGCTGAGACGACCGGCCGAAGCAGTCCTCATCCTCCTGGCCGTCACGACCGGTTTCGCGTTGTTCGGCTTCATGATTGCGCTGGCTGCGACCGAGACCCGTGTCGTTGATGCGGTGCGCGCGGACCGCCTATATGTCAATGCGCGCTTTGAAACCCGCTACGGATTGCCTATCGCGCTGGAGGAACAGATCAGGTCCATTGACGGCGTCACTGGAGTCGGCGCGTTTCGCTGGCTCAATGGTCGCTACAACGATTCCCGCCATGGACTAGGCGTGAATACCGTGGACGAGGGAATGCGTATCTCCATGGCGGAAGCACGCATCAGCCAAGCGCAGTGGAGCGGATTATTTGCCGCCGGCACCGGCGTCTTGATCACCAAGCGGGCTGCGGCGAATCTGGGACTGCGCAGGGGCGACGTATTTCATCTCTCCACGGGGGCGCGGCAGGTCAGGGACGTTCGGGATGACGGCAACACCAGCTGGGCGTTCCAGGTGGTGGAGGTTCTGCCGGACCTACCGGATTGGGGAGAGGGCGGTCTGATTCTCGGAAATTACCGCTACACGGAGAATGCCCGTTCGCGCGCGAGCCGCGGCTATGTCGATGGCTTCCGGGTGGCGGTGCAGGACCCCAAGCGTGCGGCTTCAATCGCCAGACAAATAGATCACCGGTATGCCAACTCAGGTACGCCGACCTTGAGCATACCTGCCAGGGCTGCCGCCGAAGCCATGGTGCGGACTGGGGTATCACTCGCATCCATGACGTGGGGGATTGGAACAACCGGGTTGTTCATGATCGTGTTCCTGACCGGCAACTCCATCGCCCAGTCAGTGCGTCGACGCATTCCTGAGTTCGCAACCCTCAAGGCCATGGGATACACCGATTCGGGCGTGATGTGGCTGGTATGGGTAGAGGCCGCGATCCCGTGCTGCGTGGGCGCAATCGTGGGTACCGGCTTTGCGGCACTCTTCGCCGCGGTTCCCCAACGATACATTCCCCAAGCCTTGGCGAGCGTGCCGCATGCCACGGTGACAATGGCCACCCTAGAGTGGGCGCTCGCCCTGGCATTGCTGATCGCCTTTGCCGGATCTGTCATGCCTGTTCTGCTGCTCAGGAGACTCGATGTTGCGGCTGCAATTAATGGTCGAGTTCGATGATACTGCGTCAGCAAATTGTTACATGTCGCATCGGTTTCCTGAGCTTACGGCAGCGGCTCGGATCATCTCTGGTCATCGTGATCGGGATGAGTTGCGTTGCGGGCGTCTCCCTCGCCGTGCTATCGCTCTCTGCGGGACTCGCGCGAACCATCGTGGCAGGTGCCATGGCGGATAATGCGATCGTGCTGCCTATCGATGCGCAAGTTGACTACACCGACGAGCTGTCGCGAAGTGCAATCGGTACGATAATGAACGCTCCTGGAATCGCCAATGGACCGGATGGCAACCCCCTGGCCAGCGCGGAGACCATTACTTACCTGCCTCCGGCTGAGGGTTTCGCGGAAGGATCGCTAATCTTGCGTGGCATTGGTACGGCCGGCACCGCCCTGCGGCCACAGTTTTCAATCATCGCAGGGCGAATGTTTCGCAAAGGGCTGCAGGAACTGATTGTAGGCAGAGCCGCAGAGGCAGTGTTTGGTTTCAAGGTCGGGACGAAACTGATCCTGCCGAATGGCGAGTGGCCCATCGTCGGCGAGTTCTCGGCCAACGGCAGCACCACCGAAAGCGAGCTGCTGGCGGACGCCGACACAGTATCATCGGCAAGACGAACGACCGGATACGGCTCGGTACTGGTCGCTCTGACGGGCCCCGCGGCATTCGAAACATTCAAACAATGGCTCGCCGCAAATCCGGCGTTGTCGGTCCAGGCGCAACGGCAGTCTGATTATCTCGCGCGCTCTGCCTACGGTCTGACAAGATTTTTCGCCATGCTTGCCTACATCGTCGGATGCATGATGGCCGCCGCCGCGCTTCTCGGCTCGGTTCAAATCATGTACTCGGCCGTGGAGGCCCGCACGATCGAAATCGGTACCCTGCGAGCGATTGGTTATAGCCCGGCGCCCATCGCATCGTCAGTGATTCTGGAAACTGTCTTTCTGTCGATGATCGGCGCGATGGCCGGCAGCGCGATCGCCTGGGCGGTGTTCAACAAAATGCGCGCCATCGGCGGCGGTGCCATATTCGAGCTGCACATTTCGGTGCCGATGATTTTGTTCGTATTGAGCGCGGCCGCGATTCTGGCCGTCATCGGCGGTTTTCTCCCGGCCCTTCGCGCTGCCAGACTGCCGGTAGTTGAAGCGCTGCGGTCTACATAGTGCGACGGGCATGGTGCGTTGCGTTCGTATGCCGTAAATCACCGGTCGAGCCGTGAGACCCGCCGTTCGTTGCATTCTCGCGAACCCCTTGCTGCTTCCGCGCTACCGTCGGGTCTGAGCAGCCTCGCCTTATCGCACGTAAAGAGCGGATGAAAGGCCAGCATGAAGTACCTGCCACTGGTGTGGTCGGCGCTATGGCGCAAGCCTGCAGAATGCCTGTTGACGTTCTTTGCGATCACCGCTGCATTCACGCTTCTCACGGTGATGATCGGCGTCAATCTGACGGTACGTCAGATAGTGGAACGTGCGCCGATGGATCGATTGTGGGTGACCTCCCGCTTTCACAATCTTGCTCCGCCGTTCAATTTTCCGCTCGCCCTCGGCGCACAGCTGGCGCGCATCGATGGTGTCGTGGCAGTGGCGGCGTCCCACGGGTTTTCCGGGTACCACGTGGACCCGCACGACACCGTCGGCGTTGAATTCGTTGACGACGGAATGCGGACCGTCTGGTCCGAGGGTCCGATAACGCCGGTACTGTGGAACCAGCTGTCTGCGATGCCTTTGGGAATCATCGTCAGCGCGAAAGCAGCGGCGAAGTGGCATCTGGCGAAGGATGATTCATTTACCATCATTACGGAACCCGGAAGCCGGCTTGACGGGGGGAACAGCTGGGAGTTTCACGTACTCGGCATTGTCCCGGAGGATTGGAACCGATCGGGACCCGAGGGATTCATTCTCGGCAATCTCCAATATTTTGAAAATGCCGCGCCCCTGGACGTGCGCAACTGGGGATACGGATACGAAGTGGCGATAACGGATGGGAGCCGCGCCATGCAGATCAGCAGCGAGATCGACCAGAAGTTTGCCAACTCCGGCATGTCCACGATGACGATTCCCAAGCGCGTAAACGAACAGACCTATGTCAACCGCGGTGTCAGCACGGCGGCGCTGACGTTTGCCATCGCCGGCGCGGGGCTGGCCATGATCCTGCTCCTGATCGGCAATGCGACCGCCCGCTCGGTTCGCGAGCGTGTACCTGAGTTCGCGATCCTGCAGACGATAGGGTTTCACCACGTCCACCTCGTGTATCTGGTGTTTCTGGAGGCCGTGATTCCCTGCATTCTCGGTGCGGCCGTGAGCACTGCTTTTGCCGGCGCGTTGGAACAATGGAGCAGACACTTCTTACCGCAGGTTCTGGTTACGTTCCTGACGGCTCCAATGCCAAGGCTACTGGTACTGGTGTGGACGTTTGGACTTGCCTTGCTGTTGGCGGCCGCGAGTAGCGTCATTCCCCTTCTGAAGCTGCGGCACCAGAGCGTCCCTGACGCCCTGGCCGCGCGCTAGTTATGGCGCTTGTCCGTCAAAGCGTGGTGCTATCGCTGCTTAGCGTTTCCACCTTGCGGGAGCGCATTGCGACTGCGCTGACCATCGTTCTCTCAATGGCCGTCGTCGCTTGCGTTCTGGTGTCGACGTTGTCAGTGACGGCCGGTATCAATCGCGAATTCCGCGCCGGCACCGCGCCGGACCTGGCGATTGTATTGCCTGCTCAAAACGGGTTCGAGGCGAGCAGTGGCATCCTCAGATCGCAGATTGGAACCATCCTGGACGCGCCCGGTATAGCCCGGGATCGAAAAGGCAACCTCTTGGGCGATGCGGAGCTGTCCCTCTACGTTCAACCAACGAAGCACGTTTTCTCCGGCGGCGCCTTGCATGTGCGTGGCATGAAGGCTGCCGGCCTTGCGATGAGGGCGCCGCTGCGGGTCGTCTCGGGACGTATGTTCGAATCCGGCCGGCAGGAATTGGTCATTGGTACCACTGCCGAGCACGGTTTCGGGCTGAAAGTCGGCGATTCCGTGATCATGCGTAATGGAACATGGCCGATCGTGGGCGCCTTTGAAGCGGCGGGCGTGACGGGCGATGAGCTCTTCGGCGATGCCGACACGCTCGCGACCCTGATAACACACCAGTCCGCGCTGGGCAGCGTGCACGTCAAGCTCGAAAATCCGGCCAAGTTTGCGGCGTTCAAGCGCTGGCTCACCACCAACCCAGCGCTGCACGTCTCGGTGCAGACACAACTCGAATACAATGGTCTGCTGGCGGCAGACCAATCCCAGTATTTCACCGCCATGGCTTTCTTCGCTGGAGCCATCATGTCAATCGGCGCGCTGTTCGGCTCGGTGAACATTCTGTACGGCGTGGTCAGTGCACGCACGCGCGAGATGGCCATTCTGCGTGGCGTCGGCTACGAGGCCGTCGCGGTCGCGGGATCCATCGTGTTCGAAGCGCTGTCACTCGCAGGCTGCGGCGCCCTGCTGGGCGCAGCCTTGGCCTGGATGCTGTTCGACGGGCGAGAGGTCATGAAGAACGATATCGTCTACCGGTGCGTGGTATCACCGCAGCTCGTTCTGCTTGGATTCACGTGGGTGCTGGTGCTCGCGATTCTGGGAAGCATTTTCCCGGCAGTTCGCGCCGCACGCCTGCAGGTCATTGCCGCCATGCGCGTGGCGTAGTTCGGATCGACAGGCGGTCCTTCCGACCCCTGCAATCCCGAAGCTCCAAGCACGCTTTGTCCTACGTCAGTTCTGTATCGGCGCCGACATCCGCTCATGGTTGCCAGGGCAGAAACTAACGTCGATCACTGGACGAGGGCGCATGGCGGGAATTCGTCGACGGGATGTATTGGCCGGAACCGCGCTGGTGCTGGCCAGTGAACCTGCCGCCCGTGCTGGACTGATCGCCGGTCATCTGCCGTGGGAACCCAGCAGCAGCGCCTATCCGGACCCGGTCACTGCGGGCGGGTGGAAATATTTCTCTGCCGAGGAAGCTGCTGCGGTGGAAGTGCTCGCGGACCGCATCATTCCGCCCGATGCGCAGACCCCGGGGGGCAAGGATGCGGGATGTGCGGTCTTCATCGACCGCCAATTGGCGGGGCCGTACGGGCGACTCGCGGGACTCTACGAGCAGCCGCCCTTCCTGAAAGGCACCAAGCAGCAAGGACCGCAGAGTTCGCAGACGCCTGCGGAACTCTACCGGGCGGGACTCGCAGCCCTGAATCGCCAAAGCCGCACGCTGCCCGGCGAAAAGCGCTGGGTGGAACTGGCAGCTGAGCAGCAGAACGATATCCTGCATCGGCTCGAGAGCAGCACACTCGAACTCAAGGGCGTCGATGGCAAGCTGTTCTTCGAGCAGGTGCTGAAGGACGTGCAGCAGGGCTTCTTTGCCGATCCCATCCACGGCGGTAATCGCGACATGTGTGCCTGGAAGATGATCGGCTTTCCCGGGGCGCGCTACGACTATCGGGAGTGGGTGTCGCGCCATAACGAACGCTATCCGTATCCCCCCGTGAGTATCGAGGGTCGGCCCGAATGGACGCCGAAGTGAGTGTGGCGTCGTGAATGCGCCGCGCCGCCTGCCTGCGAAGGACGTCGTCATCATCGGACTGGGATGGACCGGGTCGATTCTTGCCAATGAACTCACTGACGAGGGACTCGATGTCGTCGCGATCGAGCGTGGTCCCTGGCGCAACACCGCGGATGACTTTGCACCCAATACGGTCCAGGACGAATTGCGTTACCGCATTCGTCACGAATTGTTCCTGCAGCCCAGCCAGACGACCTTCACTTTCCGCAACAGGATGAACCAGAGCGCGCTGCCCATCCGCACGTGGGGTGCATTCATGCCGCCAAACGGCGTGGGCGGCGGGGGCGTGCACTGGAATGCGGAGACATGGCGCTTTCTGCCGTCGGATTTCGTGCTCAAGAGCCATCTCACGCAACGCTATGGCGCGCGCTTTCTGCCCCAGGACATCAGCATTCAGGATTGGGGTGTCACTTACGCGCAGCTCGAGCCGCACTACGACAGGTTCGAGTATCTGTGCGGCACCTCCGGCACCGCGGGCAATCTGAACGGCCAGATCCAGGCGGGCGGCAACCCGTTCGAGGGCCCCCGCTCGCGACCCTATCCGACCCCGGCACAGGCGCAGCCCTTCAGTCATACGCTGTTCGCGAAGGCTGCAAGGGAGATGGGCTACAAACCCTTCCCGCAGCCGTCCGGGAACCTCTCGCAGGCCTACACCAATCCGCTGGGCGTGCGCATGGGTCCTTGTACCTACTGCGGATTCTGCGAGTGGTTCGGCTGTGCGAACTACTCCAAGGCAAGCCCCCAGACCACCCTCCTGCCGGTCCTGGTGCGAAAGCCGAACTTCTCCGCGCGCGACCAATGCGAGGTCACGCGGATCAACGTGGATGCGTCGGGCAAGCGCGCGACCGGGGTCACCTTCATCGACAGCAGTGGCGTGGAATGGGAACAGCCCGCGGAACTGGTGATTCTGTCCGCGTATACCATCTTCAATGTACAGCTGCTGCTGCTGTCGGGCATTGGGGCGCCCTATGACCCGCAGGCCAATAAGGGCGTGATCGGACGCAACTTCACGCACCAGACCATCTCCGATGTCGAGAGCTTCTTCGACAAGTCCAAATTCAACTTCAACCCGTTCATCGCCTCCGGTGCCATCGGCATGTGCATCGATGAATTCAACGGCGATAACTTCGATCACGGCCCGCATGGATTCGTAGGCGGGGGTTACATGGGTCAGGTGCAGACCAACGGGCGGCCCATTGAGTCGACCCCGGTGCCCCCCGGCACGCCCCGCTGGGGTGGGCAGTGGAAGCAGGCCGTGCGCGACAACTACCTGAGTGCGCTCAAACCAGGTACGGGGGTGCACGGCAGCATGTACAGCTATCGCGACGTGTATCTCGACCGTGATCCGACCTACCAGGATCGATTCGGACGCCCCCTGATCCGGATCACGATGGATTTTCATGAGAACGAGATCAAACAGAATGCATTCCTGACCGACCGCTTCGCCGAGGTTTTCCAGGCGATGGGCGCGCATACCGTGAACAGGAAGTATCGCAAAGGTCCTTATGACATCACGGACTACCAGACCACGCACCTGTGCGGCGGTGCCATCATGGGCACGGACCCGGGCACCAGCGCGATCAATCCGTATCTGCAAAGCTGGGACGTGCCGAATCTGTTCGTCATGGGTGCGAGCGCCTTCCCGCAAAATGCCGGCTACAACCCCACCGGCACGCTGGCCGCGCTGGCCCTGTGGTCGGCCCACGCCATTCGCACGCGTTATCTGAAGAATCCGGGCGCACTCCTGCATGCCTGAAGGCACGACACACGCACTGTGGCGCGCGCTCATCACCGCTGGAGCGCTGCTGCTCAGCGCGTGCGTCATCGCGCAGGGAGGTGATTCGGATCACTTCGATGACATCCAACGCGGCCGCTACCTGACGCTGGCGGCAGACTGCGGCGCCTGCCACACCGATCCGGCGGGTGGCCGCCCATTTGCGGGTGGGCGGCCGGTGCACACTCCGTTCGGCACGGTGGTGGCCGCGAACATCACCCCAGACGCCGAGACCGGCATCGGCAACTGGAGCGATGCGCAGTTCGAAGCGGCAATCCGGCAGGGAATCAGGGCGGATGGCAAGCGCTTGTACCCCGCCATGCCCTATCCGTATTTCGTGACCCTGACCCCGGATGACGTGCAGGCGATCCACGCCTATCTGAAGAGTGTTGCGCCCGTTCACCAGCACGTTGCGACCAACCGTCTGCCGTTTCCGTTTCGCGAACGCATTGTCATGCGCGTGTGGAACGCGCTGTATTTCGATGGCAGCGAATTCAAGCCGGACCATGGCAAGTCCGACAGCTGGAACCGCGGCGCCTACCTCGTGCAGGGCGCCGGACACTGCGGGGCCTGCCATACACCCAAGGGCTTGCTCGGGGGCGACAAGACGCAGCAGAGCCTCCATGGCGATTCGCAGCAGGGATGGTTTGCGCCCAATATCACGGCTGATGCCGTGCGCGGTATTGCCGACTGGTCGTCCAACGATATCGTTGCCTACCTGAAGACGGGCCACAATCAATTTGCCGCCGCCGCCGGTCCAATGGCCGAGGTGGTCACGGATTCCACCGCGAAGCTCACCGAGGCGGACTTGACGGCAATCGCCACCTACCTGAAGGATCAGCCTGGTACGACGGCCCACCACACTGCGCTCTCGGCGCAGGACCCTGCCATGGTGGCCGGTGCTGCGATCTACTCGGATCTATGTTCCGCCTGCCACAAGCCCGACGGCAGTGGTGTGCCGTATCTGATTCCGAACCTCGTGCGCTCGGACTCGATAGCATCACGAGAACCGACTTCGCTGCTGCACGTCGTACTGCACGGCGCGCAAACGGCGGCGACCGGCGCGGAACCCACGGCGCCGGCGATGCCGGGATTCGGGCGGCAGCTGAACGACGCGCAGGTTGCCGCCGTCGTCACTTATGTGCGCAACAGCTGGGGCCATGCGGCAAGCGCGGTGGCCGCCGCGGACGTCCGCGCCGCCCGCGCAAAGCACGAATGAGTCGCGCTGCGGTCACTCTCCCGAATAGGAACCCGGCGTGGCCCCTTCTACCGGACCGATCTTTGCGCGACTGCTCACGTAGAGCTTCACGTCCCGGTCAAAATGCAAAGTGCCCGCAACGACTGCTCCCGGCGCGATGATGATCATCGGCACGTGCTGCCCGAAACCATCGTTGGTCCCGAAAATGAGGCGCGTGAACCAATTGTCGAAGCCATGATTGAATTTGTTGTCGTACACGAGCAGACCGCCGTCGATGCGCGAACCCGGTCCCACATAGATGTCACCGTTGGCCGTTTTGACCGAGCCGCCGACGTGTACGCCCACCAGGTGCATCCTGCCGTTGAAATTCGACAGGTCACCGGCGATGTCGACACCTTGCCCCAGGTTGAAGCCGCCATTGACGGTGCGCACCTCGCCCTTGATATGGGTGCCGGCGCCGACATCGATCGATCCGTTCACGGTGTGCACGGACTGCGCCGTCGCGTCCGTCCCCAGCGTGACGCCGCCGTTCACCGTCGTCACCTGGCCGACGGTCGCATCCGAACCGACATGGATGCCGCCATTGACGGCGGTGATCCTGCCGGCTTTTTCGCCGGGGTCGACGAAGATTCCACCATTGGTCGTGGTGAGATCACTGGGGTATTGTGAGCCTTCGATTTCAACGTTCCGATTCAGGCTGCGCACGTCGCCGTGCAGCCCGCTCACGTGGATCGTGCCGTTCACGGTCACTACCGAGCCGTCATCCGCCCACGCGGGGTTCGCCGCAGCGGCCAGAATGATGCCCATCAGGATGATCGGTGCAGTGGCGACGAGGCCAAAGACGCTGCGGCGCAACAAGTAGGCGTTCAAGGCGGCACTCCTGAGGAGCAATGGCGGTGGGTGGTGCCTCCAGAACACCGGTGGCGCCCGAAAGTTGCAGCGGCTCAGCGCCCGGGCGTGCGTAGCCGCAGCGGTGGCGGTTCGTTCAAGGTCTGCATGAAGGCGCGCCGTGCGTCCGGGTCGAGCGTGGTCAGGTCGACCTTTTCGGTGCGCGTGAGGCGCAAGTCCGAATCGCTGATGCGGCCCACGGCGCGATTGCGGGGTGACCAACGCGGTGCCAGGCGCCGCGTCCTGCCCGACTTCAGGATATCGGCGACGGCATTCGCGATCAGCGGATCGCGGGTCAGTTCACTGTGCGCGCAGGCCGCGTAATACGTCTGCGCGCCCGCGAGCCGCGCGCTGACGACGGGGATCGTGCCATCGCCGTGCGGCGTGAGCGTGTAGATGAACTCATCGTCGACCCGTTCGATGCCGGTGACCGTCGGTTGTCCCGTCCCGATCACCACCGAATACCGTTCGGTCGCCGGCGCCAGGCCGGCACGACTCGCCCATGCCGCACGCAACAGTTCCGGGCGCGGACGCGGGCCCTGACGCGGCCATTGCTCGGCATCGAACAAGTCGATGGGTCGGGTATGCCCGGGAGTGGGCAGCAGGTGATACAGACTCGGGAAGGAGTTGAATACTTCCTCGGCGAGCTGTTCGGCGCTGGTACGCGCATCGAGCTGCGCGAGTTTGCGTACCACCGGGTAGGTGCCGCGCACCGCCTGCACGCCGGCGTACGACCCTTCGTTGGGCGAGCCCAGTAGCACGACCTGCCGCACCTTGCGCCGCGCTGGCGACGACAGCGCTGCCCGAGTGACCAGACCACCCATGCTGTGCGCGACCAGGTGCAGGTGCGCATGCGGCTCGGCCTCGATACGCAGCGCAAGTTGTTTGCCCAGCACGTCGATCCCCAGTCGCCAGTCGTAGTCGATGCAGGCCACATCAAAACCACTGGCGACCAGGTGCAGCCGCAGCCGCAGATACGAGAACAGCACCACGCCCATGGTGCGAACCGGCGCCGCCGCATCGATTCGCAACGCCCGCAATCTGCCTGCGCCGATGTCGACCGCGTCCACCCACAACAGGTCCGGCGGCTGCGGGGCCGGGCGATCAAAGCCCAGCTGTGAACCCATGATGCCCGGAATGATGAGCACGCGGCCGGCGTGGGCGGTGGTGGCGGACTTCGCGGCACGTTGCGCCAGGTACTGCAACTGTCCGTATTCTCGTTCGCCGAAGAATGCCGTGAGCTCCTGGCGATGCTCGCCACTGGCGAGCAGCGCCTGTGCCTGTACGTCCGAAAACGCGAGCCTGTCGTAGGGCGTGATGTGCTCGGAGGCGCCGTCGAGTCGCATGGATGGTGCTCGCTGGACGGTACGCCCGCGCTCAGCTCGCCCCGAGTGGTCGCACCAATGCCTGCACGTGCAGCCGGATGCCACCGGAGAACAGCAGCACGATCGGCACGCGTTCGCCGACCTGCAGCGGACGCGTGAGGCCGTGCAGCATGATGTGCTTGGATCCCGGCGTGAATGCCACGCTCGCGCCCGGCGCCAGCGCTACCGAAGTGAGTGCGCGCATCTGCGACTGGCCGCCGGATTCCACCGACTCATGCAGCATCGCCATGCCGGCCAGCGGACACTCCACGCCGGTCAACCTGACGGTGGTCTTGCCGATGTTCTGCAGTGACAGGTAGACCGCGGCAACATCCGATCCAGGCGGTGGCTGGCGTATCCAGGCCCCCGCCACTACCAGGTTGCTGTCGGCGGCAAGGCCAACTTGCGGCGCGAGGCAGATCGCCATCAAAACGAGGGCCAGCAGAAGCGGGGGCCGGGCGGTGGCGGTCATGGATTGGCGGCTCCCTAAAAGCGCTGGCGTGAGCATCAGATTATGCCAGAGCAGGAGCCGGCCGGGCCGACGGCCCGCTGTGCGGCACAGCTCACTTCGCGTTCTTGACCAGGACGTTGCAGAAGGCATCAATCGCCGCCAAGCGCGCGCTGGACCTGCGCCACACCGCGCCGACCTGTCGGTGCGGCGTGGGTCGCACCAAGGGCCGGATGACGACCCCGCCTGCGCTGCCATAGGCGCCGCGACTGGCGAGCTGCGGCATGAGCGTCACGCCGGCTCCTGCGGCGACCATCTGGCGCAGTGTTTCGAGGCTCGTCGCGCGAAAATCCTGGCGCTCCTGGAGCGAAATCCGACTGCACACCTCCAGCGCCTGATCGCGCAGGCAATGGCCTTCCTCGAGCAGCAGCAAAGTCTCATCGGCCAGATCCGCAATCCGCACAGTGGCCTGCTTCGCCAGCGGATGGTTCTCCGGCAGTGCCACGTCGAAGTCTTCGTCGTAGAGTTTGCGGCTTGCCAGCCCCTCATGCTCGATGGGCAGCGCGAGCACCCCGACATCGATCTCACCGGCATGCACCTTCGCCAGAATCGCAGCGGTCTGATACTCGAACAGCAGCAGATCCAGCCGCGGCATCTGCCGGCGCACGACCGGCGCGACCCGCGGCAGGACGTACGGCCCGACGGTCGGAATCATCGCGACCTTCAGCCGCCCCGCGAGCGGATCCCGGTAAGTGTGCGCAATCGTGACCACCTCATCGCTGGCGCGCAGGATCACGCGCGCCCGGGCCACGATCTGTTCGCCCGCCTGGGTCAGCGTCGCACGGCGCGGATGGCGTTCGATGAGCTTCACCCCCAGATACTCCTCGAGCTTCTTCAGCTGCGCGGACAGGGTCGGCTGGCTCACGAAGCAGCGCTCGGCGGCCTGACCGAAATGGCCGGTATCGGCCACGGTCACCAGGTAGCGCAAGTCCTTGAGCTTGATATCCGACATGTCTCCTCCGATACAGAGCGTCTATCGATAGTATAAAGTCAATCGATTGGATATGTGCCGTCCGCGCACCCAGAATTGCTCCATCGCATCGTTCAGAAGCATATTTCCTCAGGAGCACCATCATGTTGGGTATTGGCAAGAAGTTTCCCGAGTATCGGCTCAATGCCGTCATTTCGACCGATCAGAGCAAGGCATTCCAGAGCATCGACAGTGCGACGCACGCCGGCAAGTGGCGCGTGATCTTCTTCTGGCCCATGGACTTCACGTTCGTGTGTCCGACCGAAATCGCGGCATTCGGCAAATTGGAGAAGGAATTCCGCGCACGCGATGCCCAGCTGCTCGGCGCGAGCACCGACTCCGAGTACGTGCACCTCGCCTGGCGGCGCGAGAAGGAAGAGTTGAAGGATCTGCCATTCCCGATGCTCGCCGACGTCAAGCGCGAACTGACCACGGCGCTGGGCATTCTGGATGCGGAAGCCGGTGTGGCGCAGCGCGCGACCTACATTGTCGACCCGCAGGGCATCATTCGCTTCGCCTACGTCACGGACCTGAACGTCGGCCGCAATCCTCAGGAAGTCCTGCGCGTACTCGACGCATTGCAGACCGATGAGCTGTGCCCCTGCAACTGGCAGAAGGGCGATGACACCCTGCAGGCCGCCTAACGAAGGAGAGCGGAGATGACTTCATTGGATACCATTCGCGATTCGTTGCCGGACTACGCCCGCGACCTGCGCTTGAACCTGGGCTCGGTCCTTGGCACCACCGGAGCACCAGGCCTGACCGAGCGTCAGATCTGGGCCGTTGCGGTCGCCGCGGCCATCGCCTCCCGGCATGTGCCGCTGGCTCGCAACCTCGAGGCACTCGCGGCCGCGCACCTCGCGCCGGCCGACCTGACTGCGGCCCGCGCCGCCGCGGCCGTCATGGGGATGAATAACATCTACTACCGTTTTCTGCATCTGGTCGAGGACGCCGAATACAAGCAGATGCCGGCGCGCCTGCGGATGAACGTGCTCGCCAACCCCGGCATCGACAAAGTCGACTTCGAGCTGCTGTCGCTGGCCGTGTCGGCCATCAATGGTTGCGGAACCTGCGTAGCCTCCCACGAGCGCCAATTGCGTCAACACGGCGTGACCCGCGAAGCCGTGCAAAGCGCGGTGCGCATCGCGGCCACCATTCATGGCGTCGCCGGCGTGCTGGAGTTCGAAGCAGCCGGTGCCGAGTCCGCGCAGTCGCACGCGGCGTGAAATCCCAGTAAGCGGACTCCGCGAGCGGCGACGCCATGTTCGCCGCATCGCGGTCACCCGATGCCGAAAGTCGGATATGCAATCGACTTAGGCTTCGATAGTTGACTTCATCGCGGCACTAAGCGAAACATGGGGTTATACAAGACGGAAGCGTGCATATATCACACAGACGTCCGGATATGACGCCGGATATGTCGGTTATGCGGAACCCTCTAATAAGTAGTTAGACCTCCGAGTAGCCATATAAAGGTATGGTGAGTAGGCCATATCTACGCTACACTTTCCCGCCATGGTGCCAAGCTTTGAGTGGGATCCGGCCAAGGATGCGGAAAACCAGCGGAAGCATGGTTTGGGCTTTGTCGA